>JANWJD010000020.1 GCA_025449555.1 Chloroflexota bacterium | reverse complement strand
GTGTGAGGAAATGGACGCTGCTTGATCCCTCGCTCCAGGTCGCTGATGGCGCGAGCACTCAAGCTGGCTCGTTCCGCCAACTCCTCCTGGGGCAGTCCTGAGACCGCCCGGTACCGCTTCAGCAACTCAGCGAAGGATCCCTCCGCCACGTCGACCATGATCTCCCTCTTCTGTCCGGCGCAGGAGCGGTCCCTCGTCCCTTCTTGGTCTGCAGTGTAGCACTGGATCTGTCGCGCCACCACCGAAGTGTGTGAGTCAGTGTGTGGCAAACTTCGTGGCCGGTGTCCCGACCTGGGTCCAGACTGGACATCAGACACGTACATGGCAGCACCGACACCAAGACGAGGGAGGCGGTGATGACAGCCTACATTCTGATCGACCTGCTCTCGGTCACCGATGTTGACATGTTCAGCGCTTACCCGTCTCTCGCCTCGGCAGCAGTCACACGCTGTGGCGGTCGGTATCTGCTCCCTCGCGACTCATCAATCGAAGCACTCGAGGGAAACTGGAAACCTCACCGCATCGTCGTGATCGAGTTCCCCGATACAGAGCGAGCCAAAAACTGGTGGAGTTCAGCCGAGTATGCCGAGGCGCGGGCTCTGCACCATGCGGCCACGATCTCTAACATCGTCCTCGTGGATGGGACGCCAGGTTAAACGGGCACCATTCCGCGGGCGGCGGAAGGTACACACATTGAAAGGAGAGGACCGTTTCGGTCGCAGACGAGCGGTGTAATGCCCGTGTAACGGCGAGGCGCATAGGCTGAGATCCATGAGCAAAGCAATGAACCAGGTCGTGATGATCCCCAGGGCAGCGGCTGTATCGCGCGCGACAAGAGTTCCGACGGGTGCATGAAAAGGGAGAAGAACATGATATGGAGCGTTCGACCGCTGTGCCGAGTTGCACTCGCGACCTGTGTCGCTGTGATCTACCTTGCGGCCCCGCGGACGCCGCCGACTGCAGCGAACGCCGCCGGTGGGTCGGCCTGGTACTGGCAAAACCCGGTACCCCGCAATTACGGGATCAATGCTGTCGCCTGTCGTTCCGTCACCGCCTGTGTGGCCGTCGGTCTGGGAGGGAGCATCGTCACGACCGCAGACGGCGGGCAGCATTGGACGGAACGTCGGAGCGGGACCACCGCGTTTCTCGAAAGAATTGCCTGTCCCGGTCATGCAGCGTGGTATGCCGCCGGTCTCACGAACACTCCTTACTCCCAGTCCGCCCAGCTCGTGATACTCAAGAGCGCTGACGGTGGCACCACCTGGCGGCAGGTATCCACACACATAGCCGGCAGCCCATACACATTTGTATCCTCTCTGGCGTGTCCGAGCGAGCAGACATGTCTCCTCGGAGGATCGAACGGCAACCCGGGAGGGAGCAACGCGATCCTCCGCACCACTGACGGCGCGACTACCTGGCAGCTCGTCCACATCCAGGGTCTGGTCGAATCCGACGTCATCACCTGTGCAACCACGACCATCTGCTATGCCGCGGGCATCGTGGAGAATGAGGTTAGGCTTCTGTGGAGTGTCGACGGTGGGCAGACCTGGAGGTTGCGCGGCTCTCAAAACCCAACTGGACTCTCTGCAATGGTCTGTCCTGCGGCGGAAATCTGCTTTGCGATCGCCCAGGACTGCGGCGGCGAGTGCAACCTGGGGCACATCTACGTCAGCCGGGATGGGGCAAGAACATGGAAGCGAGTGCACGATGGCGCCGCCGGGGATATCGACTGTCCCACCGCAACCACCTGTTACGCATCCGCAGACCAGTCTGTGTTGCGAACCACCAACAGCGGCCAGACCTGGTCGGTTCGTCGATTACCCAGCCAGCCGGCGGGCCTGACCTGCCCGGGCCCTGCCACCTGCTACCTGTCGACGCTCTTCGGCCTGCTGAAAACGAGTGACGGGTTCGGACATACCCAGGAGACGCTGTACCACAGTGTGGTTCATAACCAGACCTTGACGGACATTAGCTGCCCGACCACTACCTCCTGTTATGTCGCCGGAAGTCGCAATGCCTGCCCTCTTAACGGCCCGTGCGACCAGGTGCCGGCCTCCTTCGCCGCCACGACGGACGGCGGCAGAACGTGGCGTACCACGCCGCAGACTCCGGACCTGCTCGAACGTCTCAGTTGCCCCAGGGTGAGCGTTTGCTTTGCCGTCGGCGGGACGGACCCTAGCCCGATAGCGCTCGACCGCAGCGACGACGGCGCTGTGACCTGGCACCAGACGCGCTGGCAGCAGATCAGCAACCGACTTCTCTCCCACAATCAGGCGTCGGACATTACCTGCGTTGCGGCGACCACCTGCTACGTGCTGGCCACAGTCGGCGAGACTCCGCCGGGGAATAGCGGCCCGGCCCAGCGCCTCGCGGTGCTCGTCACGCACGATACCGGACGGAGCTGGAGCGTGCAGACCGAAATAGATACCGCCGCCCGGACGGGATCGACTGGCCCACCCAATCTGCTCATGCTGGTCACGCCGAATCGCATCTCCTGCCCCAGCGTCACAACTTGCTTTGTCCTCGCCACGATCTACCACGTGGCCGCACCCGGTCACCCTGATGAGCAGGTCGTCATTCTTTCCAGCACGGATGGTGGAAAGAACTGGACTCGGCATCTCACCGTGCCGGGGACCGTGCCCGACAGTGGGTACGCACCGCTCGGGCAAGATCTCTCGTGCCCCACCACCACGACCTGCTACCTGCTGTCGTTCACGCAGAACCCCGAGGCAAGCAATCCCAATGGGTTGCCCGGCCCCGTCCTGGTAACGCATGATGCTGGAGCCACTTGGCGGTCCAGCGTGGTGAGCAGTGGCGAGTATCTCATGGCCATCAACTGTACGACCAGTCAGAGCTGCCGCGTTGCCGGGACTTCCGGTATCTCCACGACAGTCGACGGTGGCACAACCTGGCAGCCAGAGCTCCTGGCAGATGGGAGCAAGGTCGTGCCGATGATCAGCATCGCATGCCCGGCGGTCCATACCTGTTACTCAGTCGGCGGACCGGAGCCATGCTGTGCAGTGATGATCGTGGCGACGCACCCATCGGGAACCCCCCGACCCCTGGCCCGCGGCTCCATCCGTTTCGCACAGCACTCTTATGGTCCACTCGCCGTGATCATCCCGACTGCGCACTGGATTCCTTGAAGGGAGCCTATCCGATGATTCGGGTCCGGCCCACAGCCCTCCTCTTCCTTGTGGTGACGGCGTTGGTCAGTTCGGCAGTCCAGGCGGCTCACCCGGCGACGGCTCCGCTCCCCACCGGCCGCTGGTACGCCTCGGCTGCCCGCGCCGACGGCAAAGTCTTCCTGTTCGGTGGCTTTGGCTGCAGCGCGAACGCCTGCACGACGTTCGATGCGTACGATCCGCAATCGAACACCTGGACCACGCTCGGTTTGACATTCAACGCGCGCTTGAGTCTCGTGGCAACAACGGGACCGGATGGTCGGGTGTATGCCTTTGGCGGTCAGGGCGACGGTAACGGCAATCTGCTGGAAGTGATCAGGGGTAGGTGACTGCTTTTCCCGAGAACTCGCAGGTGAAACACTGCGATGTCGGGTTCGGCCGTGATCTCCTCCTGGAGAGCACTGTACTTTCCTTCATCACCAGGTGGCATGGTCGCCGAAGACCATCCGAAATCTTTCATATCGACGTCGGTGTTGGCGCGCGTAGTGGTCAAAACCGTATTTGGCAAACCAGTTGATCCAAGCTTCGTTGGCGTACCTGAACGCCTGTGGCAACCACTTATTCTCCTCATCAGTCAGGGGTCTCACCGTCTCGTACCCGCGCCTCGCCGCATGGAGCAGCTCAACGTCAATTGACGTGCCGTCGAATGATGAAGAGACTCCAACGAGCGTAGCCGCGAGATCGATCAGGTACAGATTTTCTCCGGCTTCCTCGAAGTCCAGAATCGCTGTAACGCATGCCGGATGAAGTGGATCGACCAGCACATTGCCGCTGTGCAAATCTCCGTGAATAATTCCTCTGGGCAGAGGCTGTTGAAGCAGTTGTGATGCCCACTCTGCACGTATGCCGGACACCTCAAAGTTCATCAGTCCTCTCAGGTTGGCGTTCGGGCACGAAGTAACCGACGTGTGGAACAGCGCGAGATGGCGACCGATGTCCTCAACGAGGTCAGCACTCATGTGACACGGCGTCGCGCCGTCGAGTTTCTTTGAAACGACTGCCTTCACAGTGTCGGATCCGTGGCATACGAAGCCGCCGCTGGGGGCCTGGAGATACTGGAGGGTGGTCACACCCGCCTGCAGAAGTTGCTGCTGAATGGAGAGGTCGTTTTCGATATTCTCCGGCGACTGGGTCACCAAGTACTTCACCACGTACTCACCCTGGTCGGTGCGTACGGCGTAGTTGTGGTTGGAGAGGCCGCTTTTGATCAGGGTCGCCTCCAGTGGTGTGCCGATTCCGAACCACATGGTTACCGACTGCATGCGCTCGACTTCGATCTCGGGTCCGTCACTCACGGCGATCGCTCTCGTCGAGGCGACGGTTGGGGCGCAGTCACCTTCGATGTCATGCTGACCGCTCCTACAACGGATTTCTGGTATCTGACTACCGCCCCGGGTGCCTCTGGTACTTTGGCGCCTTAACAGCACACCGGATCCATCTTCCAACGCTCAGGAAGGAAGCACCCGGTCGCTGCAAGCTCGCCGTTTTAGCCTTTCGGCTGAGGCGGAACGCCTTTGGGCGCAGGTTTCGCGGGAGCAACGAACGCTTTGCCCGAGGGCATGGCCGGGAAAACTTTCACGTCTGGACCCGCCTTCATCACCGACGATTGCGGGAAACTCGACTCGTCTGCGTGGCTCGACCATTGAACTGACACGAGAGCGCCGCCGGTCAGCAGGGCAAGCGCCAGCAGCGCCGCACCGACACGGTGCCGCACGGCCCGCGGCGAAAGCGAGCGCCCGGAGGTTGGTTTCACTGTCGTGCGATTCAGACGGTCAAGGAACATGTCGGCCAGCACGGTGTCGTGCTCTGGTGAAAGCTCACGCCCTGCAGCGATCAGTGCCCTGAGGTCGTCGTGAAGATCGGTGCGCGGCTCTCCCATGGCGTCGTCCTCCTATCCCCAACGGTACACCGGGTGAGTGCTACGCGCAACTCGAGACAGCGAACGTAAGAGTTCAGAAGTAGTGAGACTGGGGTTGACGTGAGGATGACACCGTCGTAGGATCAGCACACGATGGACGAGTGCCTCCCCCTCGGCTCACCGGATGCCGCCACCCTTGCCATGCTGCTGGAGAAGGAACGGGAGCAGCGCCGGGCGGGTGAGCAAGAACGTGCCCGCCTCCAGGCCGGGATTGCGCGCCAGAATGCGCGGATTGAGCAGTTGGAACGCGAGGTCGGGGCAGTGCGAGAGCGCCTGCACCTGCTGGAGACGATCAACGCCGGCCTGATCGAGCAGAACACCCTGCTGCGGCAGCAGGTGGCCGCCCTCACCGCGCATGCCGACGAACGACCAGCACCGCACGAGCCTGAGCCCTGGCCGAGTGAGCGCACCAAAGCGGCGGGCGAGCAGCGCCCCAGGAAGCGACGAGCTGCTGAGCACAATCATGGACGACCGCGGAGTTGCCAGGTGGATGAGCGGATTGAACACGCGGTGGATGCGTGTCCCCGCTGTGGCACTGCCCTCACCGGCGGATGGGTGCATCGACGGTGTCAGGTGATTGAGCTCCCAGCGCCACAGCCAGCGCGGGTGATCGAGCACCTGGTGATGCGGCGGCAGTGTCCCGCCTGTGGCCGACGGGTGCTGCCGACAGTTCCTGGGATCACGCACGGCCGATTGGGTCGCGGTCGCTTTGGCCCACGCCTGGTGGCGATGATCGCCACCATGGCGAGCGTGGAGCGGTTGCCGATCCGGCAGATCCGGGAGCGGATGTGGCGGGAGTATTGGCTGCACCTCAGTCACGGCGGCATCATCGGCGTGCTTCGTC
>JANWJD010000019.1 GCA_025449555.1 Chloroflexota bacterium | reverse complement strand
TTCGTGCTCTTTGCGTTCATCTTCGTGGCGACGATTCTCATTCGCCGATTCATCGGGGAGGAGGCAGCGTAATGGCCTTTCAAGTCGGCGTCAAGAAGCGCACCGGATTCAGCGGTTACACCAAAGAGGGCCTGTTCTACGTCATCCTGATCGGTTACACGTGTCTCACGGCCATCCCATTCCTCTGGAGCATCCTGACGTCGTTCAAGACGCAGGCCGAATCCTCGCGTGCCGTTCCCACCGGGCTACCTCTCCACTGGACGCTCCAGGCCTGGACCGGTCCGAACGGCGTCCTGAACGTGACGAACGGCGACTTTCCCCACTGGTTCCTCAACAGCATCATCGTGGCTGCCCTCGTGACCGTCGGCAACCTGTTCTTTGACTCTCTGGCCGGCTACGCCTTCGCCCGACTGCGCTTCCCCGGACGGAGCACACTCTTCTTCATCATCATCGGCACGATGATGGTGCCTGCTGCCATGACGCTGCTCCCAGTCTTTGTGATCCTGGTCAAACTGAGCTGGATCAACACCTACCAGGGTCTCGCCATACCGTTCATGGTGTCGGCCTTCGGCATCTTCTTAATGCGCCAGTTCTTCATGTCGCTACCGTTGGAGTTGGAGGAGGCCGCGCGCGTGGACGGTCTTTCGCGCTTCGGCATCTACTGGCGTATCGCGCTCCCGCTGTCCAAGCCGGCATTGGCGACGCTCGGTATTCTGCAGTTTCAGGGCAACTGGGATTCGTTCCTGATGCCGAGTTTCATCGCCAGTTCAAGCAGCATGTACACCTTGCCGGTCGGCTTACAGCACTACGCGTTTGCGTACATCACCTATTGGCCGCAAGAGATGGCAGGCTCGATGATCGTCATCATTCCGATCATGATCATGTACATTTTCCTGCAACGCTTCTTTATCGAGGGCATCTCACGATCTGGTGTGAAAGGGTAGGGCACCGAGCTACAGCTCGGCAATGAAGGGACATATTCCCTGGAGCCGCGTGGACGCACAATTGTGCGCCCTGCGGTCTCTCTGGGTCAGCACCAGTCGACCGGACGGACGTCCGCATGCCATGCCGGTCTGGTTCACCTGGGACGGCCACACCCTGTATTTTGCAACCCACTCGTCGTCACAAAAGGCCAGGAATTTACGGCATCAGCCCGAGGTAATCATCCACGCCGGCGACGGTGACGATGTCATTGTCCTGGAAGGCGAGGCGGTCTTGGTGACGGACCAGGCCGAGCTTCAGCGGGTGGATGCGGAACGTGGAGCAAAGTACGTCGATCCGCCTACCGGCGCCCGCGATACGATCCTGGTCGACGGCACCATGCTCTACCGGGTGCATCCGCGGCACGTGATGACCTGGATGTATGGTGACCTGCGCGGGCGAACGGACTGGTGGGCGCACGACGGTGTATGGTAGCGATTCCGGACTCGGGTGAAAGCTCAGGATGCCGTTCGTCCCTCCACCACGGAGCGCAATTGCGACTGGAGGTACGCTGCATCCAGCATGCCCGGTTTGAACGATCGCACGATCCCCTGCCGATCGATTACCAGCGTGGTGGGCAGACCTGCCACGTCGAACTGCGCCGAGGCCACCCCATCCGTATCCAGGGCGATCGGATACGTCACTCGGACCTGTCGTACGAACGACGCCACATCCTTGCGTCCCTCCTGTTGGTCCACACCCAACACCACCACCCCTTTACCCTGCACGCTCCGGTACCAGCGCTGCAGCAGTGGCATCTCGGATTTACAGGGAGGACACCACGTGGCCCAGAAGTTGAGCACGACTACCTTCCCCCGCAGCGCTTGCAAGGTTAGCGTCCCACCGCGCAATCCAGGCAGGCTTAGCGCAGGGGTCGGATGTCCCGCCTGCGGGGCCGGAATAGCGACCTGAGCCACCGAGACACTCGGCAAACCGAGCAGAATCCGAACATCCCGATCGAGCCCCACCACATCCGGTGAGCTGGTCATCAATACCCGTTCTCGTCCCGCCGCATCGATCAGGTAGGTCGCGCTGGTATGCGCGTTGGCGATCTGGGGTGGTGCGTTCTTGGGCGCCACGTACAGATGGTACGCGCGCCAGATGGGAGTGAGTGTCGCTCGGCTTCCGACCAGATAGTGCCAGCGGTGCATCAACCCGTGCTCGCTCGAGAAACGTGCCACCGCCGCCGGTGTGTCGTGTTCGGGGTCGGTGCTGATGGCAACCACGGCCGCCGACTTTCGCACCGTACCGAGCTCGGCCAGCGTGCGGTGAATGCTCTCCGCCACCACTGGACACAGCGTGGTGCAGGTTGCGCCCACGAACGTCACGATCACCGGTCGCCCGCGCAAACCGGACAGGCTGGTCCACCTGCCGAATTGGTCCTTCAATCGAAAGTTCGGGGCAGGCGTCGCACCGAGATTCGTGCCGACGAGTGCTGTTTGAGCACTCCCGGTGTCGCCGCTCGATCCCTTCGGATACAATACGCCGGCCAGAGCGGCAATCACCACCAAACCAACCAGCAGCCACGGTAATCGCTTACGTGTCATGCGAGCCCCCCAGCGCTACGTTAGCGAGCGAGGGCCGGCGACACAATCCCGAGTGCGATCGACGACTATGGGCCGGTCCACCGGAACGTCGCATAGTCCGCGCACTTTCCGGCGTTGTCCCACTCGAAGTCGTAGTCCCGATAGCTCGAGGACACGCCGGACGCCTGCACCCAGTCTGCTCCGTCGAAGAGTGGGTTGGCGTTTTGCTTGATAACCACCGCATCTTCCTTATAGGAAGGTACAGCCTGGATGGTGGCGTCCAGGATATTCGGAATGCGGGCGCTGCGCCGGCGTCCCTCATTTCGATATTCGATCGGCACCAGCTTCGCGCCCAGGTTCGTGCCGATCAGTGGCACGAGCCCCGCCATCGGCCCTCCGGCAGCTCCTCCAAAAATGGCTCCCAACGCCTGCTGTTGTTCGCCCGAAGCTCGCTCGTCGAGGTAAATTGCCGCCGTCCAGTTGCCTTCAATCATCGGACCGGGTGCCTGCGCGGCCAGCATGACATTCAAATCATCCAGTTGGACGTCGCCAAACGATCCGGAATTAATGTGAAACATCAGGAACACGTCACAATGGCCCTGATCAGGTCGAGCTTGCAGGAAACCAAGTGCCGAGATCTCGCACGGACACACGATATCGCAGTTGCAGTTCTCGAAGTACTCCGCGTCGATGGACCAATTCGGGCTGTCAGTCACGGTTCTGTCCTTTCCGGGTGGCCGCGGCCAGGCAGACTTACCTACGTCGAACTGAGTTCCATTATATGCTCAACATTCCCGTGGTCAATCGCGACCTATCACGGACGCGTTGAAAGCCTCCGGATGTGCGCGGAGGCTGCTGCCTCCGACAATCGCTTTACACGGGTTTCTGTCCGATCGTGAACGAAGTATTCGTCGTGGCAATCTCCCCCGACACCGTGGTGACCTGCACGTTCACCTGAATCGTGTCGCCGGCATGCACCACCGGGACAATGACCGAGCACGATGCATTTCCGCTGGGGTCTATGGTCGCAATACAGTTGGTCGCGTTTCCAGGGAAAAAGAAGGATACATCCACTGACGCGCCCACCGGCGGGTGGCCATTCAGCAGAGCGTGCACCAGAATAGTGGCACTGTCCCGAACCAGGTAGCTGGGACTCTGAGGAACCGCTTGAACGACGAGTCCCGTTGGCGCCGGTGACACAGTGGGAAGCGGAGTTGGAGCCAACGTACTCGTCGCCCCGGCCGGTGGCAGGAGGGTCGGTGTGTCCGTCGGAGCAACGGTCGAGGTTGGGGCCGCAGTCGCGACGGGCACGATAATCGGAGTTTCGATCGGTACAGGCGTTTGGGTTGGCAGGGGGGTCCAGGTCGGTATAGGAGTCGAGATCGGTTTCTGATGGTCCAGCGCGCTGAGCCGGCGTGCGAAGTGTGCCAGATGCGAGGCCTGGGTACCGAATTGGTGTCGAATCGACGCCGCGAGTTTGGTGGGCGCTACACCTTTGTACTCGTAGTACGCTTCGACCTCCACTTCCCGATATGCAAAGAACGTAAACACGAGCGTCTGGTGGACATCGCTCACGCCGTACAGCAGTGACGGCAGATGCGCGACCTTCGCTGGATGGGCATGAATCTTCTCATCGGCGACAGCCCGAGCCGCTTCCTGATGGTTGTGGAAGATGTTTATCGCATACAGAAACACAGTGCGGTGACGCCATTTGGTGGCGCCTCGCCCGGTGGTAAAGTGCCACACGGCGGCCTGAAGCCATCCATCGCCATCAATCCGGTGGAGTTGATCGAACGATGATCTATGGACCGGACCGAGGCGAATGTCGACCTCATGGTTCGTCGCCGGTAGGCCCGCAATCTGGCTCCCTCGCGGATAATCGCCACGTGCAAGAGCCAGTGAAAAGGCGGCGGACGAAGAACGTGGAGTTGCTGCGAACACCAGCGTAAACACGCCGGCAGCAAGAATCAGCCTTCGGATATATTCTCCTCCCGTGCCCGTCATGATACGAACTCGACCGGGGGCAGTGTCCAACCGCCTCCCCTGATTGCCTCGAAGGATCGTACAATGGACCATGGGCACGCAGGACGATAACCGAGTACCACGCACCAATCGCGAGAAGAAAGTCGAAGGGCGCTCCAAGCGACGCCGCTTCGTCCAGGGAACGCGTGCCTACACGCACGCCCTCACGAATAGCATTGTGAAACGTGCTGCGGCCAGATCTCCCAAGCGGCCGAAGTAGCGCTCCGGGCGTCGACCGCGCATCATTCCTCGGCCAGAAATAATGCGACCGGGAGCGCCCGGGTGGCGGTCACCGGTACTTCCTTCAGGTCTGCGGCCGGGCTTTCGGAGATGGTCACTGTGCGAGCCCGAGTCACGCTGCTGATGTCATCCTCGGCGCCGCTCAGTGCGTTCAGCATCTCCGGCTCGAATATCTGAAGATGAAGCGTTGCCAGCTCCGCGCCGAGAGACATATTTCGGTCGCTCTTGTAGCGCCGGACTGCCGTGGCCACCGCCAGCAGTATCTGAGCCGCCGCTTCAGCTCGGTCATCGATGGCAGCCGTGTCTGCCACCGGCCAGCTCGAACGATGGATCGACTCCGCATGGGACCCGAATAACCCTCCATAGATCTCTTCGGTCACATAGGGCAGGATCGGGGCGAATAGCTTCACCACGGTGGCCAGCGCCGTGTGGAGTCCGTAGCGCGCCCCCGCGAACCCGGGGCTAGAGTCGTCATACAGACGTTTCTTGGCCATCTCCAGATAGTTGTCCGAGAGATCACGCCAGAAAAAAATCTCGATCTCATTCTTGGCCGCCACGTAGTCGTATGCCTCGAAGAAAGTGGTCGCTTCACGAATGAGGCGATTGGTGGCTGAAACAATCCATCGATCGGCGGGCGAGAGCTGAGGCGGGTCCAGCGGGAGCGTATACTCCTCGAGGAAGCGCTCGCTAAAGCGGGCCACATTCCACAGTTTGGTGACGAGTTTGGCCCCGGCCTGCACCTTTTCTTCGCTGATGATGGCGTCTTTTCCCACTCCGGTACTTGCCGCCCAGTACCGTGCCGCATCCGCCGAGTACTGTTCCAGCAGCCCCAGCGGCGCCATCGGACCGCCGCCCCGGCTCTTGCTGATCTTCCCCACACCCTCAGGTGCCAGCCCCCAGCCAGAGATGAGGATCGTCTTCCAGGGCACCGTCTCCTGGTGATAGTGCGCCTTCACGATGCTGTAAAACGCCCAGGTGCGAATGATTTCATGTGCCTGGGCACGCAACGATAGGGGAAAGATGCGTGCAAAAAACGCCGGGTCTGAGAGCCACCGCCCCACAATTTGCGGTGAGAGAGATGATGTGGCCCAGGTATCCATCACATCTTGCTCCGGCGTGAACGACAGACTGCCGCACGGACAGGTCGAAGGCGGCTGAGCGTCCACCGGATCGACCGGCAATTGATCCCGCTCCGCCAGCATCACGTCACCACATTGTGTGCAGTACCAGACCGGAAATGGCACGCCGTAATACCGTTGCCGGGAGATGCACCAGTCCCAGGCCA
Organism: Chloroflexota bacterium; assembly: GCA_025449555.1. GTDB lineage: Bacteria > Chloroflexota > UBA5177 > UBA5177 > UBA5177 > JANWJD01. The sequence goes on along the minus strand of JANWJD010000019.1, from coordinate 22,743 downwards.
GATTTTCCACCCACTCCCGGTAGCGCGTCTTCATATGAGTCGGATACCACTGGATCCGCTCTCCCGCCGCCAGAAAGGCGTCCTTCTGATCGAGCACCCGCGTGAACCATTGCTGCGTGACGATGTACTCAACCGGCACATCGTCCCGTTCGTGTACGCGGATCGTTTGCCGGATTGGTTGCGTGTCCAGCACCAGTCCTGCCGCACGGAGCGCCTCGACGGTGGCGGTCCGAGCCTGAGTCACGGTCAGACCGGCAAAAGGACCGGCCAGTTCCGTCATGCGCCCTTGCCGATCGATCGCTTCCTTCAAGGGAAGCTGATAGGTACGCCACCACTCGACATCCGTGGTGTCGCCGAAGGTGCAGCACATCACGGCGCCGGTGCCCTTCTCCGGGTCAGCGCGCTGATCCTCCAGTACCGGAACCTCAAAGCCAAAGAGAGGCACGCTGACCCGTTCTCCCACCAGATCCTTGAATCGTGGATCGCCCGGATGGACAAATACAGCCACACAGGCGGGAAGCAATTCCGGCCGCGTGGTGGCGATCGGAAGGATCGCTCCGTTCGGCCGCCCAAATGCCAGCGTGACGAACTCGCTGTCACGCTCCAGATCGTTGACCTCCGCCTGGGCGATGGCAGTGTGACAGGCGGGACACCAGATGGTCGGCGCGCTCTGGCGGTAGGTGAGCCCTCGTTCCGTGAGGTCGAGAAAGGACCACTGGGCAGTGCGTCGAGATTCGTCGTCGATCGTGCGATACGTTCGGCTCCAATCGATCGACAGCCCCAACCGTTTCCACAGTTCCTCATAGCCTCGTTCGATCTCGGTGCTGATCTCGAGGCACTGCTGAATAAAGGCCGCGCGCCCGAGTTGCTCCGCAGTGAAACCCAGTTGTCGCTCCACCAACCGTTCCGTCGGAAGGCCGTTGTCGTCATACCCCATCGGATAGAGCACGTTGCGGCCTTTCATGCGCCAGTAGCGTGCCATGAAATCGGCATGGCTGTAAGAGTACACATGTCCTAGATGGAGGAAACCGGAGACGGTAGGCGGAGGAGTGTCGACCGCGTAGATGTCTCCCTCGGCGGACGGATCGAAAGTGTAAACTCCGGCCTCCTCCCACTGCGTGCCAATGTGCAGCTCTCTGATCGCGGGTTTATAGTGCTTGGCTAAGCTCAACGCTCTCCTCCCAAGACAGAGCCCTTTCATCCTCCCCGAGACAAAAGGGCATGATCCCCCGGCGCATTCCACGACGAGCGCGCTACCGGAGTATAGTCAACCATTTCAATTGCCACGGCAGGTCATCTGTGGGTGGCCGAGTGCATGAAGCATGGTCTACACTGTCGGACGATGCTGAACCGTGTGTCCCTTGCTGTCTGCCTGTGTTTCCTGCTGACCTCGAGCGCCTTCGCGCAATCGACCACGACAGAAACCCGACAGGCTCAAACCTTCCCGGTGCCGCCGATTATGGCACGGGCCGGAATCGTGGTGGATGGTGACTCAGGCGCGATTCTGGCCTCGCTCAACCCCCATGTGCATCTGCCGATGGCGAGCACCACCAAAATCATGACGGCTCTGCTGGCGATCAAGCTCGGGCACCTGACCGACCGCATCGTGGTGCCCAAATCCGCGTTTAACTATGAATGGGATGCGACGGTCATGGGTTTGCACGCCGGGCAGGTCGTTACCTTGCGCGATCTGCTTTACGGACTGCTCCTTCCCTCGGGGGCGGACGCCGCCAATACCATCGCCATCCATTACGGCGGCACGGAAGCCGGGTTCGTGGCCATGATGAATCGTGAGGCCGCGCTCCTTGGCATGCACGATACTCATTATGTCAATGCGCATGGCTTGACGGCCGCGGGCCACCATACCTCTGCCTACGATCTCGCAAAGCTCGCGGAGTACGTGGTCGGCTTCCCGGACCTCATCAAAATCACCTCGACCCGCACGTACAACTGGAATGGCCACATCTTGACCAATGTCAACCACGTTCTCTTCTGGTATCCGGGTGTGGACGGGATCAAACCTGGTTATACGGATGATGCCGGGCTCTGTCAGGTGCTCGACGTCCACCGAGATGGGCGGCATGTGATCGTCGCCCTGCTGAATACACCAAATCTCGACACTGACGCGCGGAATCTGCTGAACTTCGGCTTGAACGACTTCGGTTGGGTACAGTCGCTACTGCCGGGAGACGGTCCGTGGACGACTCAGAGCGGGAGCACGGGTGCAAACGCCTGGATCTACTTTCCGGCGAGCGGCCATTACGTGCGAGGGTCCTTTCTCTCGACCTATCGCGCCGACGGTGGATCCGCGACCCTCGGCTTTCCGCGTAGCGAGCAACTCCACGAGGGTCGGACGCTGGTGCAGTACTTTCAGAATGGTGCGCTGATCCACGACACGTCAGGCAAGATATATCGACTCCCTCTGGGACTGACACCGCTTCCCACGCCGGTCGTCACACCTCGACCGTCGCCCTCGCCCCGTCCGTCGCCCACCACCACGGTAACCGCCACGGTCCCTCCATATGAAGCGACCGTGGGACCAACATCCGGGGTGAAGGGAACTTCTCTGCCGTTCATTCAGCCGACCACCACGCCTCGTCCCAGAACACCCGGACCACGTGGAACCCCAACGGCGACCCCGTTCCCGCCGCACGGCGTGACGACCTCCAGGGCCTTTCTCGCCTTCCAGAAAGGCCATCCTGCGTTGCTGGGTTCGCCGGTCAGCCCGTTGACCACGGCACACGGGTACGGAGTGCAGGTCTTCTCGTACGGTGCCCTGGCGTATAAGCAAGGCACGAAAATCATCCTCCTCTTGCCGCTGGGAGATCGCATGCTGGCGGCTCGTGGGTACCTTCCGAACCATGCGGGCAACACGTATCCAGCTGGATTTGCTTCCCTTTCGGTCGTGCAGGCGATCGGGTGGTTCCCGCCAACGACCCACCTCGCACGCATCAAGGCAGCGCCCCCGGTTCCAGCTGGGCCCGAACTCATGCCGGTCGGGTAGCGGACACCGGGGCACTTTCTCAGAGAGACGTCAGCGGTAGTCTACCGGCAAGAACGTCCTCACAGAATGAGCCTTTCTCGTGGGTGTAGTCAAAACTATCCGTGATACCGGCTGCAAGTATCTCGCGCTTTCGTGCGATGTAGGCGTCCACCAGGTCCGGTCTATCATGCAGAGCGTCTCGAAATGCACGAAATTCCGCTACCTCATGTGAATCGGCCGCTATGACATGTATGTGCGTGCGGAATTCGACGCCGCCGTACTGCACTGCGCCCACGCGCATGGGACGATCCTCCGGAAACGGGTCCCTACTGGCCTGGTGTTGAAACCCGGATCGATCCAATGTGTCCCTGGCCTTTTCCAGGCCCCCCGTCGGATATACGACCATGAGATCGATGATACCCTTGCCGCCGCATCCTGGGACAGATGTACTGCCAACATGTTCCACCGTCACCGCTGGGTTGTCGGCCACGATGGCATGGATGAGGAGTGAGGCTACAACGGGGGCCCGGGAGTCCCACTCGTGGTAGCTCGCGGGATGCTGCGTATAGAGAAGAATCTCGAGCTTGCTTATAGAATCCACGCTTCCTTGCTCATGGGGACAGATGTCGCTCACGGTGTGCTCCATCGTACATCTCTACTGCGAGTCGGGGCGTGCCTATTCCTCGTTGTCCGGCAGTTTATGGACGAGCGTTTCCGTGATCGACTGAATGCTGTCCCTCGTCTTCAGATCTTCCTCTTCCGTCAACAGGCCCAGGCGCTTCAAACGGGCCAGCACGGCGTGTAGCTCGTCGCACGCACCCAGCGCATCCTCAATCTCGGCCGTCTGCTGCATCTCGGCATCCATCTCCATCAGCGCCACCCCCTGCATCGCCGGTGTCTCTCGCCGGCAGCTTTGTCCCCTAGCGGCATGGTAACGCACCCAGGGTATGAACTCCTCAGGTCGAAATACTCTACCGGCACATCAATCGCGACGCGTTCTGGCGGCACCGGACCAGCACCTACAATGGCGAAGGCGGAAACCAGGGGGAGGGGCTGTACGCATGACCTTGCTCCAGGGTCTCCACGGGACCTTTGCCGTGGTTCTTATCTGCACGCTGCTCTTCGTCGACGAGGCGGGACTGCCGCTGCCGATCGCTCCCAATGAAGCACTTCTCCTGCTCACGGGTGTACTCGTGGCGAGCGGTGAGTTTTCCATCTGGATCGTATTTCCGGCAGCATTCCTGGCTATGGCGGCCGGAATGGTGGGTGGCTACGCATGGGCTCGCACGGTGGGCCAGGGCGGTCTGATTGCGCTCGCTGAGCGTTTAAACGCGACGAACGTGTACAACCGAGCCCAGTCCCACCTTCGGTCTGCTGGCCCCGTGGGCATCGCAATAACGCGCATGATACCAGGCGTGCGCCCCTACGCCACCCTCATCTCAGGAGCGGCCGGGGTCGACCTTCGGACTTTCTTGCTCGGCGCTCTTCCTGCTCTCCTGGCATGGGAAATCGGTTGGGTCGTGCTGGGCATGCTGGTCGGCCTCCCGGTGGCCCACTTTCTAGGCCACTTCGAAAAGGTGGTTATTCGAGGAGCCATTCTGGTGGCGCTGGGAGCGGTCGTCCTGTTCGCGGTCCGAGAAGAAACGCCGGACCGTCGCGGCGCGCTCGCCAATCTGACGCCTCGCCTGCGCGCAACCCTGGCGCTCTTTACCGACGCCGGGATCGTCGCGAGCGTCGTGGGTGGCGTCTTTCTCATCGTACAGCGGGTGGTCGATGTGGAAATCGACGGATGGATCGGCATCCTGACGGCCGCTGTGGTTCTCTTGCTGCTCCTGGTCGCCGGCAGAAGCATTCAAACCCCGGGAGAGACTCTCTTTGACACGCACTACTGGCATCGGTCAAATAAAGCGGTTCCGTAGCACGGACACACAAACAATGAGGAGAGACGATGAACGCTTCCCCGAGCGAGTCCCTGCGGGTCGCCGTGATCGGATACGGTCTGGCGGGATCGGTCTTTCATGCACCGCTGATTTCTTCTACACCTGGCCTCGAGGTCAGCGGCATCGTTACGTCCAACGAGTCACGCCGGGCGATGGCCCGACGTGACTTCCCCGGCGCTTCCCTCTTTTCCGGTGCGGGCGAGATCTGGCGTGACCCCTCGCGCTTCGACCTGGTGGTGGTAGCGACCAGCAACCGCTCGCATGTGCCCCTCGGTCTGGCCGCGATCCAGGCCGGACTTCCGGTCGTGATCGATAAGCCAATCGCCGTCACCGTCGAGGACGCGCGCCGGCTCATCACCGCTGCGCGGGATCACGCAGTGCCGCTCACCGTCTTTCAAAATCGTCGCTGGGATGGCGACTTTCTGACTCTGCGCAGCATCATCGACCGAGACTTGCTCGGGCCGATTGTGCGCTACGAATCGCGCTTCGAACGGTATCGACCCGCACCCAAAGCAAACGCGTGGCGTGAGTCGGCCGATCCTGAGGACGGTGGGGGACTGCTGATGGATCTGGGAAGTCACCTGATCGACGGAGCACTCGTGCTATTCGGCCGGCCGCTCGACGTCTACGCCGAAGTAGGCGCCTACCGACCTGGAGCGGTCGTCGACGACGACACGTTCGTCGCTCTTCGATTCGCCGGCGGCGTGCACGCTCACCTCTGGATGAATACCGTCGTTCGAACTCTGGGTCCGCGCTTTCACGTGAGCGGACTGCGAGGCACCTACAGTAAGTACGGGCTCGATCCGCAGGAGCCGGCCCTGAAGGACGGCATGAGACCAGGCGAACCTGGTTGGGGTCTAGAACCGCAGACGAGCTGGGGCTCGCTCTCCACTACCGTCGACGGCCTGCACGTAGATGGCGCGGTTGAGACGCTGCCCGGCGCCTACGAGCATTTCTACACCCAACTCCGGGACTCGCTGCGTCTGGACGAACCGCTCCCGGTCCTTCCGTCTGAGTCGCTCGCGACACTGCAGGTGATCGAGGCAGCACGTGAAAGTGCCCGCGAACACCGCGTCGTATCTCTACCTCCCAACGCAATGGGATCATAGGGGGCACGCGCCTGCCCAGTCCCCTGCACGGCATACCGAAAGTCCGGGCGGGTCGCGCCTGCTTCGTAGGGAACGGCCGGCGTGCCGTTCCGCCCGTCTGCCCTTGCATCGCGTGTTCCGGTCTACCATCACCGCTCCGTTCGGTGCGGGTCCTTTGTCGGACAATGTACTGTCCCCGGGGATTAGAGCCGGAACACCTCGAAGGAAACGGCGAGCTCGGTCCCGAACAGCTTTCCGGTGGCCATTGCCGGGCCCCGCAGAAAGGCGTCCACATCAAACTCGCCGCCGAGACCTGAAATGTAGGCCCGGTGCTCCCGCAAGGAGGCGACGCCCCGGTCGAGGTAACCGGTTACGTCAACTGCATGGGTCGGAAGCGGTGAACCGTTGAAGTAGATAGCATGCACTCCAGACCACGGCTCGAGCCCTTCTTCGAGCAGGTCCGGAAATACCCAGCGATTGCCGGCATCGCGCGCCGCGTCCAGCGCCGCCTCCCCAGTCACCCGATGATCGGCCATATTCAGGTACTGGTTCCCCCACGTCGCATGCGGGTTCATCGAGATGATAACGTCCGGTCGGTGTCTCCGAATGGCACGAGCAATGTCACGGCGCAAGCCCAGGCTGTACTCGATGGCGCCGTCCGCGTAGTCCAGGAATTCGACCGTTTCCACGCCCACGGCGTGAGCACTCCGGCGCTCCTCTTCCTCCCGAAGTGGACCGGCCTCGGAGGGATGCATGCCGTCGATACCCGCTTGCCCGCGTGTGAGGAGAAGGTAGGCCACCGTCTTGCCGCTGGAGGTCCAGCGCGCCACGGCACTGGCTGCTCCGTATTCGAGATCATCGGGATGGGCAACAACCGCCAGAGCACGTTCCCAATGTTCGTCAATCGGCTCCAAACGCTGCGCTTCAGACATGATGGATTCCCCTCCTTCTCTCGCTTCAAGCCTATCGGACCCACGAAAACGGGGCCGGTCCACAGTTCGTGATCTTCTGACATTTCGCGTTTGCATATTTCGACATGCGTGGGCGTATGATTGTGTTAGGAGACCCTAACAGCACTCGAGAGGCGGACGCCACCATGACCTTTGCCCAGTTCTATGCTCGAAGGGCGGCATTGCTATCGGATGAAGCGCTTGCCAAAGAGTTGCGCTGCGCTCGACAATCGGCGATGCAATGCACGCGCACGAGACGAGAACTTGCCCTGCTGCGCCTTCGGTGTCTCGATTGTGAATTGGCCAATCGCAGCGCTCAGGCTGCGGCCGCTGGAAGCGACATCGCGCGAGGTGAAGACCGCGTGCGCGCGCTTCCCAGGTCGGGCTAAGTCATCTGTCTCACGCCGAGGCGCGGGATCGCTCGTGCTCAACTGACGCCGATACGAGTTGTTCCCGCAATTGCTCGGCGGAACGGAAACCTAGATTGACTGCGTGCACCTGCTGCGACCGGTGCACGATCACGGTAGCAGGAACCGTCATGACCCCCAGGTGATCCGCCAGGCGCGTCTCGCGGCTGGCATCGACGGATAGCACCGCGATGTCCTCCGCATTCGAGAGCGCTTCCAGTTCGCCTGACTGCCGCCTGCAAGTGGCGCAATGAGGGCCATAGAAGTACACGATTCCCGCGGTCGTCAGATTCAACCGCGCGGCGAGTTCGGCCGGTAAAGCGGTACCGGTCAATGCCTCTGAGTGCCGCCGTGCGCGCTGCCGCACGGCGTAGCCCGCCAGGCAGGCCAGCACGATGACTGCAGCCACCAAGACGGCGCGTTCCACCATTGGCCCGTGCCTCCTACGTCTGCGCCCGTAGCCTGGCGATCCGATACGTGATCGCACAGAGTACGCAGAAATCGAAGGTCGCGTCCAACAGAATCATAACGGCGATTGCAGCCACCAGCAGCCACGCCCACACCTGTCCCAGAGCCAGCAACCCGGCGGAAACGAGGAAGACGATGCCTCCCAGCACACGCGCGATCCGTCGCATATCGTGATCTTCTTGCACCTGCCGGGCATGCAATATACCGGCCGGCTCCAGCACACGCCACACGAACTGCCGCAAAACATCGGCCTGCCACCAGAACCGACCGACCAGCATTACGAGGCCGACAACTGTGACCAATCCTACCGCGACCGACCCGCCCAGAATGAAGCCGCAAGCCAGCAGGAAAACACAGGTGCCCTGGTGAAATTTGCGTGCCGTGACGTCATAGCTCTGGACAGTCGAAGTCATCTGAGATCCCTCTAGGTACGCGCCGTGCAGTGTTGCATAGTTTAGAAGTATACATCAATCGGAGCCGGCACGCTTTGGATGTATCTTTATTCATGTAGGGCTGTGCAGTATTTTTCGCGCAGGCGCTTCCGAAACCTCGAATGTCGCCACACGAAGGAGTCGATTCATGCCACTGACTGTCGCTCGCCTCCTGGCATCGAAGGGACACGATACCTGGACGATCGCACCCGACGCGACCGTGTACGACGCCATTGCTCTCATGGCCGAACGGGGGATCGGAGCGCTGCTTGTGATGGAGGACGAACAGTTAATCGGCATTGTCACGGAGCGCGACTACGCTCGCAAGGTGATACTTCTGGATCGGTCGTCGCGCGATACACCGGTGAGCACCATCATGTCCTCGGACATCGTGACGGTACGCCCCAATCAGACGATCGAAGCGTGCATGGAGTTGATGACTGAGAAGCGAATCCGCCACCTCCCGGTCGTGCAGGACGGGAGGGTAATCGGGATTCTCTCCATCGGCGACCTGGTGAAGTTCATCATTGCCGACCGCGAGCAACTGATCGAACACCTCGAGGGGTATATCACCGGTCGATAGGCAGCGACTCGGGTTTCAACGGGTTCGGCTTCGTACCGAGTCCCGCCGAATATCCTCGAGCAATCGATCGTCCGCCGCCTGGGCACCCGCATTATCGAGCAGCTCCCGTCCGCACCCCAAGCACTTCCAGGCGCGCTCCCAACCGCCATCAGGTCCACCGAAATCCAAAAGCATAGACGAATGGCACCGAGGACACTTTCTCACGATCCGTCTCCTTCATCTGCACTCGATTCGTGGCCACATAGTCGCACGACGTCGCAAGCATGTCAACACGTGTTTTTCGTTGAATAGCATGAAAAGAACCACGTTTATTGGTGCACAGCCTGAGGCACGATGGCCAACAGATCGTCGAGCGATTGCCCGGCCACGACGCGACGAAACAACTCGATATACCGCTCCCCCACGCGCGGCCATGCGTCGTGTCCGCCATACTCCACCATGCGACGCTCCATGTCGCGCCGGTACTCTGGTTCGTTCAGCATCAGCAAGAGACACTGCGCGAGCGACTCGGCGCTTCTGAACTCGGCCAGCAGTCCGCGACCCTCGGCCAGCGCCTCGATTGCGTGCACGTACGGTGTGGAAACTATCGCCTTGCCGGTGCCAACCGCGAATGCCAGCGTGCCGCTCGTGATCTGGTGGCGATCGAGGTACGGAGTCATATAGATGTCGGACGCCTGCAGATAGTCGATTAGTTCCCTATCGCTCAGATACTGATTGACGAACCGCACATGGGAGGAAAGACGTAATTCCTTGACCAACGCACGCAATTCATTTCGGTACTGCTCGCCCAGGGCTTTACGGTACGAGGGGTGGGTTTCGCCGATGATCAGATACAGTGCTTCCGGGTGTTGTTCCACCACAGCCGGCATCGCCTCGATAGCATATTCGATTCCTTTGCGCGGGTCCAGCAAACCCAGGGTGCTGATGATGGTACGACCTTCCAATCCGAGTTGCCGCTTGAAGTGACGGCGTGGTAGTCGCTGGATGACAGGTACGCCGTGCGGGATTTGCACGATAGAATCGGGCGAAATGTCGTAATCGTCCATGAGGATCATGGCTCCCATGCGAGCCATCACGACGGTCGCGGCGGATTTCTCCACGATGTCACGCACCACATTGCGTTCGTATTCGGGAGGCGACGGGCGAATCGTGTGCATGGTGGTAGCCACCGGAACCCCCTGGGATGCGACCTCCTCGATAAAGGGCACGGCATAGTCCTTCTCCAAACCGTCGCCCCACTCACCCCACAACCCGTATTCATGCTGGAGGCTGACGATCTGGGGATGGAATCGCCGTATCGAACGGGCCGCCTGCAGGTAACTATTGGGATCTCCCTGTTGCATGCGACCCACCACACGGCGACCGTAGGCCAGGGTTTCATCTTCCGGTTCGATGGCAATGACGCGTGCTTGCACATCCGGCTGATCGGAAACACTGCGTTCCAGATCAGCCGCAAACGTGGCGAGGCCATCGTGTCGCGGTACAAACGTGCTGGCAATCAGAATTGAAAGATCAGACATGTGTCCCAGTTGAGCAAGAAACACGCCTAGAGGGCTGGTGAGGAATGTCCAGCGGTGAGATGGAGCCAGGTGCGCGCACGCAGGCGGCGGCATCCACTTCCATCGGTCGGGTTGCGTGGTGCTGCCTACATTCACCTCCGCACGTCATATCCTGCAGCACGATGAGGTGTGGGTACAATAGCCGTAGCGCATCCGACCGACATTGAGGACGATATCACTGCTGTGCGCCATGAGCGACGTCATGAATCTCGCATCCGGTCGCTGACGATCACTCACGTCGCGGTAACACCGGGCCATCACCGTACCTTGGTCGAGGAGCCGTGAGCCGACCCACCTTACGTGCGATCGTCGTGGGAGCAGGCGGCCTGGGCCGTGTCTGGATCGAGACGATCCAGGACTTCGAGGAAACCGAGGTCGTCGGCATCGTCGATGTTCGGCCGGAAGCGGCCGAGAGCGCCGCCCAGGATGCGGAGCTTTCCGGCATTCACGTCGGTGACAATCTCATCGAGGCACTCGACGAGGTACATCCGGACTTCGTGGTCGACGTGACGATCCCGTCCGTGCATCACGAAGTGGTGATTCCATCCCTGGAGTGGGGAGTGCCGGTGCTGGGCGAAAAGCCCATGACCGATTCGTTGGAAAAGGCTCGCGCCATGGTCGCCGCCTCGGAGCGCTCCGGAAAGCTCTACATGGTCAGCCAGAGCCGTCGCTTCGATCCGAACCTGTTTGCATTTCGTGAGTTGATTCGCCGGGACGCGGGGTTGCCGCTGGGTATTCTGAATGCCGATTTCTATATCGGCCATCACATGGAAACCTTCCGACATGGCCTCGAGCACGTGTTGCTGCTCGACATGGGCGTTCACATCTTCGATAAGGCACGCTTTATTTCCGGTGAAGAGCCGGTCGCCGTGTACTGCGAGGACTTCAATCCGAGCTGGAGCTGGCTCCAGGGGATGTCCTCCGCCTCCGCCATCTTCGAAATGACCAGTAACCTGCGATTTACCTTCAGCGGCAGCTGGGTGAGCGAGGGCCATCACACGTCGTGGCAGTCAGAGTGGCGTGCGGTGGGGCCTGACGGCACCGTCACCTGGGACGGCTTGACCGAACCGGTGGCCGAGATCGCGCTAGCACCCGAACCCGGTACCCGTCTTTCACAGTTCGAAAGTCGGACACTCGGGGCCATACCTGAAGTGGAGCAACAATTCGCGGGGTCACTGCGGGAGTTCGTTCGAGCACTGCGGACCGGAGAGACCCCGATGGGAGAGTGCCACGATAACATCAAGACGCTTGCCATGGCGCTGGGCGCCATTCAGTCCGCCGAGACGGGACAACGTGTACCGATCTCCCTGGAGTAGAGCAGTGGGTGGAACGAGATGACATCCGAGAGGACGGGGACCCCGATTCCGAATGAGTGGCTGGCGGGGTGCAAAGCAGCGCACCATCGATTGCAAGCGATCGTCGAGCGAATCGACGACGACTCCGCCCGGCGCAATACCGCTCTCCCTGGCTGGACGGTGGGACATCTGCTTACCCACCTGGCCCGCAATGCCGACAGTCATCGTGGCATGATTGAAGCGGCTCAGCGCGGCGAGGTCATCGCGCAGTACCCGGGCGGCCCCGCTCAACGCAACGGCGATATCGAGCGCGGCTACGCCCGACCGGCCCGCGATCTGGCGGCCGATCTCAAGACGTCCAACCAGAAGCTGGAACATGCCTGGTCGATGACGAATAAGCAGGTGTGGACTACCGGCCTCGGTTTGCGACGCTATGGCCCGGCCACAATGGCCGAATTTGTCTTTTTGCGCTGGCGCGAGGTCGAGATCCATCTGGTCGACCTCAACGTACCGGAGCTCGGATCCCCCGATTGGGAGGGCCTCAGCCTCGCATACGTCGATGCCGAGCTGCAGGAATCGGCACGCGGTCTCGCGGCCCGTCTACCAGTATCGACGACCGTCGTGCTTGCCCCGGGAGATCGCCCCTCCAGAGCGTTCGGCAACGGTGACGAGCGCACTGTCATTCAGGCGAGCCCGACCACGATCGTCGGGTGGCTGATGGGACGGGTCGACGAGCCGACCTGGCCCGCTATCCTTCCCTGGGAGTGAGCCTGCTGTCCTGAACTGCGTCTTCAAAGGTTCGGGCGAAAAAGTTACTCAGGGCGAGACAGAGGGTGCGTAGATTTGCCGGCTTCTTGATCCCGTGCCCCTCATCATCGAACGTGAGAAGTTGGTACGAGATGGCCGCTCGATCGAGTGCCTCGCGCACCACAGCCACATTCTCGGGTGTTACGTTGGGGTCGCGCAGACCTTGAACGATGAGAAGCCGGCCTCGAATCTGCTCGACGAAGTTGATGGGCGATCGCTGGAAATAGCGCTGCGGAATCTGCTCGGGTGAACCACCCATCATCTCCTCGCTGTACGGGCGCAGGTCAGGACGGGTGGTGTAGTAGTCCACCGCCAGATCGGTCATGCCGCAGATGGGCGCCGCCGCGGCCACGATCGTCGTCGGCCAGTTCGTGATCGCCCACCACGCGGAGTAACCGCCATACGAGGTACCCATGATTCCGATCTTGCCGGGTTGAGCGATACCCCGTGCGATCAGCGCCTCGATGCCGGTGCGGATATCATCTTGTTCCCGGCCGCCCCAGCCGTCCTCCTTGATCGCCTGCTCAAACGCGAGGCTGAAACCCGTGCTGCCGCGATAGTTGGGACACAAGACGGTGAATCCCTCGGACACCAGAAACTGGATCTTCGCTTCGAACTCGTCTTCACTGTGCGCAGTCGGTCCCCCGTGCACGAGCACGATCATTCCAAGCGCCATTCCACCTGGATGGTACAGCCAGCCCTGGATCGACAATCCGTCAGTCGACGTCCAGCGCACGTCTTCTGCGGGGACGAGATCATCGAAATCTATCCGACTGTAGTCGCTTATCTTCGTAACACTTGCGATTCCGGGAGGCGGGGATGACATCGCGTGGAAGCGAACCAGATCAGCTGGATTCCTCGCGCTTGAAAACTGTCCAACCCACTCGCTGCCACTCATCACTGCGAGTGGGATCAGGCTTCCGGCTGAAGTCGAAATCGGGTGTTCGTCTCCAGTGGCGAGATCGAAGAGGGACGCGCAGGATCTCGCAGCTCGCATCTCCACCAGCACAATACTGTCTCCCGCACAACCTCGGGGAGCGAATGCCATCTCCAGATTGCGCGCGGGATCGTCGATCAGCCACGATTGGCATCCCGTCCCTCTATCAAAGAGGCCAAGGCGCCGATAGGTATCCCCTTCCGCCAGGAACAGGACGCGTCGTCCATCAGGAAGCCACGACGCCGTTACCTTGGCTGCGCTCCCCGCATTGAGAATCTCTCGGTCGTCGGCCCCATTGATATCTACCAGCCACACCTGCATGCCAGATGGGTCGAGGTCGCCACGTGTGTACAGGATATGGGTCCCGTCATCGTTCAGGTCGGGCACGGTATCCGATGCTTCGTGCGGACGCGCCAGTGCGATTCGCTCTCCGGTCAGCAAGTCGTGCCGGTAAATCCACGAAGCCTCGAGATCGACGTCTGATTCGAAGTCGCGATTGGCAGCGTATACCAGCCAACGCCCATTTGGATGAATTTGACCACCACGCAGGAAAAACGGGGGCGATGATTCCGTCAGAGGCTGCAGTACTCCTGGCGTCTCCAGTTCGACACGCAAGAGTTGCACGCGTTCGTCCCCCCCGTGATCCTGTGCCACCACCACTGCCCGGCTATCCTGAGTCCACGACCGCAGCACCGTCCGCTCGTTCGCCGCGGTGAGTTGAATGGTCCGCCCCAGTCCATCGAGCGATGCCGCGTACACGTTCGCAGCGGCGCCCACCCCGGACCAGGTCCAGGAAATCTTCTTGCCGTCCGGCGACACCAGGTTCATCCCTAACCGAGGCACACCCAACAACGCCTCAAGTTTGACTTCGTCGTTCACCTGCTCAACTTTCATTGCCCGAGATTTAGGTGTTGCTAGGACGGTGCACCCGCCCTTTCTCGCAAGGCGCGTGCTCGACCGTGCTCCGGATTACTCTTCGCCGGAATGCAACAGCGGGAACTCGACGTATACCGTCGTGCCCAGATTCGTGCCGGGCGATTCCGCCCAGATGCGTCCTCCGTGCCCTTCTACAATGGCACGCGATAAATACAAACCGAGCCCCAGACCGGGAGCATGTCCCAGGGCATTGCGTGCGCGCACGTACCGGCCGAATAGCAACGAAAGATCGGATGGAGGAATACCGATCCCATCATCGTGCACGCTGATGACAGCTGCATTGCCACGCGCCTCCGCCATCACCGTAATCATTGAATCGACCGGAGAATACTTTGCCGCGTTTCCAAGAATATTGTTCATAACCTGGCCTGCTCTTACCACGTCAAGACGGGCGCGAAGTGCCTCTGCGCTCGAAATCTGGAGGTGTACGCGCCGCGCCACCTCGGGTTCGAGGTGTTCGATTACGTTGGTCAAAATTGCCGAAATCTGGGCATCCTGTGGTTGCAGCACCAACCCGCCCAGTGCATTCTGAGACGACTCGACCAATGCCTCCAACAGAACGGTCATCTGAGTGGATGCATCTCGGATTTGCCACAGTGCATCTCGAACACGCCCCGGATCGAGGTCCGGCCGGTCGAGCAACCGTTCCGCGAGCTGCGCGAACCCACTGATTTTGGTAATGGGTTGGCGCACCTCGTGCACAGTTGTGGCAAGAAATTCCTCTCTCGTTTGCTCGATTCGATCCGTCAACGCCTCCAGCGCAACTGCAGCGGCTCCGTCAATCGCGTCGTTGAGAAGCAAGTTGGCGGTCACTATATCATCGGTCGGCGTGTGGAGCGGTACTTCCATCCTCAGTGCCCGCCCGATCTCCTGGCGCAACAGTCGAAATTCGATCATGACATCCGGCGGTCGCAAGCCGTTTTCAACCCTCGCCAGAGCATGACTCTGGGCCGCCGCCCCGATGGCATTGTCGTCGAGCGGTGCATGGGTTTCCATATAGCTCGGCGCCACGCGTCTGACGTACAGCTGAAGTGCGTCGTACAGGCGAGGAATGTCGTCCGCCACTGCTCGATCGGGTCGATCGAGATGGAACAACTGCACTTTGGTCGCGTTCAGCCATCGACTCAAAATCTCGTCTCGGCGGGTAGCCAGTGCATCGGCCGCCCACCCGAGATTGCCGCCCTGGACGAAGTCTTCGACGCGCGTCGTTACATCGGATACAGATTGTGAATCCGGCACGTCTCCTCCACACGTTCGAGGGACATCGCGGTCACCTCGAATGTCGAGTATATCATTGCGCCGAGAATGTCCGGCTGTGGCGGAAATGCGGAATCCCCAACCGCTGTGAGGCCGGTTGGGGATCTCGCACAATCTACCGGGGAAAAGTGCCCTTCTCACTCGGAATGAGCGAGCGCACCAAAGTGGGGCTCTATGCCGTCTCCATCATCATGTCGGCCGGAGCAGACTGAGTCACTCGGTTGGATGGAATCCTGAGCCACACGGCCACATGGGCGACGAAGACGATGCAGGCGATGATCGTGAGTGTCATATTCCGTTACCTCCGTTACCTTTCCACTTAAATCTGGTACGCCAATTCGCCGTGTTGAGAGGTATCGAGCCCGGCATGCTCCTCTTCAGGTTGCACGCGAAGCCCGACCACGACATCGATGACCTTGAGAATGACAAGCGTCATCCCACCCGAATACGCGATCGTCGCCCCAACCGCGATCGCCTGCGTCCAGAGCTGGTGGGGATTTCCAAAAAACGCACCATTACCACCCGCGGCGTTGACGGTGACGGTGGCAAACAGGCCCGTGGCGAGCGCACCCCAGATGCCGCCAATGCCATGCACAGCGAAAACGTCGAGCGTATCGTCTACTTTCAAGATCGCCTTCAACTGCGTGGCTCCGAAGCACGCCGCGCCCGCTCCGGCCCCGATCAGCAAGGCTCCCATAGGATTGACAAAGCCCGACGCCGGCGTGATTGCCACTAAACCGGCCACCGCGCCCGCCGCAACTCCCAGCACACTCGGCTGCTTGTTCTGTATCCAGGACAGGGTCATCCAGGTGAGGCCCGCCATGGCCGTTGCTGTGTTGGTCACAACGAAGGCACTCGTCGCCAATGCACCCGCCGAGAGCGCGCTCCCTGCATTGAAGCCAAACCAACCGAACCAGAGCAATGAAGCGCCCAGAATGACCATGGTGGCATCATGTGGCTCGGTCGACTTGTGCTCGACATGCAGCCGGCGTCCCATCACCATGGCAGCGACGAAGGCTGCAGTGCCGGACGAGATGTGGACGACAGTGCCACCGGCAAAGTCGAGCGCGCCGAGTGTATGGAGCCATCCGCCGGCGCCCCACACCCAGTGCGCGATCGGGTCGTACACCAGCGTGGACCACAGCAGAGAGAAAATGACGAATGCCTTGAACCGTTTGCGCTCAGCGAACCCGCCTGTGATGATCGCGGGCGTAATCACGGCAAACATCATCTGGAACACCATGTACGCCTGATGCGGAATCGTGGGCGCATACGCAGGATTCGGCGTTAGACCGACGTGGTTCAAGCCGATCCAATCCAACCCGCCGATGAGTCCACCATGATCGGGACCGAAGGCAAGGCTGTAACCGAACAGAACCCATTGCACGCTCACCAGGCAAAGAATGAAAAAGCTCTGCATGATGGTGGCGAGCACGTTTTTACGGCGCACCAGACCACCGTAGAAGAATCCGAGTGCCGGGGTCATCAGCATGACGAGTGCGC
Organism: Chloroflexota bacterium; assembly: GCA_025449555.1. Taxonomy (GTDB): domain Bacteria; phylum Chloroflexota; class UBA5177; order UBA5177; family UBA5177; genus JANWJD01. The sequence goes on along the minus strand of JANWJD010000019.1, from coordinate 5,599 downwards.
TCGATGCCAGGACCCAGGCCGTGTCTCCAGCGTTTATCACAGAAGCTCCCTTTCCACTCCTCGAGACGTCTTTGACACTCATCGTACTGATGTAGAAACGCACCATATAGAGTCGCCGGCCCAAAGATTCGATGAGGGCTTTGTGCTCTATGCACAACGGAAAGTGCAGTCACAGGCAGTGAATCCAGGATCAGCCCAAACGCTGGAGACAGTATCTATCAGGCAGGCGATCGGTCTAGATACTTTCTCCACCACCTGCGAGAGGGTTTGGTCACCGTCGATTCTTCGCCTCAACCCCAGAGGGCGATTACCCGCGCGAGGCTGCAGACTTCCGGAGAAAGCGATCAAGCGAGAGAAAGTCGATCGGATGTTCGGTCTTGCCATTCACGGCCAGATCGGCAGCGACCTCGCCCATCACGGACGAGAACTTAAAGCCATGCCCTGAGAAGCCACCGAGAATCGTGAGCTGGTGCATCCCCGGCGGGGAGCCGACCAAAAAATCGTGGTCCGGCGTGTTGGTGTACATGCACACTTCAGTTCGCATCGGCTCCGTGCTCACCCCGTTGAGGAAGGCCCCGATGTAGTCTCGAACTTCGGCCAGATCTTCCTGGGTTACGATACGATTCAGCGCGTCGGGATCAGCCAGACTCCCTTCGCGGTGAACCGCGACCTTGATTGTTTTCCCGTCGAGGGTGGGAAACCCGTAAAACGTGCTGTCTGCGGCAAGGTCGACTCCCGCACGCCGGTGATCTCCCAGGTCTCTCAGAAACACGGGAAAGCGGTCGGGCGTGAAGAGCTCGGGTCGCTCGATGGGATACCAGCCAGGAATCTGACGAGTGACGCGTAGCGGCAGACGTAACTCGGGCAATAGCTTGCCTAACCAAGTCCCCACCGAGACGATGGCGTGATGTGCCTCGCACACCACGTCGCCGGCGATCACTCGCACGCGATCGGGTCCAAGCTCGATTCGATCGACCACGGTATTCGAAAGCACGCGAGTTCCCAGTTCGTCAGCCCGTGCGAGGGCCGTCCGGATCGCCGTCTCGGGGCGGATAAACCCTGCGTCCTTCTCGTAAATCGCTACTTCGCCCGGATCTACCCGGTGCGCCGGGTAACGTGCGCGGAGTTCGTCTTCGTCCAGCAGCTCGTGCGGCAGGTCGTACGCTCTGATACTGCGCATGGTGGCTGTAATAACCGAGCTCTCCCGCTGGCCAAGCATCAGCGCACCATTCTCGGTCATCAAAGGAACGCCACTCACCTCCTGGAGCCTGCGCCACAGTTCCACCGCCCGCCGCGCGAGCGGCACGTATCCCGGTCCCTCCAGATAGGCAGTGCGGAAAATCCGCGACTCCCCGTGGGACGATCCCTGGTCGTGGCCGGGCACGAAGCGCTCGAAGCCGATAGCCGGAACGCCGCGTTCGGCCAATTGCCAAAGCGCGGCGCTGCCCATCGCTCCAACGCCGATCACCGCGACATTCGTCGTCAGGTGGGGCATCTCAGTCCCCTCGTGCCGGAGTGAGGACCGGCTCCGGCGAGGGAGTGACGGAGGGCCGGGTACGAATTCGTTCCATCTTGGGATCGAATAAGGGGTCGGGCGCCACCGTCGCGGCCAGGCGCTCACAGAAATACTCGATCTGCAAGGGCGTGCCGAGTTCGGCGCACTTTGGATCGAGCCAGGCGTAGACCACACCGCGGCCGACGCTGTACCCGTAAGCAGCGCTCGTCACGTAGCCAACCGACTTATCCCCGTCGTACACCGGCTCGCTGCCCATGACCACCCGGGAGGGATCGTCCAGCGTCAGGATCTTCAACCGTTGACGCGGCCCGTCTTGCTTACGCTGCAACAACGCGTCCCGCCCGATGAAATCTCCCTTGTTCAGATTGACGGTGAAGCCCAACCCGGCCTCGTAAGGATCGTGCTCGGTCCACATGTCCCGCCCGTAGAACCGGTAGCCCTTTTCCACTCGAAGGCTATCGAAGGCGCCTCGACCTCCGGCTATCACACCGTACTTCTGTCCCGCTTCCCAGAGCATGTCCCAGAGCGCGACTCCATAGTCCGAGCTCGTGTAAATTTCCCAGCCAAGTTCACCCACGTAGGAGAGTCGCATCGCCACTACTTTGACGGCTCCAACATATGCGTGCTTGGCTCGAAAGTATTTGTGTCCACCCTCCGAAAAATCATCCTGTGAGAGGCTCTGCAGCACATCGCGCGCATGCGGCCCCCAGAGGCCCACACAACAGGTGCCCCCGGTGATGTCATAGACCTGGGCCGAGCCGTCGGCTGGAAGGTGCCGGCGCATCCAATCGATGTCGAGCTGACCGTTGCACCCAACGCGGAAATGGTCGCGCCCTAGTCGGGCAACGGTCATGTCGCTCTTGATGCCGGCGCGGTCGTCCAGCATGAGCGTGTACATGATGCTTCCCACCGATTTGTCCATATTGCCGGTGGTGAGTCGCTGCAGCAAGTCGAGCGCCCCTGGCCCCATAACCTCGACCTTGGTCAGAGAGTTCATATCGTACATGGCGACCCGTTCGCGCGTCACCAGGTGCTCGGCGCCCACGATCGGGGACCAGTAGCGCCCTTCCCACCCGGAGCGCGGCGGGATAGGTCGTCCTTCAACCAACTGCGCGTTTGCCTCGAACCACTGAGGACGCTCCCAGCCAACCGCTTCTAGAAAGGTCCCACCGAGTGCAACCTCTCGGGGATAGAAAGGACTGACCCGCATGGGCCGCGGCGCTTCCATCGGCTCGAGCGGATGCTTGATGTCGTACACCTCGATATAGGCCTGCTTACTGCGTTGCATGACATAGGAAGGGCTAACGGCATAGGGCTCGTAGCGCTCGACGGCGCACTGCCGGAGATCGATCGACGGCATGCCATCGACCATCCATTCCGCCACCGATTTGGCCACGCCCACCGCATGGGTGATCCAAATCGCCTCAGCCATCCAGAACCCCCGGACACGGGTCGATTCGCCCAGGATCGGGAAGCCGTCTGGCGTGAATGAGAAGATACCATTGATGGCACGGGTAAATTGCGCTCCTTGCAGCGCGGGCATGAGCTCCACCCCGTCGTTCCAGGCCGGCATGAAATCCTCGGGGGTAAAGGGGACCACGGATGGCATGACTTCGGCCTGGTCAAACGGCAGGAAATCATCGGCCGAAATCGGCAACGGTCGGTGCTGATATGACCCAACCCCGTACCGGTCGCCGTGCTGGCGAAAATACATAGCACGGTCCTGGTGACGGAGCACTGGGTGCGTGACTTCTTCCGTTACATGCGCCAGGTCGGGAATCGGCCCGGTCTCAATGTACTGGTGCTCCATCGGAATCAACGGCATGGGAAGGCCAACCATGCGGCTGATTCGTGGTCCCCAGATGCCGGCGCAACTCACTACTGCATCGGCCTCGAAACGGCCTTGTGAGGTCTCCACAGCACGGACGCGCCCATTCGAGACGTCGATCCCGGTCACTTCGGTTCTGCTGTGAAACACCGCGCCGCGTGCGATGGCGAAGCGAGCCATCGCTTCCACCGCGCGGACCGCGATGGCAACGCCGTCCGACGGAACGTACAGCCCGCCGAAGACCTTAGACGGGTCCAGTATAGGGACACGCTCGGCGCACTCCCGAGGCGAAATGAGTTCCGATTCCACCCCCCACGAGGTAGCGACACCGTGTTTGCGCTTCAAATCATCCCATCGCGCCTTGGTTGCGGCGAATTCGATGCTGCCCTCGCCGTGGAAACATGGGCGCCCGTCGAGTTCCAGCTCGGAGTAACGGCGCACCGTCTCCTGCGCGAACTGCGTCATGGTGCGAGAGAAGTTGGTCTGAAAGACGCCGCCTGGGGCATGAGAGGTCGAGCCACCTGCTCTGAACAACGGGCCCTGCTCGAGCACCACCACGTTGGTGCACCCGAGCTGCGTCAGGTGGTCGGCCAGACTACTGCCGACGATTCCAGCCCCAATGATGACCACGCTGCTGTCCCGGTCCATCGCGTCCTCCCGTCCCGGCGACCGCAGACGTCCCGACGCCTGCCTACCGACCGGCTCATGAACTGCTCGCACCTGCGCCGCGCGCGACGCGGTGGCATCCATGATCGTAGCATGGGACATTCCACTGCCCTTCTGCATTGAGCCGGCCGTTCTTCGGTCGATGTGGCTGCTTTGCGTCCCTTCTTGCCATCCACGTATCCTTGGAACATCGCCCTCGTACGACTATCACCACCTCGGAGAATCCATATGACAAACGCTTCTCAGCAGACCACCCCCGGCCTGCTCGAACGCCTCGAACAGGGTCCCGTTATCTGTGCGGAAGGCTACCTCTTCGAGTGCGAACGCCGCGGGTATCTGCAGGCCGGAGCATTCGTGCCCGAGGTGGTGCTGGAGAACCCTGAGATCGTCGAAGGACTCCATCGCGAGTTCGTGCATGCCGGGTCCGATGTGGTCGAAGCGTTCACGTATTATGCCCATCGTGAAAAGCTCCGTTTGATCGGCAAGGAGGAACTACTCGAGCCGATGAATCGGCAGGCACTCGCGATCGCGCGGGATGTCGCCCGCGACACGAACACACTCCTGGCAGGCGATCTCTCAAACACCAATTTGTTTGTGCCGGGGGACGAGTCGACCAAAACCGCCACGCGGTCCATGTTCGAGGAGCAAACAGCCTGGGCAGTGGATGCCGAGGTAGATTTCATCGTGGCCGAGACCTTCTCCCACGGCGAGGAAGCGCTGCTCGCGCTCGAGGTGATCAAAGCGACCGGCTTGCCGTCGGTGGTCACCATGGCAATCCACAAGACGGGTGTGACCTCGGACGGCTGGACGCCCGCGGAAACCTGCCGGCGCCTCCAGGATGCAGGCGCCGACGTCGTCGGCCTGAACTGCGCCCGTGGCCCCCGCACCATGCTCCCACTGCTCCAGGCGATTCGGGATGCCGTGTCGGTGCAGGTCGCCGCGCTTCCCGTGCCCTACCGCACCTACGCGCACGAGCCGACCTTTCAGTCGCTAACCGATCCGGCGTACCCCAATCTGCCGGAGGGACGGCCGTTCCCCGAAGCGCTCGACCCGTTTACCTGTAATCGCTATGAGATCGCGGATTTCGCCCGCGACGCCTATGCCATCGGCGTCAACTATCTCGGTGTCTGCTGCGGGGCCGGGCCGCAGCACATCCGTGCTATGGCCGAAGCGCTGGGTCGCACTCCACCCGCCAGCCGTTTCACCACCGACATGTCGAAGCACGCCTTCTTCGGCACCGACGCCAGAGTTCACAAGGAATACCAGGAGCTGGCCGCCGAACTGTAAGACGTTCTTACAGCGTCGCCGGCTCCCTGCTTCACGCTCTGCTCGGTCCATCATTTGCCGATGGTTCTTACAGAGATACGCGACCCCGAGTCCTGTTTGCCTCTGGTCGCCTGGCTCTGAATACCGTGCGGCTCCGCGTGGGAACAATTTGGGAACACCCGATGTGGAGAGTCTGGTCCAACGGCCATGAGTCGTCGGACCGGTCGTCTGTACTCACCTTTTCATCTCATTCCCACGAGTGATCGATCAAGGAAGGAAGCACCAGTGTCGAAGCCGCGGAGGTTCATCTTTATCACCCTCTT
>JANWJD010000018.1 GCA_025449555.1 Chloroflexota bacterium | reverse complement strand
CTATGCAGCGGCGGCGCCTAGCCGCCTGCCCGCACAACTGGACGAACCATCGGTGGAGGAACCGGGCGGCAGTCCGTCCAGTGAGGCGAACGTGTCTTCCAGTCCCAGGCGGCTCGCCACGCCGGGCGAGCCCTACGTCTATCGGGCTGCGGTTCGCTCGTAGGACACGGCCGGCGTGCCGTTCCGCCCATCTGGCCGGGCATCACTGCGTCCCGACGTCCCTTCGCCGCTCCGCGTGCATCTGCCGAGGCGCCCCAAAAACAGCATTGCTCTTGACAGAATTGAAGCATAACCGTAAGGTTGGAACAAAGCGGGAACGTTTCCAGGCGATTTACGGTCAGCCAATGAATAGAGGTTACTCGGGCGATGAATAGGAATGGGAATGGGCGCCAGACCTCTCGTGCCACGATCCGCGATATCGCGGAGATGGCGGGAGTGTCGATTGCCACGGTCTCACGCGTATTGAACCGGCGGCCGGATGTGGCCGAGGAAACACGCGAACTTGTGATGCAGTACGTGCGCGAACAGGGGTACGTCGCCAATCCCAGCGCCCGTGGCCTCGCGCAACAGCGCACCAATTTAGTCGCGATCACGGTACCGGTGGTGCAGGCGGAGTACTTCAATAACATCGTGGCCGGTGCGGCTGAAGCGTTGTACGAACGCGATGCGCGCCTGGTGCTGTGTCCCACGCTACACGAGCACGATCGGGAGGTCTCGCTGCTCGAGCGCGTCATGCACGGTACGACCGATGGAGCATTACTGATCCTTCCATCTGAGTCGAATGAAGAGTTGCTGCGAGTTCGCGAGAACGGCTTTCCCTTCGTGGTTATCGATAATACGTACCCGCTGGACGATGCCATTCCTATCGTCGGCGCGGCCCACTGGTCTGGGGCCAGACTCGCCACCCAGCACCTGCTAAGTCTGGGACATCGCCACATTGCCGCCGTCACGGGACATCACACCTGGGTAGCCTCCAGCGATCGGTTGGCAGGATTCCATACCGCGCTGATGCAGGCCGATGTCGCCGCAACGCCGCTCGTGTACGAGGGCGACTTTCTGGTCGAAAGCGGGTATGCCGCTGCACGGGAGTTTCTCAGTCTGCCGGATCCTCCGACTGCCGTGTTCGCCTTCAACGACAACATGGCCATCGGTATTCTGCAAGCGGCGCGCGAGATGGGCGTGGATATTCCGGGCGACCTGTCGTTGGTCGGATTCGACGACGTGGATATTGCCAAAGCACTCACACCCGCGCTGACCACTGTCCGTCAACCGTTGGAAGAAATGGGAAGGGCCGCGAGCAGTCTGTTGTTTCGTTTACTGGACGGGCAACGGGTCGAGGTGACCCGGATCGAGCTCTCCACTCGCTTGATCGTTCGCGCCTCGACCGCTCCACCCCGGAAACGCTCGGGCGCCTGATACCCTGATACCAGGCGTTCGGCGGCGCAACCAGGGGGCCGCTCGGGATGCCGCCCGACGGGAACGCGCGGCGGGAACTCACCCGAGAGGGAGGCGCAGATCCACCATCGCCGGCTCCTGTCAATCATCCTCCTCGTGGGGTCGGCGGTCCTGGGGAGCTGGGCTTCGGCACACAATGCGAGCGCATCGGGCCACGGCCTCCAACCAGGTATCATGTCCAATCCATTTCGGCAGTTGCCGCTATCGTTCGAGCCAAACAGAGGACAGTCAGCCGCCGGTTCTCTCTTCCTGGCGCGCACTGCCGGCTACAGCATCGCTCTGACCAGGAACGGCATCGAGCTCGGCCGGCAGCATCCGATTCGAATTCGCTTTGCCGGCGCCTCCACCCACGTCCGAATCGTGGGATCGGGAAAACTTCCAGGATCGGTCAATTATCTCGTGGGTAACTTCCCAGCTCGATGGCACGTTGACATCCCGACCTATCGTGCAGTGATCTATCGAAACGTGTACCCGGGCGTCGATCTGTCGTGCGCAGGCAGCAACACGGGGATCGAAGCTGCCTGGCTACTCCGTCCGGGAGCCGATTCCAGCCGCATCAAGCTGGCGATCGGAGGAGCATCCCGACTTCAGCTGGACCATCACGGAAATCTCACCGCCGGCACGTCGGATCGCCACTTCACCATGAGCGCTCCCGTGGCCTACCAGGTGGTCCGAGGCTTCCGCCGTTACGTGCCGATTCAGTTCCGATTGGTTGGACACGCGGGCATCTCGCTGCAAGCCGGAACGTACGACCGTACTCGTCCACTGGTGGTCGATCCCACCCTCTCATATGCCACCAATCTCGGTGGCAGCAATTCAGATTTTGCCGGCGGAATCGCCGTCGACAGCGCCGGCAACAGCTATGTGGCCGGTTCCACTGCCTCTCCCGACTTCCCGGTGATGCGGGCCGTGCAGCCGAGAGAGCCAGGCACGACGGATCAAGAGGATGCGTTCGTTGCCAAGCTCAATCCAACCGGTACTGCGCTGCTCTTCAGTACGTACCTGGGAGGAAACAACGACGAAGACGGCGCGGCGATTGCGCTTGGCAGGGGCGGGGCCGTGTACCTTGCCGGTTTCACCCGTTCCTCCAACTTCCCTGTGCGTCACCCGCTGCTGGAGCAGCGGGGTGGCTGCAACAGCCGTGATTCGAGTGGAGATGCATTCGTGGTGAAACTGAGTGCTCGTGGTGACAGATTGCTGTATGCCACCTGTCTGGGCGGTTCGGCCACCGACTGGGCCACCGGCATCGCCATCGACCATGCCGGTGCGGCCATTGTCACCGGATCGACCGCCTCAAGTGATTTCCCGGTCGTGAACCCGTACCAGCGACACCTCGCCGGCAGCGTTGATGCCTTCGTGGCCAAATTCGCTCCCGCCGGCACGCGCCTGCTCTACAGCACGTACCTGGGTGGAAAGGCGGCGGATACGGCCTCCGGCGTCGCACTCGATCCCGCCGGGAACGCCTACATCGTAGGTTCAACCGCCTCGCTCCAGTTCCCTCAACGGGCATCATCTGCAGCGCCGCGCGCGGCCGGCACATCCAGGGCATTTCTGGTCAAACTCGATCCGTCAGGTCGCCACCTCAAGTACGTGCGGTATCTGGGCGGCTCGGCTGCCGACGTGGCCCTGGGGGTAGCCGTTGATGCCGGCGGGGCGGCCTATGTGACCGGGGCAACCGCGTCCACGGACTTTCCCACAACTCACGCCCTGCAAAGCAAGTTCGGCGGCGGCACCGATGCCTTCGTGACCAAGGTAGGCCCGGGAGGGGCGAGTATCGACTTCAGTACCTACCTGGGAGGCACAGGGAACGACGTGGCCACTGCCATCGCGGTGGATGCTTTCGGCAGAGTGCATATTACCGGCTCGACGACGTCTCCAAACTTCCCGGTCCAGCACCCGTTGCAGGCGTCGTACGCCGGAGGCTACTTCTACGGCGATGCTTTCGTGGCCGAACTGTCGCCGGACGGACAGTCCCTCCTCTACAGCACCTACCTCGGTGGGAACGGCGACGATGTCGGCACGGCCATCGCCGTGGACACGCGCGGCGCCGCATATATCACGGGTGGCACCAGCTCCGTAGACTTCCCCGTGACCAAAGAAGTTACCGGGGGACGGCCGGCGCGCGGGAATGCCTTCGTGGTGAGGGTAGTAGATAATCCTTCGTAAGGAGGGTCGTCATGGCAACCGTTGGAATCTTGACCTTTTCGGATGGGCGCGCCTTTGTGGCGGAGCAGGTAGAGGAGATGAACCGTGGTTTCCAGAACCGGCTCAAGCACCGCTTAGAAGCGGACGGTCATCGGGTGGTGGCCGGTGAAGAGATCGTCTGGACCAACGAGGGGGCGGTGCGTGAAGCCAAGCGTCTGCGTGCCCTCGGTTGTGACTGCACTATCTTCAATTTCGCGGTGTGGGTATTCCCTCATCTCCCCGCGCTCGCCTCTCGCTTCGCACCCGGACCACTCCTGCTCTTCAGCCAGGTTAATCCGCAGTATCCGGGCATGGTTGGCATGCTCGCCAGCGCCGGCGCTCTGAATCAGGCCGGCACTCCGTATGCTCGGGCCTTCGGCGAAATCGAGGATGAGGCCACCTATGCCCGCGTCCGCACGTTCGTGTGCGCGGCCAGTGCAGTCTCGACCTTACGCGGTCAGACCTTCGGCCTGGTCGGTGGACGTCCCATGGGCATGTACACCGCCACGGCCGATCCGGCGCAGTGGCTCGCGACCTTCGGTGTCGATGTCGAGCACATCGATCAGGGTGAGATCGTGCGCCTATCGGCCGAAGTGCCGGCGAAGCAGGTGGACAGCGCATTCAAGTGGCTAGAGGAAAACATCGGTCAGATCCATTACGACGAGAAGCAGCTCACTCCGGAGAAGCTCCAGCTCCAGATCCGTGCCACCTATGCCATGAAGCGGCTCATCCAGGAATATCGCCTGGATTTCTCCGGCATCAAAGCCCAACCCGAGCTCACCAACACGTTCTGCACCATGGACGTGACCGAGGCGTTCTTGAACGATCCGTACGACTGGGACGGCCCGCACGAGCCGCATGTCTGCGCGACCGAAGCCGATATGGACGCCGCCCTCACCATGCAAATCTTCAAGCTCCTGGCGGATACTCCGGTGCTCTTTGCCGACGTCCGGCATTATCACGCGGACCTCGATATGTGGGATCTGTGCAACTCCGGGGAACACGCTACATACTTCGCGCAACGCTCGTTTGACCCCAAAGAGAATCTGCCGCACGTTCACTTCTTTCCAGAGGGTTTTTACTTCCCCGCCGGGGGAGCGAGCGTACATCACCTGGCTTTTCCTGGTGATGCCACCTTCGCCCGCCTCACCCGTCGTGCCGGCGAGTACTGGCTGGCCATCGTGCGGGGCGAGTTCATTCGCTACGACGCTGACCGGAACCTGGAACTCATGAAGCAGACCACGTTGGAGTGGCCGCACGCCTTCACCCGCTTCGCCTGTACGGCTGATGAGTTTCTGGCCAGCTACGCCAGCAATCATATCCACGCAGTCTACGGTGACTGGGTCGACGAGCTGCTGGCAGTGGCGGATCTGCTCGGTATCGAGGCACACGTCTTCGGCGAGGCGTAGCCAGGGCGCGATGATCTGCCAACGTTGCAATGAGGAGCCGCGATGAACGATGGTGACCTGGTCCTCGGAATCGATGCGGGCACAGGTGGACTGCGCGCCGGATTATTCGATCTGCAGGGGCATCCACTGGGCTTTTACGACCAGCCGTACGACACGCTCTACCCGCGACCCGGGTGGGCGGAGCAGCGTCCCGACGACTGGTGGAGCGCCCTGGTCGGTGCGGTCACGGGGTGCATGCAAGTCAGCGGGCAGGACTCGAAGCGGGTGATCGGGCTTTCCGTCGACGCACCGTGCAACATCCTGCTGGTCGACGACGAGGGTACTCCGCTCACCAATAGCCTGATATGGATGGATCTGCGGGGGGCGGAAGCGGCACGGCGACTCACCGAGACCCATGATCCGGTGCTGAAATACTGCGGGGAAGACGTGCCGGCGGAGTGGCCCCTCCCGAAAGCACTGTGGCTCAAGGAGAACGATCCAGCCCTCTGGGACCGCTCCACACACTTGGTGGAGCAGATCGCATGGCTCACCTGGCGCCTCACCGGCGAATGGGTCATACCTCTCAATACGGCCGCCGCGAAGTGGCACTATCGGGCCAGAGACGACGGCAACGTGCCCGCCGGATGGCCCATGGGACTGCTCCGGGCAGTTAATCTGGCGGAGTTGCCGGACAAAGTGCCGGGTAGTCCCCTCGCCATGGGGTCGCGCGGCGGTGATCTGAGCGCCGGAGCTGCCGCCGAACTGGGATTGCCGGTCGGCATCTCGGTCTCCATGAGCGGAATCGACGCCCACGCCGGGATGGTCGGCATGAACGTGCTCGCGGCCGGAACACTCGCCCTGATCACCGGCACCTCGACCTGCCAGCTCGCCCAATCTCACCACGCCGTCTTCGACCCAGGATTGTGGGGGCCGTTCGAAAGCGCCGTGATCGACGCAGACTGGACGCTCGAGGCCGGTCAAAGCAGCACCGGTGGTACGGTCCGATGGATGCTCGACCTGCTGGGCGGCACCCTCCCTACAGGCGAGCAACGCTACGAGGCAGCGGACGCCGCCGCGGCTGCCATGCCGGCCGGCGCCGAGGGGCTGATGCTGCTCGACTTCTGGCAGGGCAGCCGCACCCCAATCAAAGATCCAGCCGCGCGCGGCACGATCTGGGGGCTCACACCTGCACACGGCCCGGGACACTTACTCCGGTCCGTCTACGAAGGCACGGCCTACGGAAACCGACACATTCTCGAGCGGCTCAAGAGCCTGGTTGTCCCGGTCGAGCGCATCGTGGCGTGTGGGGGTGGTACCCGCAGCTCGCTCTGGCTGCAAATCTTGGCCGACGTGGCCGGCCTCCCGCTTCATTTGCCTGAAGTTCCCGAGGCCACATCGCTTGGCACTGCCATGTGCGCGGCTGTGGGCGCAGGCGCCTTCCCGGACCTTCCCACTGCCGGCGTCGCCATGGTCCGACTGGCCTCGACCATTGAACCGAACACGACAGCGTCGTCGGTCTACGACGCGGGCTACAAACGCTACCTGGAGACATATGAGGCTCTCGCCCCGCTCTTCCACGCTGCCCAGGAACACCCGTAACAATGGGCAAAATCGGAAATATCGTAGGGGTCGTGGACCGGCCGCTCTGTCGCCGGCGTGCTCGTGGTGGCTCGGTGTCTTGAACCTCAGGTTCACCGGGAAGATCTGGTACTGGAAGGGGCCGGCGCCCTGGTACTTCGTCACGGTGCCGGAAGAGGAGTGCCTCGAGCTGGAAGAGGTGTCCGCGCTCGCCACCTATGGCTGGGGCATGATCCCCGTCACGGCTCGGATCGGGCGAACCAGCTGGAAAACGTCGCTCTTCCCCAAGGATGGACGGTACATCGTGCCGGTGAAGGCGGCAGTGCGCACGGCCGAAGCGCTCGAGGTAGGAGCTATGGTGACAGTCCGCCTGGTGGTCGACGTCTGACGCGGTGTCACCAAAGCAGACGTGGTCGCGTTATCTCACATGCGATTTGCTCGGAACGTCCAGGACTAAAGGGAGAAGCATAGATGGGTCGCATCCGCATGATTGCCCTCACACTCATGCTCCCTTTCGGCGTGCCTGCAGTGCGATCTGCACATGGCCAGGTTCTCACCTCGTCCACGCCACAGGTCGTCGGGCTTGCACCGACGGCTATCCCAACGTCGATGCCAACCGGACCCGCCTTACTCGAACGCATGCGGAAGGCCATAGTCGCGCACAGAACTGTTCGGGTCAACGTGACGGCAGTGACCACGTGGAAGGGACACAAAGTCTTCGAGTGGATGTGGATAGATCTCGATCTACAGGCCAATGCGATGCGTGAGGTGGATACGATCCTGCGCACGAAGCCGAAGGCGCCGACGATTGCGGTCACGGTCGAGAGGCGAGAGTTGGTAGTGTCAGGTGGCATGGCGGCGGATCGGAAGCCCAAGGGTTTGTGGTCCTGCGAACAGTTAAGCGGGGTCCGGGTGAAGAATACGCTCATTCCATTTCAGATCCGCGCGCCGAACGTCCGAAATCTGGGAGCTGCGCATGTCGCCGGCCTGCCCGTGTGGCACCTCGAGGTGGACAGGGCGGAGGTAGCGGTATGGTCGGCCCATGCAGCGACGGTTGGTCTGTACATCTCCCAGTCCAATAACAGCTTGGTGCAGCTGAACCTGAATGCGGTCACGTGGCTAGGCGGAGCCAAGACCCACGAGACAGTGACGGAGACCTACCGCCGCTACGGTAAGCCCATCGCCGTAACCATACCCGCGCAATGCGGCTAACCAAGGCATCAGAGTTGGCACCGCTTTGTGAACATCGCTCCGCTTCTCATTCCACTTTGCCCGTCGCAGCTTTCTGGAGTGGCAGGAGACGGAACGCCGCCACGGAAGTCAGGTACTCGTCATCGATGGTTGAGGCGGCGGCCAGGTCGACAGCCGGTTCATCGACGTGTGCGGAGCTGAAGCCGATAACACCGGTCAATTCCCCGCCGTGTCGCGCCCGAGATCGCAGTTGGTTCTCGTTGTCGATTTCAATGGACGCCGTTCGTATAGGAGGTGAGAGGCGGGAAACGCTGATCTTTCCGGAGGTACCGATGTCAAATTCATCGCACGTGCGCAAACCCAACGTTCTCCTGGACGGGCTCGCCTATGTCGAATCACCTCGCTGGCACGAGGGCCGGCTGTGGTTCGCCCACTGGGGAACAGGCGAGATCGTCGCAGTCGACCTCGACGGCGGCAACGAAGTCACCGGCCAAGGCCCCCCCAAAGTCAATGCTGCGACGCCAAGTCACGGCCTCGGTTGGTCTATCGACTGGTTGCCCGACGGCCGACTCCTGGTCACCGGCAAGGAGCTACTCCGACAGGAGCCGGACGGGTCGATGGTCCGGCACGCCGACCTCTCTGGTATCGGCGAGCACGGCTGGAACGAGATTGCGGTCGACGGCCGCGGCAACATCTACCTCAACAGCACCCGCTTCGGGTTCATCGCCGGCGAGCCCCCCACGTCCGGCATCATCGCGCTCGTCACCCCGGACGGCACGGCCCGCCAGGTCGCGGGCGACCTGGAGTTCCCCAACGGCATGGTGGTGACACCCGACAACTCGACGCTGATCGTCTCCGAGTCCTTCACCGGTCGGCTCGTCGCCTTCGATATCGCCGCCGATGGAAGCCTCTCCAATCGGCGGGTCTTGGCCGAGGGGCTCGCTCCGGACGGCATCTGCCTGGACGCGGAGGGCGCCGTCTGGGTCCAGACCGCGGACACCTTTAGTCACAGTGGGCAGGACGATGCCCCGCAAGGTGCCGTCGTCCGGATCCGCGAGGGCGGCGAGGTGCTGGCGCGGATCGAGCACGACCGCGCTATCTTTGCCGTCATGCTGGGCGGATCAGACCGCGCAACGCTGTTCCTGCTCGCAGCCGAATGGCGCGGCATCGAGCACGTGGACGAGGCGGTCGCTTCCCGGACCGGGCAAGTCCTCATCACCAGGGCACCCGCGCCCGGCGCCGGGTGGCCGTGACTCGGGCCCGCAGCGTCACCGCTCTATTACTCCAAACGGCAAGGACGTGCAAGGATTCGCCAGACGCTCAACACAGTAGTTGTGGACGACCTCCTTTGGGTCCGGCGTGTTGGGGTTCGACTTTGCGTCATGCTGCCCTTCGTCGAGGATGAGAATCGGTTCGTCGTGACCAATGACAGAGATTCCGCCACTGGCCGGTCGGAACAAGACCCGCGCGGCAGCTTCTGGCCGTCATAGCGCGTGGGTTCGAGGGGTCTTTTGACGAGGTGGGGACGACCGGTAATCTTCGCCATCGGCTAAATATTGTCTGCGTCGAGCACGGATGTCGATTTCGACTTCGGATGTTCGATAGAAGAGTGGAACCCCTTTCATGGGCGGGTTAAAACCAGGCTGGATCGAGACCGAAGGAGATCGAAGTGTCTGCATCAGTGTTGTATATGTCAATGTCACTCGACGGGTACATCGCGGGTCCGAACGACCAACCGGGCAACCCCGGCGGCGACGGCTTCATGCGGCTGCACGCGTGGTTCGCCACCGCGGACGGGGAGTTCTTCCGGCCATCTGGGCCGGCCGGAGAATTCATCGACGAATTCAACGCGACCGGTGCGGTGCTGGCGGGTCGGCGCACCGTGGAGCAGGCCGATCACTGGGGCGGTGACCATCACGGTGTCCCGATCTTCGTGCCAAGTCACCGGCCGCCGGGCGCCTCGGTTGCGAACTATCCTCGTGTGACGTACGTGTCCGATGGGATCGAGAGCGCGATGACACAGGCCAAAGCCGCCGCGGGGGACCGCAACGTGTTGGTGCACGGTGCATATACGGCGCAGCGGGCACTCGAAGCCGGTGTGTTGGACGAATTGCAAATTCATCAGATCCCGGTGCTGTTCGGCGAAGGACGCCGGCTGTTCGAACTGTTGCCGTCGCGCATCGAGTTGGAGATCGTCCGGGTGATCGACACGCCGGAGGCCACCCACATCCGCTACCGCGTCAACCGCTGATTCACCATGCAGCTTGCCCGCCAGAGCGGTCTGGACGGACCACTAAGGCTTCCCATACGCCGCCACTTCACTCGCTCCGGTGTTGCCGCCGGTCGACTGCACCACGCTGAATCGAATAACTCGTCCGGTGAAAGCGACGCGATTGACCGCGGAACCGGGCGAAGCCTTGAAAGGACCGTACGTTTTCTTCCCGTCTACCGT
The DNA here is from genome assembly GCA_025449555.1 of Chloroflexota bacterium. Classification (GTDB taxonomy): domain Bacteria; phylum Chloroflexota; class UBA5177; order UBA5177; family UBA5177; genus JANWJD01. The sequence goes on along the minus strand of JANWJD010000018.1, from coordinate 2,529 downwards.
CACGCTGTAGGTCCTGGTGATCGCGGTGCCGTCACCCATCGAACGCGTGCGGAACGCGACTGCGCTGACCCGGACGGTGCGGTGCAGATCGATCGTGATAAACGCATGATTCCCGTCACCCTGTGTGGCCCATTCGGTTCCTGGGTCGCCATCCACCGCATTCTTCGCCGCAAAATCGAGGGAGAAGACCGAACTGACCTTCAACACGGTTGCTCCAATCGCTACATCATTGCCGGCAGTGCGATGGACGGCAGACGGAGTGTGAAAGGTGTACACCGGACTGCGATACAACCGTCCATCTATGCCAACGGCTTGCATGCGATACAGATAGCGGGTGTGGGGGATCAGCCCGGTGAGAAACGCAGCGTGATTCCGATCGCCCGACGCTGCCATGGCGGGGTCAGTTGCGAGATGGCCGTAGGCCGCCGAGGTCCCATATGCGATCGCGCAAATAGACGTGATGGAAGTCCGCACATGAAGCCTCGCTGTCCGGCCGTCGGGCCCAAAATCAAAAGCAACGCGACCCACTTGAATGGCGCTAAAGCTATCGGTCCCATCGGCCGGCGAAGAGGAGATTAGTCGGGACATCCCGAGGAGTGCCGCTGCAACGAGCGCGAGGACGACGGCAACAGCGAGCCACGGGCGCGAAGCATTCGCGCCGGAGTTTTCATGACGACTCATTGGTTCGATGCCTTCGCTGGTCGTCACGGTATCGCTCATATCATCAACCGGCAACCCCACTGCTCCTGGATCTCAGCACGTTCAGTGGATGTCTTTCGCGCTGTTTCACAATAACTGTCTCGACTGTGTTACGCCAGACCGCGAGTCAGGCCCCTGATGGGCGCGCTTTGCATGAGCTTTCACGTTGGGCCGCAGCCTCGGACCGGAATGGGGCAATATGCATACCCGCTTTCATTTCGACCGGAACACGTTGCGGACAATTGAGCGGTTCACATGCAATAAGCGGTATTCTGAGGCCATGGAACACCCTTGACTCTGACCGTACGAGACATCCTAAGATTTGACGTCTTCCAGCAGGCCGAAGCCGAGGTCGTCGCAGGTGCCTCGGGGTTGGACCGGCGGGTGCGGTGGGTACACCTCTCCGACGTGCCGGATATCGCCAGTCTGCTTCAGGGCGGCGAGCTGCTGTTGACGACCGGCATAGGGCTTCCACACGAGGACGCCTTGCACCGACGCTATGTCCGCGAACTGGCTGAAGTTGGCGTGGCCGGCCTCGTCATAGGAGTGCGTCGTCGCTGCCGCCAGATCCCGGAGGCGCTGGTGATAGAAGCTGAGACCCGGCGTGTGCCGCTCATCGTGCTCCATCAAGAGGTGCGCTACGTGGAAATCACGGAAGCGGTCCACTCCACCATCATCAATCGGCAGTACCAGATGCTGGAGCGTGCGGACATAGTTGCTCGGGACTTCGCTCGCCTGGCTCTGAGCGGGGCCGGGACCGGACGCATCGTCAATCGTTTGGCGGAGATTGTTCGGAACCCCGTGATCCTGGAAGATCGCGCCCATCAAGTGGTGGAGTATGCCACGCACATGGGGACCGTAGACACACTTCTGCGGACCTGGGACACGCATTCCCGCTCAACTCATGACTTGGACACGAAGAACCCGGTAAGCGTGGTCGAGGGCGCCCATCGCTGCGCCTGGATGCCGATTGTTGTACGCGACGAAGTCTGGTACCGGGTTCATGTGCTGGAACAGGACACACCCCTGGATGACACGGATCTCCTGTCGATCGATCGGGCCGGATGGATCATTGGTTTCACCCTCCTGGCCGACAAGGACACGCGGGAGGCGGCCCACCATGCGAGGGGTGCGCTGGTAGCGGACATGTTGCACGGGCGATTTCGTTCCGCCGAGGAAGTTCTACGGCGGGCCCGAGCGCTGGGAACTGACTTCACCGGCACCAAGCTGACGGTGCTCATGGTCGAGCCACGGGAGAAGGCCGCCTCGCAAGCGACGCGTTCGACCATGCGGGAGCCCTGGTCCCAGGTGAGCGGACCGGTCATAGATGAGATCCGTCGAGCGATCGGACGGGCCTGGTGCGTCGGGCTGGTGACGACGGAGGGACCGCGGGTGATTGCAATCGTCGGTGTTCCTGCTTCGGACTCCATCGAATCTCGGCTCAACGAATTAATCGGTGACGCGGCGCAGCATATTCGGCATAATCTTGACGAGATCGAAATCGCGGCCGGAGCCAGTGGCGAAATTGGAATCGAGTCGTTGCAGCGGGGCATGAATGAAGCTGGTGAGGCACTGCGTTGCGAGGCTGCGTTGGCATCGGCGGGCGGACTAACCCACTTTTCGAACCTCGGTCTGCAGCGTCTACTGCTTCGCCTCAGGGATGGGAACGATCTCGCGCACTTCGTGGAAATGGAGCTCGGTTGCCTGCTTGAGCACGATGCTGCGCGCGCTGTCCCGCTTGTTCAGACCCTACGTTCATATCTGGAGGCCGGGGGCAACAAATCAACCGCCGCGAAGGTCCTCCATGTAGAGCGCAAATCGCTCTATCAT
>JANWJD010000017.1 GCA_025449555.1 Chloroflexota bacterium | reverse complement strand
GTCCTGGCGGCGTCGAGGAACAGGTTGTGCTGCGGTAGCTCCGTCGGGGAAAGAGGCGCACCTACGGCCGCCCTGAGCGCTTCTCCAGCCCCGTAGAGAGTACCGGCACGCTCCATTTCGCCTTCGGCCGCTGCCACGCGACCGCTCCCCTCCAGGCAGAACGCGACCAGTTCGCGGTCGCCCGCCGCGTGGGAAACCCTGAGACCCTCATCGTAGAGGTCGGCAGCGCGCCGGATTTCTCCCCGTTGCAGTGCCGCCCGGGCGACCGTGTCGATCGCTGCGGTTACATCTTTGTCGCCCAGCTCATGGAGCAGCAGCAATGCTTCCTCCCCGAAGTTGGCTGCCCGGTCGTATTCTCCCTGGGCGAGTGCCATGGTTCCCAGGTTGTTGAGCGCGATGGCAATACCTCGTGAATCGCCGAGACGCCGCTTGATCGCCAGACTCTCCTCGTACAGTGCGATCGATTCAGCCGCGTGTCCCTGCTCCTTCGCGATGTTCGCCAGGTTGTTCAGGGCGACGGAGATGCTCGGCTCGTCACCCGAACTTCGAAACAGTGCCAGGCTCGCTTCGTACCGCGTCCAGGCCGCCGCATAGTCACCGGTGTAGTGGCCGACACTTCCCAGGATGACGAGCATCGCCGCTTCACCGCGCACATCTCTCAGTCGGCGATAGAGCTGCAAACCCTGGTCACCCAGCTCTTCCGCCCGTGCATAGTCTCCTTGCACTGCAGCGAGTACGGCCGCGCCTCGTACTGCCTTCGCGACCACCGGCTCCGGTACCGAGTCGCGGTCGCCCAGGGCCGACAAGAGGCCCTCAAGTTGTCGGCGCCCTTCGCTTAGGTACCCGCGGGAGTACCAGAACCGCCAGAGAGCGCCGGCGATTTGAAGTCCGGTAGAGAGTTCTTCCATTGCCAGAGCCCAGCGCAGTATCAGGAGCAGCGTTGCATGTTCGCTCTCCAGTCGCGCCATCCATGGTGCTTGATGAGCACCATGCAATTCGGCTTCGGCCGTTTCCGCCAGCGCTACGCCGTATTGGGCGAGCCGCCGGCGCACCGTCTCACTTTCCGCATGGCGGTCGAGCAGCTCGAGCCCGTATTCCCGGACGGTTTCGAGCATGGAGAAACGTGGCTCGTGTGTGTTGCTCTCATGCACCGTGAGCAAACTACTGTCTGCCAGCAAGGCGATCCCACCATGCGCATCCGACCAGGAGTCGCCCAATTGCTGTGCAACCGAGCCGGCTGCCTCTACTCCAAACGTCGAATTGAAGATCGAGAGGTTCCGGAAAAGCATTTGCCCGTCTGCGTCGAGCAGAGTGTAGCTCCAGGCAATGGTGTCGCGCATGGTCTGTTGCCTGGGCTGGCTATCGCGCGGGCCGCCGGTGAGCACATTCAATCGGTGTTCAAGCGCGCGCAACAACCCGCCGGGAGACAGCGTCTTGATTCGCGCCGCCGCCAATTCGATGGCGAGCGGCAGGCCATCCAGACGCCGGCAAATCTCGGCCACCACCGTCCCCGTCTCCATCGTAAGGGCAAATGCGGGCTGTACCTTCCGCGCACGCTGGACGAACAGCGCGACCGATGGGAAGCCTTCGATTTGCGCGAGGTCGGTTGATTCACCGACAGCGGGAACGGGCAGCGATTTTACATCCAGTTCCTGTTCGCCACTGAGATGGAGCGGGGAGCGGCTCGTCACCAAAATCTTCAGACGCGGACACGCAACCAACAACCGGGCAGGCAGCGGCGCCGCATCCATGAGGTGTTCGAAGCCGTCGAACACCAGCAACGTCTCACGGTCCTCGAGAAACGCCACGAGACTTTCGTCCAGCGATCGCCCTGGCTCGTCTTGGAGGTGGACCGCCGCCGCGATAGCCGACTGTATGCTTCCGGCATCCGCAACTTCCTCCAGCGGAACGAAAACGGCCCCGCTCTCGAAGTCGGCTGCGGTGGTCGCAGCCACCTGGATCGCCAGTCGCGTCTTCCCGACCCCTCCCGGCCCCGTCAAGGTCAAAAGGCGTCTTCCTTCCCAACGCAGCAAGTGGACCGCGGACGCCACCTCCTTCTCCCGACCAAGCAGGGAAGTAAATTGCTCCGGCAACTGGAGGACGTGACGGTGTGCCGTGGGACCACGATGTCGTGATATAGACGCCTCGAGTTCCGTGCGTTGCTCATCCGACAATCGGAGTGCATCGCCCAGTCGCAGGATCGTCGCTACATATGGGGCTTTGTTGACTCCCCGTTCCAGGTCGCTGATGCCACGCACGCTCAGTCCGGCAGCTTCGGCCAGCGCCTCCTGCGTGAGTTCGGCATTCAACCGGTGACGGCGCAATAGCACGCCGAAAGTGCGCGCATCGTTCTTTGCCATGAGCCTCGTCCCTCCCGCAACATTCCCAGGTGCGATACGAAGCAGGCATGCAAGGGCCGTCCGAGGTTGCATGGTACCACGCGCCAGGCAGCAGTTTCCCACGAACTACGTGGGTCAGGCTTGCCTACTTTGCATGGTCAAGCTGCGCTCCGCGGTCCAGGCTAGGACTAGGTACCGGACGCTCGAACAACACACGAATCGAATCCATCGGTCGTACCAAGGAGGCGTACTTGCAGCACGAAGCCCGCGAACACCCGACCGTCTTAGACCTGCAGCATCAAATTGAGGACCTGCGGCGACAGATTGCCCAGCCGCGAGTGGATATGAGCCAACGGCGAGGAGTACTGCGCCGGCTCAGGCCCAAACGAACTTTGCTTGCCGTTCTCATGAGCGTGGCGGCCACGGTAGCCGTGGGCGGCGCCGCGTACGCGAGCATCCCTGATGCCGGCGGCGTCATTCACGGCTGCTATTCAGCGTCATCGGGCACGTTGCAACTTTCCACGTCGTCCACCTCCACGTGCCATCCCAGCCAAACGGCCATCTCGTGGAATCAGACCGGGCCTCAGGGTCCGCAGGGGTTGCAGGGAATACAAGGACCAACGGGGCTTCCGGGTACGAACGGTACCAATGGGACGAACGGTGCTCAAGGAGCCACGGGATCAGGTGGACCTCAGGGCCCAGCCGGATCAAACGGCGTAAGCGGATACCAGATCGTCACCCTCGTCACCACCGGGCTCAATGCAGGTGATGCGGCTAGCGTAAGCTGCCCCGCCGGCAAGCAAGCGCTTGGCGGAGGCGGTGAGATTACGGCCGATCTCAATGGAGCTGCGTTCGTGAGCGGTGGTGCGCCCAAGCTCGGGGGTGTCGGCTGGGAAGTAGTGGTCGACGCAGGCTTCACGCTGGATCAGATCGAAACGATTTCCGACGAAAACGACATATTCGGCTCGGCCGGCGCAATCTCAGTGCAGGTCTGGGCGGTCTGCGCGACTGCTGCGGCGTAGGGAACCTACGTGAGCCATCCACATCCGCGATGGGTCTGCGCCCGGGCTCGCCACGGAAAGCCTTCACTCCCATTGTACCCAGGAAGGACGCAAACAATGACGGTCACGCGCATCATTCTCTGCGCACTATGAACGAGGACCACCTCAGCAGCGACGAGGCCATCGACCTCGGTATGAAGCTGGAAACGATGGGCACGGAGCTCTCGCCCAGGCAACGAGAGTTCCTCAGGACGGCGCTCGGAGTCGCCGCGGCAGACCTGTGGGCGCGCACCAACGAGTCGCTCACTGATCGCAGCATCCTGGACCTGGTGGTCGACATTCAGGCGGCGGGCGATGCCGACGCCATTAGCCTCAATCCTTTGCCTATTCCCCGAGAACCGAAAGGACCCATTGCATGATTTCCCGACTTTTCCTGGCAGTACCCCTCCTCTTTACGGGAGCGCTCTGTATGCCGCTGGCGGCCACAGCGGCTCCGGCCGCGGCCACGGCGTCGCCGAAGGCCATCTCGCTCACCTTGAAGGACGTGCAACACGTGTACGGGAGCACCTTCCAGCCCTTCTTTTCAAATGTCTACAAGGCCTCGAAGTATCACACCTGCGGCGCGGACTACACGGGCAGCTACGCCGCGATGTTCGGGAATTTCAAGAAGGCCGGCAAGGCGGCCGGCATCGTGAGCGTCCTGAACAGCATCACAGCGTATCCAAGTTCGAAGTCGACAGCGTGTGCGGCGGCCACCTTTGGAACCTTCCTCACCACGAGAATGAATCATTCCGGCGCAACGATCCACACCTCAAGTTTGACCGGTGTGGGCGATACCGCCAGTCTTTCCACCATCGCCTACCCGAAAAGACACGCCTACAGCGTGATGATCTGGCTCGCGCGCGGAATGCACTCGGCCATGCTGACCGTGAGTTCCATCGGTACTCCCGTTGCTCAGCCGGGCGCCATCACACTGGCGAAAATCCTGGACGGTCGGATTGGGGCGGCAGGATGATCACCACAACGCCCTTCCGCAGCCACGTCCGCCTCGCTACCAGCCTGATGGCAGCCGGTCTGTCCGCGGCCCTTATGGCTCCCGCCGTTTCCCTCGCTTCACCCTCGGGTGCGCCCGCTCGGGGCGCCAACGCCAAGTCCGTCTCTCTGCGCCTGGCCGATGTGCTCCATGTGCTCGGCAGCGGTCTCACCGCTGGAGATGCCCGTTCCAGCAAGCCAAATGCTATGGGGGCATGCACGTCTACGCCTCCAGCCACCGACTACGTCGCGAACTTCAGCGGACCGCTTCGCACGAAGGGTGTGCTGACTGTAATCAGCGATGTGTACACCTACAAGAGCGCCGGCGGTCCAACCTGCAACCAGAAAATTGAGTTGACCGAGTACAAGCTGGTCGGGGCCATCACCGGCCAAATCACCACCGTACATGGCGTCGGTGAGCAGGCCTTCATCCTGGATGCAACGGGACCGAAGACTTCCGCGCCCCCCGTGTATTCTCTCGCCCTCAAGTTCACCCGGGGCCTGTTCCGAGCCATCATCGTGGTCCAGTCCAACAAGCCAATCCGGGTAACAGACATGATGCGCCTCGGGGCCATCGTGGACGGGCGCATGAAGCACACACGGTAGAACCTCTCGGTCCTCCTTGCAATCGAGGCATGCCTGGGGTCGGGGGAGTAGTCCCGCCTCTCCCGAACACAAGAGTTGTGAGTGGATCTTTGCGTAAGCCGGATCCGCTCACAACCTCGTTTGCCGCCGGATACACCGTGTAACTCGATTGAGTGCCTCACGCTTTGGCTGCACTCAAGTGTTCCGGGTGTCGGATAGGACACCGCGAATCAGTATACGTTTGCCCTTGTGTCACCAGGGTGGTAGCGTAAATGACAGAGAATCTAACCGTTCGAGAATAGAGGCGGGGGAAATGGTGACACAGAGCAGCCAGCATGTGACACAGGCAGGATTTGCCGCCGCGCTGCGCGCAGCGGTCGAAAGCATGCGGAAGACAAGTGACGCCGACATCATCGCGCTCTACCCCTACGATGAAGAGACCGACAGCTTCTACGCCCCGGTGGCAATCGGCCTGCCGGAGAGCGATCTGGTCCACTCCTTGCCGGACTTCGCCGACCAGTTGAGGCGGTTCCGATCCGACCAGGCCGAAGGGAAAACTCCGGAGGATCTCTCTCCCCGGAGCTATGGCACGAGCGCCTGGCTCCTCACCATGCGGCGTCCGCTGATCACGGCCGATGCCATGCAAGAGGCAGAGAGCTCGTTCGTCCGCCGCCACAAGATTACCGCCATCGTCGCACTTCCGCTCATGGTCGGCAGTCGCATCGTGGGTTTGCTCTATCTGAACTACGCCGAGCGTAAGGGCAAACGCACCACGGTCGATGTCTCCGCGGCCACCTATCTGGAGCGCATCGGCGAGGCGAGCGAAAACGTCGCGGTCGCCATCGACGCCGCCCGACGGGCCGCGGAGTCGGAGATCCTCCGTTCGATCAGTACACTTGTCAGCGACTTTGCGGCGCTGCCGGTTGGGCTCGACGATGAAGCCAGCTCGAGCATGCGGCTCGAAGCAGCCTTGCACCGGGTACTGGCCGCTGCCCACCTGGACGCCGCGGCCCTCTATGTGCCGGTGCCGGGACGCAACCGCCTGACCTTGCTGGCCACGCACGGTTTCGAGTCCCAGGGAGCAGAGACCCTGCCGCCACTCGGGCCGGCGGAGCTCCTGCGCGACCAATCACTCCAGGCATCCCTCGCCGCGGCCAAACTCCATCCCCTGACTGCTCTGGCACCACGCGGACAGGGACATCAAGGAATCCTCGTGCTGGCGGATGCAGACCCGCTGGCACTGGACCGGCGGCTGCCGATGGATTACACCCTCCTCCAGACGGCGACCGATCTCCTCGGGTCCATGCTCCATACCGGGAGGATGGCGCAGGCACTCGAAGACACGAACCGGACGTTGGGCGCCGTGACGCGACTGAGCACACGCTTATTGCAGCCGGGAGCCACCCAGGATGAGACACTCCGCACTGCGGTGGCTGCCTTGACCGACCCCGGCCTGCCGGAGCTGGATTTTGAGATTGCCGAGATAGTCTTGCTGGAATCGGATCGGGAGGGCGGTCTCTCGGTCAGTGCCAGCGCCGGGGCCACGGCCTCCCCCGACATCCCTTCTGTTCCAGACGAACACCCGAATGGTACGACCGTGCGCCGTGTACCTGCCTGGGCTGCTCCCGGCGTGCGAAAGCTAGATCCCCAGGATGTGCTGGCGTATGCCGCCACGCGCCGGCGGGCGATTGTGGTCGCGGCCCGGGATGCACAGGAAGGCGACGATTTTGTTTCCGGCTATCCCGAAGACGGGCTGGAGCGCCTGGCCGTACCCGTGGTACGGAACGACGGCACCAGTGCCAAGAGTGTGCACGCCGCGCGCATACGCGAGGCTGCCGACCGCGCTCCCCTGCGAGGCGACAGTGACGAGGGTAGCGTGTACCGCCAGACGAGCGAACTCACCCTGAATGCCGAAATGTTCGACGAGTACGGTCACGGCTCTCTGGTTCGCGTGTTCGTGCCGTTCGGCTCGGATGGAAGCGGAGAGCGGGCGACGGGTGTGCTCGAAGCCGGCTTCCATATATCGCGTGCACAGTCGATCGGTCGGGTCCAGATCGAGGCGCTTCGCGCCTGCGCCGCCACGGTTGCGGTGGCAGTGGAAACGGCCCGCCTCTACGAGGACGTCACCCTACGCGCCCGGCAGCTCGAGATCGTGACGGAGGTCAGTCGCGCCATCGCCACCTCCATCGACCTGGATCAAACATTGCGGCTGGTTGCCCGCAATATGGCCCGTGCGGTCGATGCCTCAGTCTGCTTGATCGCGCTCATGGACGAGGACGGCTCGGCCTGGTACGGCGCGGCGGCCTCCGATCAGGATGAGATGTGGCGACACCGGCGGGTGGAACGTCCGGAACCCTCCATCGTGTTCGAGGTAACGGACCGCGAGCGGCCGGTGGTGGTCGAGGACGCAATGAATCACGATCTCGTCTCGCCGTATATGGCGCGGCTGCTGGGTCTCCGCTCGCTGATCGCCCTACCACTTCAAGCGGGTGAGGGTGATGCGTTTGGCGCGGTACTGCTGGGCCAGCGAGACCGACAGCGAATCTTCAGCAGCGGCGAAATCGAACGCCTGTCGGGACTGGCAAGTCAGGCCGCCATGGCAATCCGGAACGCGCGGGTGCACGCCCGTGAAGAGGAGGAGCATCACATCCAGAAGGATGTCGTGCTGGTGGGATTCGGACAGTGGGGACAGAAAGCGTACAAGCACCTTGTCCTGCTGAAGAGCTTTTTCAACTTCCGCACGCACGTGGTCGAGGCCGACCTACCCGGACGCCGCCAGATCCTGTCCGCCGCCGAGGAGACGGTGCTCGCCAACGGCGACCTCTTCTATTGGGATTCACCCACCTCGCCGGCGCCTGAAGCCCTGACGCTGGAACTGGAACCAAGCTGCTACGTCATCACCTATATCGCAACCCCGGCTGAGACGCATCTCCCCCTCCTCAAGTCGTACTACGAGCTCTCCAATGTCGTTCTGATCGAGAAGCCACTCGGCGCACCGCCAGAAGAGTATCGTTCCTTTCTCGACAGCACGGACGGCTCGGTGCAGATCGTGGCGGCCGACCATTACTGGTTCAAGACCGAAGTACGCCTGCTCGAGAATCTGCTGACCGAAGAGCGGAACCTGCGTGCTTTCCTCGATGAGATCGAGGAGGTTGAGATCGAGATTTTGGAGGAACAGGAGCCCGGCGGTTCCGGCGCACAGATCGGCATGATCGCCGACCTGATTCCTCATGCGTTTGCCGTACTTTCACTGCTGACACCGCTCGACCATTTGAAGCTCGATCCACATCGTCCGCTCCAGGTGGGGCGCTACCAGCCACTTCGCTCGGAGCACGAAACCTACGCTCGGCTGATGGGCTCATTCGACCATCGCGGTCGACAGGTGCATGTGACCATCGACGTGGGCAAAGGTGTCTCCAACGCGAAGTGGATCAAGGTGAGTGGGGAGCGACGCATGGGCGGCCGGCGCTCGTTTTACAAATTCGACTTCACGAAGGGCGAAGCGATCGATGGGACGCAGAGCGCGCTCCGGGCCGCTACTCGTCCTATCCGTCAACCCGGCGTGCCCGACAACGCACACCTCAGCATGCTGCGGCACATCGTCGAGAAGCGCCATCCGGCGGTTGGCATTCTCTCGATTCGCGAAGCGCTCCGCGCCAATGCCCGTATTCAGCAGATCGAGCAGATGGCAGCAGAACTCATCGCATCCGGCAACTGGATGCCGTACGAGCACGGACAGCGTCCGGCATTCCCGAGCCGAGACCCGGTCCATATGATCGAACCGCGGGACAGCGCAGCCCACGCGACCGGAGAGTAGCCCGGCCACACCGACCTTACCAATTGGAGTTACTCCTCATCGTCTGAGGTATATAACTCCAACTCGACCCGCTGCACCAGCGAGGCCAGTCTCGCTCGGGCAGCTTCATACTCGGCGTTGCCGATCAACTGCGCATCGGCCAATCCCATCTGCCCCTCGTCTTCATACCCGCACTGCCACACCACCGTCGGCCCGCCGGCGGGTGTGTCATCGGAGAGGAGGATGTGTCCTGGGGGCATCCCGGCCTCGGTACGAAAGCGGTCGATCTCGCGACGCACCTCCAGCAACTCCTCCCGCTTCTCTGCGTCCACGAAGTACCGAATCTGTTCGATCAGCATAGTTCATGCTCCTCTCGCCGGCGCCACCCGGCCCCAAGATCTACCCACTCAAAGGTGAACTATCGTCGGGAACGGCCGCGTGCCTTTCCGCCCGGCGCCCGTACACGCCAACGTGTCAACCAACCTGCAGCCTCTCTGTTCCTTCTGGTCGAATCGAGCCTCCATAACCCATCCTTTAGGATAGGACCATGCGACGCCTCCTACTGGCCCTGTTAATCCTGATCGTGATCCTGGCGGGGGGCATCGCGCTCGCACGCCTGACCAGCACACCCATCGACGGCATCAGGTGTGACTTCGCGGAGGCGAGCTCGTACCACGTACACGCCCATCTCGCCATCATCGTCGAGGGGAAGTCGGTGGCCGGTCCGCCGGCCAATACCGGTATTCATTTCGAGCACCTCTGCCTGTACTGGCTGCATACGCACGACACATCCGGCATCATTCACATCGAGGCGCCGCACCGCATCTCCCCCACGCTCGGCAATTTCTTCGACATCTGGGGACAGCCATTGAGCCGGCAGCGCATCGCCGACCACCCGGTCGGAGTGAGCCAGGCACTCCGCGTCTATGTCGGACCAACGGTGTACAGCGTGAATCCCCGCACCATCCCGTTGTACGAACACACCAAAGTCACGCTGGAGATCGGCCCGCCATTTGTCACTCCGCCGCGCGTGAACTGGCAGGGATTGTAGGAGGTGTAGAGTGTCCAGCATAGTCAAACCATAGGCATCATGAGAAGAAGACGTTAACCTTCGTCCTCCTCCCGTAGGGCCGGCCCGCGCGCAGCGCAGTGGCCCGCCGCCCTCTGTTCCGAGGCGAACACGCCGCTGTTTCGCCATCTAGATGTGCGGCTTGGATACAGACCAACTCGGTGCGAGAGCGTTGTACCCAGGGCGGTCTCGGTCCCGAGCGCTTGGGCTGAACGCCCGGCGACGGCGTCACGGTCGAGACGCAATTAGCCATTTATCTAGGTCCACGTCTCCCCAAAGGAACGATGTTTGGGTGCCGATCCGAAGAGCATGATGAATCCATAGAGGACACATCGTCCTACGGATTAATCAGAGACTGAACAATGTCTCGCTCATGTGGAGGAACTACCCTTGGTTACACAAACACCGAACACAGGCAGCGGACTGCTGTCATTCTCAAACAGCCTGGCGGATGCCGTCGAGCACGCCGGTCAATCCATCGTCGCCGTCAATGCGCGTGGTCGCGTGTCCTCGAGCGGCGTTCACTGGCGCCAGGGCATCGTCGTCACGGCCGATCACACCATCGAGCGCGATGAGGGCGTGACTGTGACCTTGCCGAACGGCAAAACGGTGCCGGCCACGATTGCAGGGCGAGATGCCGGAACCGATCTGGCCGTCCTGCGCATCGAGGGCGCCGATCTGCCGCCGGCGGAGATCGGTAATTCGGCGGATCTCAAGATCGGCCACATCGTGCTGGCCGTGGCGCGGCCGGGCGAAGGTGGTCTGGGTACGAGCTGGGGTGCAATTAGCTCCATCAGCGGAGCGTGGCGCACCTGGGCCGGTGGTCAGATCGATCAACTGATTCGACCCGACCTCACGCTCTACCCCGGATTTTCCGGTGGTGCATTGGTCGACGCGGCCGGTCGGGTCGTCGGTGTCAATACATCTGGACTCTCCCGTTCGCTCAATCTCGCCGTCCCCACCACGACGGTCAACCGCGTAATTGATGCCTTGCTTTCCAAAGGCCGCATTGCGCGCGGCTTCCTGGGCGTGGCCATGCAGCCGGTACGCTTGCCGGAGAATCTGCGCGGCGGCCTCCAGACCGGCACGGATGCCGGCCTGATCGTGGTCTCGGTCGAGGAGAACGGCCCGGCAGAGCAGGCAGGCGTGATCGTCGGCGATATCATCACGGCACTCGACGGTAAGCCGGTGGCCGATACCAACGACGTGCAATCGCTGCTCGACCCGGACCGGGTGGGCAAGCCACTGGCGGTCCAGCTCATTCGCGGCGGCGCCGTCACTGAGCTGACCGTCACCGTCGGCGAGAGGCCGCAGAGAGGAGCCTAAGATGGCAATGGTCTACAACACGCAACTGGCGGACGACCTCGCCGCCACCGCTGAAAGGGTTCGCGGCTCCACGGTCCATGTCCGCAATGGCCAGCATGGCGGTGGCGCCGGCGTCATCTGGCGACCTGACGGGCTGATCATCACCAACGCTCATGTGGCCCGCGGCACCACCGCCGAGGTCGAGCTCTTCGACGGGCGCACCTTTGAGGCACAGGTGACCTCGCGCGATCCGCAACGCGATCTGGCCGCTCTCACGATTGGAACCGACGGACTGCCCGCGGCGCCAATTGCCGACTCCGACGCGTTGCGCGTCGGACAGGTCGCGGTTGCCGTGGGAAACCCGCTCGGTCTCTCCGGTGCGCTCACGCTCGGCATCATCCATGCCATCGCGCCGGCTGAGGGACGCGGCCGTCAGACCTGGGTCCAGGCCGATATTCGCCTGGCTCCCGGCAATTCGGGCGGTCCACTGGTGGATGCCTCGGGCGCCGTCATCGGCATCAACAGCATGATTGCCGGCGGCCTGGGACTGGCCGTGCCCAGCAACGCGGTCGGTAACTTCCTGCTGGCGCAGGGTGAACGACCTCGTCTAGGGCTCACCATGCAACCCGTATTGGTTCCGGTGGGAACCCGCCGGGACGCACATCGCGGGTTGCTGGTGCTGGAAGTCGCGCCCGATAGCGCGGCCGATCGTGCCGGCGTGTTCGTGGGCGACATTCTGGTCGGCGTGGGTGGCCAGCACTTCAATGGCCCGCGCGACCTCGATACTGCCCTGCGGTCGATCGATCCAAACGGCACCCTCTTCGTGGATCTGCTGCGCGGCGGGAAACTGCAATCGTTCCCCGTGGTACTCTCAGCCCAGAAGCAACGGTCGGGCACCCCGGAGGGTGCGGGAGCAGCTGCATGACGCGAGTTCTGGTGGCCGCGGCCTCGTCGGTCGTACGGGCCGGGCTCCAGGCAATCGTGCATACAGAACCGGGCTTCGAGGTCGTCGGTACCGAAAGCAATCTGTCGGCCCTGGTCGACGGAACTGAATCTACCCAACCGGACGTCGTGCTGGTAGCGCTGGAGCGGGGTGAAGACTCCACTCCAGCGCTACCCCTCGGCGCCCGCTCCGGGCTTCCCGCTTTGGTCCTGCTGGCGGATGACCCCGAAAGTGTCGAGGCGGCCGAGGCATTGCGCCACGGAGCACGCGCCGTCCTGCCGCGAGAAGCGCAGGCAGAGGAGATCATTGCCGCCATCGAGGGCGTGGCCGCGGGGCTGGTGGTGCTCCATCCCGACCTGGCGAGCGGACTCACGCCCCATCTCATCCCGGTGGCGCATCCGCTTCGGGCCTCCGAGGTCGAGACTTTGACCCCGCGTGAGATCGAGGTGCTCGGCATGTTGGCGGAAGGTGCGGGCAACAAGAACATCGCCCGCCGGCTCGGTATCTCCGAGCACACGGTCAAGTTCCATGTCGGCTCCATTCTCGGCAAGCTCGGGGCCTCCAGTCGTACCGAAGCCGTGACTTTAGGCGTGCGCCAGGGTTTGATCCTCCTGTAGCGGCCCTATCCATTCAGGCGAGAGCCGAGGTGATCGTAGGCCGGTCGCTCCGTCGCCGGCTCGCTCGTACGGCCCCAAGGCCCGCCTCGAACCTGCACGCGCTACAGTAGAAATAGGTCCAACCCCACCAATGAGGAGGCACGCATGGCTTTTGAAGTTCCCGCTCTGCCATACCCGTATGAAGCGCTCGAGCCGCACATCGACGCGGAAACAATGCATCTCCACCACGACAAGCATCACCAGGCGTATGTCACGAATTTGAACAACGCGCTGCAGAGCCATTCGGAGCTGCAGGACAAGAGCGCCCAGGACCTGGTGCGTGATCTCAATAGCGTGCCGGACGATATCCGCGCGGCCGTCCGAAACAACGGCGGCGGCCACGTCAACCACACTATGTTCTGGCAGATCATGGGACCAAACGGCGGCGGTGAGCCGACCGGTGCCATCGACGACGCCATCAAATCGACCTTTGGCAGCTTCGAGGCCTTCAAACAGCAGTTCAATGATGCCGGCGTCAAGCGCTTCGGCAGCGGCTGGGTCTGGCTCTGTGCCGAGGGCGGCACCCTCCATATCGAGAGCACGGCCAACCAGGACAACCCCATGACAGGTGGTCACACGCCCATCTTCGGCAATGACGTCTGGGAGCATGCCTACTACCTGAAGTATCAGAACCGACGTCCCGAATACCTCAACGCCTGGTGGAACGTCGTCAATTGGGACGAAGTAAACAAGCGTTACGCGCAGAGTAGCGGCAGCTAGGGTCGTTTTCGGAAATAGAGAGGTGGTCGTAGGCCGGTCGCTCCGTCGCCGGCTCCGCCCCACCCTTGCACCATTGCGTAGACCGGTCGCTCCGTCGCCGGCTCGCTCGTGGTCACTCAACCTTTCCGCACATGACAGTACCGAACCAAAAT
>JANWJD010000016.1 GCA_025449555.1 Chloroflexota bacterium | reverse complement strand
TGGGCCGTGGCACGGGCAAAGGGAAGGGAACGGGCACGAGACCAGGTCAGGGCCAGGGACAGGGCCGGGGCGCCGGCCTCCGGGGGACGAGAGGGGGCCGCGGCACCGGTCGCGGACAGGGCCGTGGGGCCGGTCAGGGAACCGCCGGGCTACGGCCGGGCCAGAGCGGCGCCCACGGCACGGGTGGAACCGGGCGATCGGCACTGACGCGAGCGGGCCGCAGCGTAACCGTCTTCGTGCCCGGCAAACAGGGAAAAGGTGCCGAGATCGTCAGGACCGGTCCACAGGGCGCGCCGCTCACGGGGAGCCTCGTGCCGTACCAGCAGGTTGTCCTGCGGTATGCCCAGAGCGTCCATCAGGCACTCGATCGAGCCGCTCTGCCACCGTCGTTGCAGAGCGACGTCAAACGATATTTCAGCACGCTCTCACGCTGACAAGGTTGGAAGGTGGTTGCCGTCAATGATTGATGCAGGGACTCTCGACACCCAGGACACGATGGGGAGCGGCCACCCGCCCGATGAGCAAGCGCTGCAGGAGTTTGTGCACGGAGCGCAACAGCTGGAAGCGGCGGTGCAGAGCGTCATCATCGGGCAGTCCGAGGTGGTACGCGAGACGATCATCGCGCTCCTGGCAGGCGGACACGTCTTGCTGGAGGGAGTGCCGGGACTTGGCAAGACGCTGCTGGTGCGCACGCTGGCGGCCGCCCTCGATCTGTCCTTCTCGCGCGTGCAATTCACGCCGGATCTCATGCCGGCCGATATCACAGGGACCACGATCTTGCGCGAGGACGAGCACGGGGGCCGGTCGTTCGCGTTCCAGGCGGGCCCGGTATTCGCTCACCTCGTGCTGGCGGACGAGGTGAATCGCGCCACCCCCAAGACCCAGAGCGCCCTGCTGGAGGCCATGCAGGAGCACACGGTGACGGTGGGAAATGACACCCACCGCCTTCCGCTGCCGTTCTTCGTGCTGGCAACCCAGAACCCGCTCGAGATGGAAGGCACCTACCCGCTGCCGGAAGCGCAACTCGATCGCTTCTTGCTGAAGATTCTGGTGCCGTTTCCGCGGGGCGATGTGTTGCTGAGCATCATCCAGACGACGCTGGTGCCGGCTACTAGCCCATCCCCCGTACTCGACGGGCGGCGGCTGGGCGCGATGATTCAGACCGCGCGCGCCGTGCCGATTGCCACGCCGATCGCCCGCTACGCAGTTTCGCTGCTCGAGGCCACGCATCCCCAGTGGTCGGAGGTCGAGATGGTCCAGCGGTACGTGCGAGCCGGCGCCAGCCCACGAGGCTTGCAGGCGCTGGTCACGTGTGCCCAGGTTCGCGCGTTGCTGGAAGGACGCTTCAACGTGGCCATCGCCGATATTCAGGCGCTCGCCCAGCCGGCCTTACGACACCGTAGCTTGCTCAACTTCGACGGTCAGGCGGAAGGATTGAGGTCGGAGACCGTTATTGATGCGGTGCTCGAGGCGACACCCGTCCGATGACCGACGCCTCCTTTGGCTTCGATAGCGCCTTCTTGCAACGGATCGAGCGGCTTTCGATCCTCAATCGGCAGGCGCTACGCGGCCCGTCCGCCGGTCCTCGCAGCTCTCCCCGCCACGGGGCGTCGGTCGAGTTTGCCGACTTCCGGAACTATGTCACGGGTGACGACTTTCGGCGGGTCGATTGGAAAGCGTACGCCCGCCTCGACCGCCTCTTTCTGCGGCTGTATCGTGCTGAAGAGCTGGCGGTCGTGACGATTTTTTTGGATCACTCCGCCTCCATGAACTTCGGGGACCCGACGAAAGCGCTGACCGCGGGGCGGCTGGCCGCCGTGCTCTCGTACATCGCGCTCAAAAACTACGACACGGTTGCGGTGGCGGGATGGGGTGACCGAATCGACCAGTTTCTCCCCGGCCAGAGTGGGGGAGGCGCCATACCGGTCGTCTGGCAGACGCTCGCCGGGCTGGTGGATACACCGGCGCCGGCCACCGACTTCAGTTGCCTTCGAACCTATGGGCAGTACCGGCGTGGCGCCGGGATCGCCATTGTGTTCTCCGACTTCATGACGGATTCCGATTGGCGCACCGGGTTGCGCTCGCTGCGGGCCGCCGGCCAGGAGGTTACGGTCATTCAGATCCTGTCGCCGGAGGAAGTCTCACCGTCGCTCCGCGGCGACTGGAAACTGGTCGATGCCGAATCCGGGAGGTCGACCGAGGTGACGCTCTCACCGCATCTGCTCCGTACGTACCGGGAAGCCCTGGAGCGACACACGATCGCCATCACCGAGTTCTGCCGCCGGGAAGGCATCGCCTTTGTCCGGCTCGAGAGCGACGTGGATCTGGCCGGAACGGTCATCACCGATCTGCAAGCGGTGGGCGTGCTGGGATGAGGTAATCGGTATGCTCCTCGCGCCTCTCGCACTTATCCTGTTCGTGCTCGCGGTACCGATTATCCTGATGTACGTGCTCAAGCTGCGCCGGCAGGAGCACATGGTGCCCAGTACCTTCCTCTGGCGGCAGGTACTGGAGGACGTCCAGGCGAATGCTCCCTGGCAGCGCCTCCGGTTCAACCTGCTCTTGCTGTTGCAGTTGCTGGCGCTGGCCGCGTTGGTCCTGGCGCTGGCACGGCCGGCCTACTCACGTTCGCACGTCATCGCCGGCGATCTGGTCGTGATCGTGGACGAGTCGTACGGGATGCAAGCGCATGACGTCAGCCCATCCCGCTTTGGCGCCGCGCTGGCACGCGCTCATGTCCTGGCCTCCGAGCTCGGCGGCACGAGCGTAATGAGCGTGATCGGCATGGGCGCGCAGCCGCACCTCGCGCTGGCGGCAAGCGGCGATCAAGGCGCCATCTCGCGCGCGATCGACGGCCTGCGAGTCGGGGTCGACCAGCCCAATTTTCTGGAGGCATTGAGCCTGGCGGCGTCCCTGGCGCGTGCCGGCCAGAGCACACGAGCCGTGGTGCTGACGAGCCGCGACAGCGGCATCTCTACACTGCCACTGCAGGTGAATTTCCCGATCGATATCGAGCGCATCGGCGGCCGGTTGCGGGATCTCGGTGTGATCGGGTTCAGTGCCTCACAGGGACCGTCCGCGGTACAGGCGGTGGCTCGGGTGAGTAATTTCGGCTCGCAGACGGCACGATCGGACCTGGAGCTGTTGGTCGATGGGCAGTTGGCGGATGTGCGGCCACTGGTGATCGGCGGGCGACGTGAACAGAATTTGTTCTGGTCCGATATCCCGTCTGGTGCGCAACGTCTGCAGGTGCATTTGACGCTGACCGATAACGTCGGGACCGACAAGTCGGCGTGGGCAGCGGTTCCGGTTGAACCTCCCCGCCGTGTCCTGCTGGTATCTCGTGGCGACTTCTTTCTGGAGGCAGCGCTGGCCGACGATCCCGCGATCAAAGTGTCCGTCGTGCCACCTGCTGGGTATTCGCCCGGCATGGAGCGAGCGTACGACCTTGCGATCTTTGACGGTGTTCTACCACCGGCCGCACCCAGTGGCTCGACCCTCCTGATAGCTCCTCCCGCCGGACGATTTGGCCCGATCCGCTTTGCCGGCAACCTGCCGGCCGGTGCGCTCCAAACCTTGTCAGCGGGGCCGCTGGCGGCGCTGGTGCGATACGTCGACCTGAGCGATGTGCATATTGCCCAGGTGAGATCGGTCGCACTGCCCGGCTGGATGCAACCGCTGGCGACCTCCAACGGGCATACGATCCTGGCAGCCGGGGAGCAAGGCACGGCCCGTTTCGCACTGGTGAGTTTCGACCTACAACACTCGGATTGGCCGCTGCGGGTGAGCTTTCCCGTCATGCTGCAGAACCTGCTGCAGTACCTGGCGCCCGGCCTGACGTTGGGTCAGACGACCGTCACCACCGGTCAAGCCGTGACGCTCTTTCCTCCTCCCGGCACCCGCGAGATCGATGTGGTTCGGCCCGACGGAACGGTGAAGCAGCTCAGGCCGCCATTCCCACCGTTTACGGATTCATCACAACCGGGGATGTATACGGTCAAGGCGGTGGGCGCTTCCTCCGCCGCGGCCGCGGGCCGGCAGGCAGCCTTCGCGGTGAACTTCTTTCCGTCCCGACCCGCGCCCGCCGCCGGACCGGCTACCGTGCACGTCGGGCGCATTCAGGCGGGGGGAACTCTGACCACATCGGTCCCGGTCACCATTATCTGGATCTTCGAACTGGTCGCTCTATTCTTGCTTGCCGGGGAGTGGTGGATCTCGTTCCGCGGGACGCGGTTGTTATGATCTCGTTCGGTCAGCCGCTCGCTCTGCTACTCCTGATTCCATTCATCGCACTCGCTCTGTATTCGCAGCGGCATGCCTACTCCAATTTGAGCCTGCGTCGGAGACAGGTGGCGATAGCCTTGCGCGGCACGATCATCCTGGCCCTTATCCTCAGTCTGGCCGGTCTGCGCTTGCACATTCCGCAGAGCCATCAAGCCGTGATCATGGTCGCGGATCTCTCGGCGAGTGATCTTGGCCAGCGCAGCACGGTGCAGACGTTCATCAACAACGCGGCAACACACCGGCCGGCCGGCGATTCACTGGGCGTGGTCGACATCGGGCGGCAACCGGTCGTGGAACAACCGGTGGGGGCACCAGCGGGATTCAGCGGTTTCCAATCGACGGTTGACGCGCAGTACACCAACCTCGGTGGGGGGCTCGACCTGGCGAATGCTCTGTTGCCCGCCGGCTACCAGCACCGTGTCGTCATGCTGAGCGACGGCCAGCAAAACGTGGGTGATGCGCTGGCCTCGGCCCGCCTCCTGCGTTCGCAGGGGGTGCGGGTGGATGTGGTCCCCGTGGTAATACCGGGCGGCGCCGAGGTCCGGGTCGACGATGTCGCCGTGCCGTCTCAGCTTCGTCCGCGCGAAACCTTCTCGCTCACCGTGACCGTCCACTCGACGGTCGCAACCACGACCGGTGTCACGATCTATCGGAATCGCACCCTGCTGGGCAGCACCCAGGAGCAGGTACGCGTGGGGGACAACCACTACACCTTCCAACAGAGCCCGCTCCGGACTGGTTTCTATTCCTATAAGGTAGCGATCACCCCGGCGCGCGATACTCAGCCCGAGAACAATCAGGGCTCGGCCTTTACGTCGGTGCAGAGCGCGCCACGGGTATTGGTCATCACCGACCAGCCGCACGAGGCGACCAACGTGCTGGCCAGTCTGAAGAGCACCGGAATCCAGGCCGATCTGCGGGCGCCGGACAAGGTGACACCGGACCTGGCGTTTCTGCAACAGTACGCCGCAGTGGTGATCGTGGATACCGCGGCGGATTCGCTGGGGTCCCAGCTCATGGGTCAACTCGTGCCGTACGTGCGCGACCTGGGTCACGGTCTGGTGGTGCTGGGCGGGCAGAATGCCTACAGCATGGGCGGGTACGGCCAGACACCACTGGAGCAAGTCCTTCCGGTCAGCATGAACCTGCCCAAACACCAGAACCTGCCGACCACGGCCGTGGCCCTGATCATCGAGAGCCTGGAAGAAGACACCCAGATCAATATCTCGAAGGAGGCCGGCAAGGACGTTATCAGTCTGCTCACTCCGCAGGATCTGGTGGAGGTGAGTGACGCGCCTTTCGGTAGTACTGCCGGATGTGTGGTGCCGCTGCATCACGTCACCGTCCAGTGTATCTTTGGCGGCGACATGGATGGAATTGTGGCGGGTGACCCCGATATATTTTTGCCCATGTT
>JANWJD010000015.1 GCA_025449555.1 Chloroflexota bacterium | reverse complement strand
CCTCAATCGTTGTGGTATCTATTCGGAGGGGAAGGGCGACATGGGTACTACTGAGGCAATCGGCGAGATCAACCAATTCGTGGATGAGCATGGGCGCCAGATGGTGGATTTCTTGCGCGAGTTGATAGCCATACCGAGCTATGACTCACAGATCGGAGACGTGGGCGAGGCCTGTGCGACCCGCATGCGCGAGCTCAACTTTGACGAAGTCAGATTCGACAGCATGGGAAATATCCTGGGTCGAGTCGGCACCGGTTCCAGAGTGCTGCTCTTTGACAGTCACATCGATACGGTCGGTATCGGCGATCGCAGCGAGTGGGATTGGGACCCGCTGCAGGGAAAGGAAGAGAACGGCGTCGTCTTCGGACGCGGCGCCTGCGACGAGAAGGGCTCCACGCCTCCCATGATCTACGCCATGGCAGCCTTGAAAAGGCTCGGACTTGTGGGGGATTGGACCCTGTATTATTTTGGCAATATGGAGGAGTGGTGCGACGGCATCGCACCGCACGCCCTGGTGGAGCATGAGGGCATCCGGCCGGATTACGTGGTCATCGGAGAGCCGACCAGGCTCAACATCTACCGTGGCCACCGGGGCCGCATCGAAATCAGCGTGACCTTCAAGGGTAAAAGCGCGCACGCTGCGATGCCGCGGCTCGGCGATAACCCGTTGTATCGCGCGGCTCCCTTCATCGAGGGCGTGGAAGCGATGTTGCAGACCTTGCCCGATCATCCGTTCGTAGGACCAGGCACTATCGCCGCGACGAACATTACGGTCAACTCGCCATCGCTCAACGCGGTGCCGGCAGAGGCGCAGGTGTACCTGGATAGGCGTGTCACGCTGGGTGAGACCGAAGACGAAGTGCTGGCACAGGTACGATCGCTGCCCCGGGCGGACACAGCCACGGTCGAGATTCCGATGTACGAGGAGCCAAGCTATACCGGCTTCGTATTTCCGGTCTCCAAGGTGTTTCCGGCGTGGGCGCTCGAGCCGGAGCATCCGCTGCTGCGGGCGGCCACGGCCGGCTATCGGGCCGTGTACGACCGGGACCCTGAGATCGGCAAATGGGAGTTCTCTACCAACGGCATCTACTGGATGGGCAAGGCCCGTATTCCCTCGATCGGATTCGGACCCGGCGACGAACGCTACGCCCACACCGTGCTCGATCAAGTTCCGACCCGTGAGGTAATCGACTCCGCTCGCTTTTACGCGACGTTACCACTCTTTCTCTCGGAGCTCTGATCGGTGGTAACCGCTCTTGCCACGCCGCTCGGTCGCGTGTCGTTCATCAGTGTCGACGTGGAAACCACGGGCCTCGACCCGTGCCGCGACGCCATCATCGAAATCGGCGCGGTCAAGGTGCTGGCGGGAAAGATTGTCGAGGAGTTCGAGACACTGGTCTCCATCGACCGGCCTATCCCACGCGATGCGCAGCGGGTCCACCACATCACGACAGACATGCTGGTTGGCGCTCCCCCAATAAGGGAAGCGCTCCCGCTCCTATGGGCGTTCGCGGGAGACGGCACGTTGGTCGAGCACAGCTTCCGCGCGTTCGACGTGGCCTTCCTCGAGCACGCCAACGGGTCGCCGCTCTCGGTGCCATACGTCAATACGAGCACGCTATCTCGACGCCTGTTTCCATTCCACCGGAGTCACAGCCTCGACAAATGCTGCACCCGCTTCGCAATCGTCAACGCCCAAAAACATCGTGCCCTCAGCGACGCACGCGCCACGGCACAGCTTCTGATCAAGTTGCTTGAGCTGTGCACCAGTCGCTATCCGCTCCTCCAGGATCTGGTTGCAGTAGCCTCAGTTGAACGTTGAGGTTGCGGCCGCCACGGCGGTTCGCGGCAAACGGCCACTGACGCATGATTTCGTTCCCGGGGAGGAGGAACACCTATGCTGGACGCGTTTCAAGTTATGACAACCACCGATACGCCCGAACTTGCCCGACGGTTGGCGGCGCTTCTCGTTCAAAGTCGCCTCGCCGCCTGTGTCCAGGTTATCGGCCCGATCACGAGCACGTATTGGTGGGAAGGGCAGGTGGAGGAGGCGCAGGAATGGCTCTGTTTGGCGAAAACCCGTGCCGAGCGCTTCGCCGAGATCGAGCAGTGCATTCGAGAACACCACAGCTACGACGTGCCGGAAATTATCGCCGTGCCAGTGTCGGACATTAGTGCTCCGTACCTGCAATGGCTGCAGGATACGGTTTCGGCGGTCTCGAGCTAGATACGTTCCCGGCCGGGAGGTCGGATCTGCGGGCTGCCGCGATGGTCAGCCCCATCCAGCACTCTGGTCAGCCAGGTCGACACGTCAGCCAGCTCGCGCTGGGAAATTTCGTGGCCGATGGGATATTCCTCATAGGTCAGTTCAACCGCCGTTTCGGCAAAGAAATCGCGCGAACGGCGTCCCCACTCCACCGGGATGACGGCATCGTGGATGCCGTGGGCCTCGAAGATCGGGTGGCCGGCGACCTCGTCGAGACGAAATGGAAGGTTGGCCGCGGCCGGCACGTAGCCGCTCAAGACCAGTGCGCCGGCGATGCGATCGGGATACAGCAGGGCAAGTGTGGCCGACATTGACGCACCCATGCTGAAACCACCGACGTAGAGTTGGTCGATCCGGATAGGATAGGCGCGCAGTATCTCGTCGATGAATCGGTCCAGCAGACTGAGGCTCTGCTCCAGGGTATCGCCTCCCGGAAAGCCTACACCGCGTGGATCGAGGTCGTACCAGGCGTATCCACCGTACGGAAATCGAAATGGAGCACGTGCGCTGACGGTGAACAGGCGAGGATCGAGTTCACCTGCCAGGGGTAGTAGATCATGCTCGTCGGTACCTCGACCGTGCAGGAGGAGGAGTCCGGGATGCGGATCGTCACCGCCCGCCGGTCGTGTGGCGTGGACTAGAGAGAACTGAGAATCATTCAAGCGCTCACCCCGCTGCTCGAACGCGCCTTATGCCAGTGCCCGGTCCAGCTTGCGCAACAGATCGAGCAATTGGGTCTGCTCCTCGGGCGTCAATGCATCGAACTTTTCGACAATTCGGTCTTCGTGATTCGGCACGATGGCGTGGAACACTCTTCGACCCTCTTCCGTGGGAAAGAGACGATTGCTCCGCCCATCCTGCTGGCGCTCGATCAGGCCGCTCCGTTCCATGCGGTCCAACAATTGACAGACATTGCCCTTGGTAACCAGCAATGCATCGGCCAGTTCTTGCTGGGTCACGCCCTCGCGCGCGCCGACATGTGCCAGCACATCGAATTGCGCCAGACTGAGTCCGCGACACCGCATCTCGTCGGATGAAGCTCGGTCGATTTTTGAAAAGACTCGCGCCATGCGAAGCCACGCGAGCAGTGCTGGGCGCCGCAGACTCACGCGAGTCGGTTGATCACACGATGATTTAATGCTTTCCATACTCACAGTTTAGCAATAAACTTTTACCACGGTCAAACGGTCGGCCCTGACCCGAAGGTCATCGTACCGCCGCCACCCTGTTCCGTCAATCAACTCAGTTCTCGACCATCCAGGTAGCAAGTTCCCGCCGTTCCGGCAAGACGCACCGCCCTCACGAATTTCCAGGATCACACGACCCAAGACATACGCCCGACCCAGCACCCGCGCCACCGACACCCCCATCCCGGTGAGGTCACCCGTGCGCGCACCCGGAATCCATAGTGTAAGCTCCCACGTTGCTCCTTCTGTTCAAGCCGATACCTACAATGATGGGTGAGGAAGACCATCCAGGGTCTACGCGCATCCGGGGAGCAGCGGGACCTTCCGGGACCGAGACCGAAGACGTTCCCCGCGCTCGGTCACCGAGATTTCCGCCTGTATTGGGGCGGGCAATTCGTCTCCACTGCGGGCTCGCAGATGCAGATGGCCGCGGTAGCGTGGCAGGTGTACCTCTTGACCAATTCGGCCTTTGCGCTGGGACTGATCGGCCTGATGCGCGTCGTTCCCATCGTTCTGCTGTCGATTTTCGGCGGAGTGGTGGCCGACGTGATCGACCGTCGGCGTCTGTTGATCCTCACCCAATCCGTCCTCATGTCGTTGTCGCTGGTGCTTGCGATTGCCACCTGGAGTGGACACGTTTCCGTCTGGGTCATTTACGGCGTGACGGCTCTGGCTGCCTGCGCCATATCATTCGACAACCCGGCGCGGCAGGCTATGATCCCGTCGCTTGTGCCGCGCGACCATCTCACGAACGCCATCAGCGTCAACAGCACGACGTTTCAACTGGCCACAGTGATCGGACCCGCCCTGGCCGGGTTGGTGATCGCGTCCGGTGGAGTGGCAGCCGTGTATGCCACCGATGCTGCATCGTTTTGTGCGGTTCTCATCGCCCTGACCCTGATTCGGCCACCCGCAATCGTCGGTGGAATCCAACGAGTGAGCATCAGAGCAGCGAATGAGGGATTGCGATTCATGCGGGACTCACCCATCCTGCTCTGGACCATGCTGCTCGATTTTGTCGCCACCTTCTGTGGCTCGGCCACGGCGCTCTTGCCCATCTTTGCCCGGCACGTGCTGGCCGTGGGTTCCGAGGGATACGGGATCCTATACGCGGCTCCCGCCGGTGGAGCGATTGTGGCGGGTGCGCTCATGTCGGTCTACGGGAGTCGCATCCGTCGCCAGGGAATGACGATTCTCATTGCCGTTGCGGCCTACGGACTCTGCACGGTATCGTTCGGGCTCTCGCGGATCTACCTGCTTTCTTTGCTGGCGCTCGCCGGTACCGGCGCCTCCGACACCGTCAGCATGGTGCTGCGTCAAACCGTTCGGCAGCTCAATACGCCGGACGCGCTGCGGGGCCGAATGACCTCGGTCAGCATGATGTTCTTCATGGGCGGCCCTCAGCTCGGAGAAATGGAAGCGGGAGCGGTGGCCGCTGCATGGGGCGCGCCGTTTTCGGTGATCTCCGGCGGAGTAGCTGCCATCCTTGCGACGGTCTTGATCGCAATGAGGGCCATGTCCCTGCGGCAGTACGGCGGGCACGATGCCACCCGAGGCAAAGGGCGATTGCCGGACTATTGATACGTCGTATCATTGACTGAACCGGCTCGCCTCGTCTACGCTGGTACGACCGTTATCGAGACATCGTATCAATTAGTTGGAGCAGCAGGTCTATGGGTAAGAGTTATCGAGATGGGGGGGACGTTACCCGTTTGATCGCGTGGCGACGGCTGCGGGCAGCCAGGCCGGCGCTGTTCTGCATGATGACCTTTGCGTTACTCGCGAGTACGGTCGCGCGCCCGGCAGTTGGCACCCTCGCCAGTCCTGCGCGCGCCGTGGCGCCACAGTTGCGGATCGTGGTGGCGGAAAATTTCTGGGGCAGCATCGTGCACCAGGAAGCCGGCAGCCATGCGATCGTCACGAGCATCATCACAAATCCGAACACCGACCCGCACGCCTACGAGCCGACGACCAGTGACGCACGGCTCATGGCGCAGGCGAAGTACGTCGTGTTCAACGGCGCCGGATACGATTCGTGGGTCCAGAAGTTGTTGGACGCCAATCCCGTGAATGGTCGGACCGTGCTTAACGTGGGCACCTTGATCGGGAAGAAGGTGGGCGATAATCCTCACCTGTGGTACAGCCCGAGCTATGTCACCCGAGTTGCGGGTCAAGTGACAAACGACCTCAAACGGCTGGATCCGCACCACGCCTCGACCTATGTGCAGCTGCATAACGCGTTCTTGCGCACGGCTCTCAAGGGGTACTTCGGAGAGATCAACGCGATCGCCCGGAAATATCACGGAGTCCCGGTCGGCGCCACCGAAAGTATATTTGTGTACCTGGCATCGGCCCTGCACCTCAATCTCATAACACCACCGGGTTTCATGAAGGCCCTGTCTGAAGGGACGGGACCGACGGCGCAAGACAAGGCCGCTTTTGACGATCAAGTCACGCACAGGAAGATCAAAGTGTTTGTGTTCAACATCCAGAATTCGACGCCGGACACGGCGGCCCTCGAATCGAAGGTAAAGGCGGAGCACATTCCAATAGTCGCGATAACCGAGACCCTCCAACCGGCCGGCGCCTCATTCCAGGTCTGGCAGACCCGTCAGCTCAAGGCACTCGCCGCCGCGCTGGCGAAGGCCACGGGCCACTGACGCATGGAAGCACGCCGGCCCTGGTCCCCCGAATCCCGCATCGAGCCGGACGCCGGCGTCGTGGGACAGGAGGTCGTCGTCCGCGCCGAGCGCGCATCGGTCGTGCTGGGTGGACGTCTCGTCTGGCACGACGTCTCGTTCGAGATCTTCGATGGAGAGTTTGTGGCGATCCTCGGCCCAAACGGCGCGGGAAAGTCGACCCTGGTCAAAGCGCTGCTGGGACTACAGACGCTGTCGCAGGGTTCCATGTCGGTTCTGGGGCGGCCCGTACGCCGTGGGAATAGAGACATTGGATACGTGCCACAACGGCGCAGCTTTGATGCCGACGTGCATGTGCGGGGCCGCGACGTAGTTCGTCTTGGTATGGACGGGGCACGCTGGGGCACGCCGATCCCTGGTCTTGGTCGATTGGTAGCCGGGTCGAGTCGGCGGGAGAGCGAGCGACGTGTGCAGGAGGCAATCGAACTGGTGAGTGCCACCCAGTACGCGGACCGGCCTATTGGCCAACTGTCGGGCGGTGAACAACAGCGCCTCCTGATTGCGCAGGCGCTGGTCACACAGCCGCGGATCCTTCTGCTCGACGAACCACTCGACAGCCTGGACCTGCGCAACCAGGGAGAGATGTCGGCGGTGATACGGCACATCAGCCAGGAGAGCGACACCACGGTTCTCCTGGTCGCACACGACGTCAATCCAATGCTGCCGTATCTCGACCGCGTCTGCTACGT
>JANWJD010000014.1 GCA_025449555.1 Chloroflexota bacterium | reverse complement strand
GAGATACGTCTCCCCACTCGCACCGCCGAGATCGCGCCACGTTGAATATCGAAACAAAGCTGCAGAATCTACACCGGCAGATCGGTCTCCCCCCGGCGGGGAGCGAACCCCAGCGCGAGCGACCGACCCCGAGCCGTCGAGTCTACCGGCTGGAAGAGCGTTTGCCGGGCACCATGATCGGATCGTCGAATGGGTCGGTATTCGTGGCCGAGACTACTCGGGGCGGAGACACGATTCACGGGCTTCATGCGTTCGATGGGCTCCGAACCGTTTCGGCAGAAAGCCTCGCGCTGATTGCAAAGGATGCTGACCTCGCATTCGCGGATGTGTCAAAGGCAGTGTTTCTTGACACGGAGACCACCGGGCTGGGGATGGGTGCCGGCACGTATGTGTTTCTGGTGGGAGCCGGGTATCTCGACGGTGCCGATTTTCGGGTCAAGCAGTTTTTCCTGACCGGCCCGGGACACGAGATCGAATTTCTCTCGGAACTATCGAGCTTCTTGAATGAGTTTTCGACGGTCGTGACGTTTAACGGGAAGGCCTTCGATCTGCCGCTGCTGGAGAACCGATACATCCGTCACCGGCAGACGCCGCCGTTCGCCGATCCGCCGCATATCGACCTGTTGCATCCGGCGCGCCGGATCTGGAAGCGGCGTCTGGAGAGCTGCTCGCTGTCGTCGCTCGAGTCTCAGATATTGGGGCTGGCCCGATCACAGCAGGACGTGCCCGGTTGGGAGATTCCCAGCCGGTACTTCCGATTCCAGCGGAGTGGAGACAGCCGTGAGCTCGAGGGGGTGTTTTATCACAATTTGCAGGACATTCTCTCGCTGGCGGCGTTGCTGGTGCACGTCGACCGCGTGCTGGCAAACCCCATATGCGGATTGATCACGAATGGACTCGACTTCCTCTCGCTGGGAAAGGCATATGCGCGCGGCGGCGATACCGACACGGCGCTGGTGTGCTTCGACGAGGCGTTGCACCGTCCGATGGAAGTGGCTGATCGGTCGGATTGTGTGATGCGAATGGCAGCGTTGCAAAAGCGAGATCGTCGTTGGGATGTTGCCGTGCAGCTGTGGGAAACGCTGATCGACGGGGGTGGGGAGCCGGCTCTCTACGGGCGAATCGAACTCTCCAAGTACTATGAACACGTTGAACGAGATTACGTGGCGGCGCTGGAACAGGTGCAGGCGGCGCTGCGCGTCGCAGAACTGTATGAGTCGTCACTGCCGGAGGCGAACGAGCGCGATTTGAACCATCGACGCTCGAGGTTAGTGTCGCGCTCAATGAAACGGGGTGATTGGACCGGATCCAGACGCTCGTTCTGAGCGGCGCTCGACACAGGAGGGGGTGAGTGGACATGCGAGTGCGGAAGGCGGTGATTCCCGCGGCAGGTTTCGGCACGCGATTCCTGCCGGTAACCAAGACGGTTCCAAAGGAAATGTTGCCCATCGTCGACAAGCCGGTGATTCAGTACATCGTGGAAGAGGCGGTGCGATCCGGAATCGAAGAAATTATTCTCGTCACCAGTGCAAACAAGAAGGCATTGGAGGACTTCTTCGACACAAATTTCGAGCTCGAAGCGAATCTGGCAGCCACCGGGAAGCATGAGTTGCTGGCGAAGGTGAGACACACCACCGACATGGCGAGTGTGACCTACGTGCGTCAGAAACACCCATTGGGCAATGGCCACGCCGTATTGGCGGCGAAGCACGCAGTCGGCGACGAGCCATTCGCCGTGCTCTGGGGCGACGACATTTTGCTGGGTGAGCCGCCGGTTGCAAAGCAGTTGATCAATGCGGCGGTGCGAGCGGGCGGGCCGGTGGTGGGTGTCAGGAGAGTGGACCCGGAAGACATCGAGAAGTATGGAATCGTGGAAATCGAGCGGATCGAGGGACGGGTCAGCCGGGCGCTGTCGGTGGTGGAAAAGCCAAAACGTTCGGCAGCGCCCTCCGACCTGGCACAGATCGGAGGGTTCGTGCTCACGCCGGAGATTTTCGACATTCTCGAAAACACGACTGAAGGCACTGGAGGCGAAATTTACCTCGCTGATGCGCTCAATGTCCTCATGAAGCAGCGGGCGGTGTTCGCTTACGAATTCGAGGGGACACGCTATGACGCGGGGGACAAGCTCGACTTTCTGCGCGCCACGATCGAGCTGGCGCTGGCGGACCCTGAGGTAGGAGACGGTTTGCGGGCGTACCTCAGCCGGCGCAATCTGACTGAGAACCGCCGCACGCAGTGAACGCATATCGAGCAGAACTCCAGGCGGTCGGTCTCATTCTGGGAATCGCGCTGGCGGCTGCCTTCTTTGCCGTGATCGCATCGGCCAGCCCGGGGGCATCACTGACTCAGCCACCGACCGCCGTGCGGACGGTGGTGGCTGCGAGACCAACGGCGGTCCCATCGGTCGTACCCGGACCGCTCGACGGATTGCCGACCGCACGGCGGACTGCCGCGCGACGACCGCTGGCAGTCGTGCTGGATAACTTCTATCCGGATGCAAGACCCCAGGCGGGGCTCGCACAAGCAAGCGTGGTGTTCGACGCACTGACCGAGGGTGGCATCACACGGCTGATGGCACTGTATCTGGAACATGATGCGGCTCGTATCGGGCCGATTCGCAGCGCGCGTCCCTACTTTGTCGCCTGGGCCGCCGGCTTTCACGCGCTCTTCGTCCACGCCGGTGGTGCTCCGGCCGCGCTTCAACTCCTGCGTCGCACACCCACGCTGGCGGATGTCGATGCCCTCCAGCAACGTGCGGGATTTACGCGCGCAGCCAACCAACCCACGCCGCACGATCTGTATGGAAGTACCGCGGCGTCACGGGCGCTGGCGCGGCAAGCCGGTGGTCGGATTACTTCGACCGCTCCGGAGTTCACGTTTGGACGTGCGGCGGCGCTTCGATCCAGGGGACGCGCGAGCTCGATCCAGATCACATTCTCGACTCCGCAAGTCGCAAGCCCTCCGGCCTACGCCGTGACCTATCGGTACGCACGGCGTCGCAACGTGTATCTGCGCTCGCAGGGCGGGATACCGTTCGTCGACCGCGCGACAGGCAAGCAGATCGGCGCCCAGAACGTCGTCGTGTTGAACACGCGGGTGGCACTTATCCCCAACGATCCGCTCGGTCGGGTTTCGGTGGCCGCGGTAGGGAGCGGGAACGCTACCTTATTCGAAAACGGCCACACGGTGAAAGGGACGTGGTCGAAAGCGTCGACCAACGACCCACTTGTTCTGATCCGCTCGGATGGATCACCGATGACCTTGATTCCTGGCGCGACCTGGATCGAGGTCGTGCCGCCGGGGGGCTTGAACGCGGCGGCGGGCCAATGAACATTCTAGTTGCGCCGCAGGCGTTCAAAGGCAGTCTCGACGCCACAGAGGTTGCGCAGGCGATTGCCCGCGGGGTGCGTCACGTGATTCCGACAGCGGAGGTCAAGGTGCTGCCGGTGGCCGACGGCGGGGAAGGCACCGTCCGGGCCATGGTGCAGGCGAGCGGCGGTCACACCGTAACGACCCGCGTGATGGGACCGCTCGAGCGACCCGTCAATGCGACCTGGGGAGTGCTGGGTGGAGGCGAGGTGGGCGTCATCGAGATGGCGGCGGCCTCCGGCTTACCGCTCATCAGACGAGACGAGCGGAACCCGATGCGGACCACCACCTACGGGACAGGCGAGCTCATCCGACACGCGCTCGATCTGGGCATGAGGCAATTGATCATCGGAATCGGCGGCAGTGCTACGAATGACGGTGGGGCGGGCATGGCGACGGCGCTCGGGGTGCGGTTCCTGGACGAGGCGGGGCAGCAACTTCCGCTCGGTGGGGCAGCACTTGCTCGCCTGCACAGGATCGACACGACGCAGCTCGATTCACGCGTCGCGGATGTACGCATCGAAGTTGCGTGTGACGTCAATAACCCTCTGACCGGACCAACGGGAGCAAGCCACATCTACGGACCGCAAAAGGGGGCTGATGCCCGTATGGTGCACGAACTCGATTCAGCCCTGGAGCGATTCGCGACGATAGTGGCGCGGGACGTCGGGGTGTCGGTGCGGGACATACCGGGTGCCGGAGCTGCCGGCGGTCTGGGCGCCGGGTTGATCGGTTTCCTTGGGGCCGAACTCAAATCGGGCGTTGACATCGTGTTCACTGCGATTCACCTGGATCGACATCTGCAGGACTCCGATCTCGTCCTTACAGGCGAGGGTCGGATCGATCGGCAGGACCTGTTTGGGAAGGCGCCGATGGCCGTGGCGCAGCGCGCACATGCACTGGGTATCCCGACGATTGCGATTGTTGGCAGCACGGGCCGTGACTACCACGTGGTTTTCGACCATGGGCTCGACGCGGTGATCGGCACGGTGAACCGGCCGATGCCACTGGACCGAGCGGTAGCCGAGGCGCCACGGTTGGTGGCCGAGGCAGCCCAGCGAGCCTGCCGGCTGGTGCTGGTTGGAATGAAGCTCCACGAGCGCGGAGTGGAGGCGCCACACCCGCGGGGGCAGACCAACTGACACGGCCCCATGAGGGGTATACTGAGGCTGGCACATATAGCAACACCCTCTCGCCGGAGCGGTGTTGCTTTTCACATGAGGAGCATACGTGAAGAATCTTTTCCGTCGAAGGTCGACCCCCGAGGTCACCGAGGAGGAGCGAGAACAGATCGACCACGCGGTGCAGAAGACGAAGGACGGCGTTTTCAATCGCATCTCTGATCTCTTCCGCGAGTCCGTCATCACCGAGGACACATGGGACGAACTGGAAGAGCTTCTCATACAGGCGGACGTGGGACCGGTGACCGCGTCGACACTGGTTGAATCGGCCCGCAAGGACGTTGAACGCGAAGAGTTGCATACCTCGGTGGAGGCGGAAACGGCGCTGCGGCGTCACATGGTCGAGGTCCTGGGTAGTGACGAGCACGAGCCGCTGGAAGATATGGAGACGGGCACCGTGATATTGATGGTAGGCGTCAATGGCTCAGGCAAGACCACGAGTACTGCGAAGCTGACGCACTATCTCCAACGATACGATCGTTCGGTGTATCTGGCGGCGGCCGATACGTTTCGAGCAGCGGCCATCGACCAGCTCCGGATCTGGGGCGAACGGGTGAAGGCGCGAGTGGTGGCGCATCAACAGGATGCCGACCCGAGCGCGGTGGTGTTTGATGCGGTGAAGGCCGCGCAGCAGCGAGGGGTGGACTTCGTGATCGTGGACACTGCCGGACGATTGCACACCAAATTCAACCTGATGGAAGAACTGCAAAAGATCAAGCGCGTGGCTCAGAAGTCGAACCCGGACGCCCGCGTTGTATCGCTGTTGGTACTGGACGCGACGACCGGGCAGAATGCCATTTTGCAAGCGAAGAGCTTCTTGCAAACAGTGGATGTGGACGGCATTATTCTGTCGAAGCTCGATGGGACGGCGAAGGGCGGGG
This sequence comes from Chloroflexota bacterium, assembly GCA_025449555.1. Classification (GTDB taxonomy): domain Bacteria; phylum Chloroflexota; class UBA5177; order UBA5177; family UBA5177; genus JANWJD01. The sequence continues at coordinate 2,837 of JANWJD010000014.1, read as the reverse complement.
TCGCGTTTTCGGTCTACAACGAGCTCAAGGTGCCGATCTGGTACATCGGGACCGGAGAGAAGATCGACGATTTCGCGCCGTTCAACCATCTCGAGTTTGTGAATGCGTTGTTTGAAACGCGCTAAGTTGCGAACCCGAGTTCGGTAGAAAAGCTCGGGTGCCTGGAGAATAGAACACATGTTTGAAGCATTATCCGACCGCCTGAACGACATCTTCACCGGGCTGCGCGGCAAAGGCACGCTGACGGAACGGGACGTCGACACGGCGATGCGGGAAATCCGGCTTTCGCTGCTCGAGGCGGACGTCAACTTCAAAGTGGTAAAGAGTTTTGTGGCGCGGGTCAAAGAGCGGTGTATCGGCGCGGAGGTGATGCAGAGCCTGACGCCGGGGCAACAGGTGGTCAAGGTCGTCCACGAGGAGCTCTTGGCAACGCTGGGCGAAGCCGCCCGGCTGGAACTTTCCAATACACCGCCCTCGATTATCTTGCTGGCAGGACTGCAGGGCTCCGGTAAGACCACCACGGCGGCCAAACTGGCGCTGGCGCTGCGCAAGCAGGGGCACCACCCGCTGATGGCGGCGCTCGATGTCTATCGGCCGGCCGCGATCGACCAATTGATATCGCTCGGCAAGCAGCTCAACATCCCGGTGTACAGCGAGGGCTCCAAAGCGGATCCGGTTCAGATCGCGGCGAACGCCGTGCAGGAAGCGCGCAAAAATGCAAACACGGTGGTTATTCTCGATACCGCCGGTCGCCTGCACATCGACGAAGCCATGATGACCGAGTTGCAGCACATCGAGCAGCGCGTCAAGCCGCATGAAGTGCTGCTGGTGGCCGACGCCATGACCGGTCAAGACGCAGTGCACGCGGCGGAGGAGTTTCACCGGGCTGTCAGTATTACCGGAATGATCCTCACCAAGATGGACGGCGACGCCCGCGGTGGCGCGGCACTCTCGATCCGGCAGGTGACGGGAGTGCCGATCAAGTACATGGGCACGGGCGAGAAGACGGACGCGCTCGAAGTCTTCCATCCCGACCGACTGGCACAACGGATACTGGGGATGGGCGACGTGCTCTCGCTGATCGAGAAGGCGCAGGAACAGATTAGCGAGGACGACGCGAAGAAACTCGAGAAGAAGATGCGAACCGCGACCTTCAACCTCGACGATTTCTTGAATCAAATGCGCCAGATTCGGAAGATGGGCCCGCTGACGCAACTGGTCGAGTTGATACCGGGCATGCGTGGCGCCATGAAGCAGATGGGTGGCGCACCCGACATGAACGACAAGGAAGTGAAGCGGATCGAGGCGATCATCACGTCGATGACACGCCAGGAGCGGCAGAACCCGTCGATCATCGACGGGAGCCGGCGTCGCCGCATCGCCAAGGGCAGTGGGACGACCGTGCAAGATGTCAATCAGTTGCTCAATCAGTTCAAGGAAATGCAGAAGATGATGAAGCAGTTGACTTCGGGGAAGATGCGTCTGCCGAAGGGTTTCCCCGGGAAGTAGATCGGAGCTTCAGACGGTTGACTCGGTACCGAGCGGGCTCTATACTGCTCGTGTCCCCACCCGTCCTGCTGTAAAGTCGCGCGAGGTCAGCACTCAGTGTATTTTGGCGAGTACGAACGGACGGTCGACTACAAGGGGCGATTAACGGTTCCATCGCACCTGCTGGTCACGTCGGAAGATACCGACTGGAGCAGAGTGATGGTACTCAAGGCCGATCCGGAGTGTCTGTACGTCTACGATCTGGAGACCTGGAAGGCCGTGCTGGACGAGGCATACCGGAGCATGGACGACGACGAGAGCCGGTTGTTCATGCATCGTGCCCTGTCTGATGCGCAACTCTCGGAGGTCGACAACTTGAAGCGCATCACCATCTCTGCGCCGTTATTGGAACACGCGCACGTGGACAAAAAGGCGGTGGTGGTGGGGATGTTTAACCGCCTGGAGGTCTGGAACCCACAACTCTGGCTGGCGTATCTGGAAACGCTGGAAGAGGTTCCGGTGCCATCGATATCCGATCTGTCGCGGGCCAGAATTCGCCAGGTTTCATAGCGCTCGGGAGAGCACAATTTCCGGCAGTTTTCGGTTATAATCAGGTGCGCGGAGATACCAAGCTCCGCGCTATTTTATTCGGAAGAAAGCCGCTCTTTTCTCATGACGCTCGCTCCGCTCGCACGCCTGGTGGCGGGCGTAGATTCTCTGGCTCCGCTCCGTGATCGCGCCGACAGCGTGCGCGTCTCCGGATTGTTGCAGGCGGCGCGCCCGGCCGTCATCGCGGGGCTGGTGGCAGAATCTCGGCATCCCGCGCTGGTGATCACCGCCCATGTACAGGCGGCGCATGACCTGGCAGCTGAGCTGACCGAATGGTCGGACCGTCGCGTGACGTACTTCCCGGCCCTGGAGTCGATGCCGTACGAACGGGTCCGCATGGATCGTGCGGCGGTAGCGACGCGTGAGACGGTCGCCTCCGCGGTGGCGCGGGCAGACGTGGATATCGTGGTAGCGCCGATCCGGGCGTTGCTGCAGCCGCTCAATCGACCAGGGGCGGCGGATAACACTCCACTGTCCATCGAGGCCGGCGAACGCAGCTCGATCGACTCGGTACTGAAACAACTGGTCGAGCGAGGGTACGCCGAAGTCGATCTGGTGGAGGAAGCCGGAACCTTTGCACGGCGCGGTGGTGTGGTGGATGTTTTTGCCGCCGGAGCGGAGGTCCCCACGCGGATCGAATTCTTCGGCAACGAGATTGAGTCGTTGCGCACCTTCGATCCGGTGACGCAGCGCTCGTTGGGATCGACGCAAACGGTGACGGTGCAGCCGATGGCGGCGCT
>JANWJD010000013.1 GCA_025449555.1 Chloroflexota bacterium | reverse complement strand
GGTCATCATCGCCCTCGGCATCGCCGGCATACCGGGCTACGCGCGCATCGCACGCTCTTCCACCCTCACCACCAAAGGCCTTGACTATGTGCTAGCCGCCCAGGCGCAGGGCGCGGGACCGCTACATATCATGCGGAGACACGTCCTGCGGAACATCATCGATCCGCTCGTGATCGTAGCAACCCTGAACTTGAGCGGGGCGATACTCGCGGCTGCGGCGCTCAGCTTCCTCGGGATCGGCACCCAACTGCCGGCCGCCGACTGGGGAACCATGTTATCCAGCGGCTACAACTACATGTTCGAGTCATGGGCCCAGGTAACGTTCCCAGCCATCGTCATCGTGATTGCCGTACTCGGGATCAATCTCCTGGGCGATGCGCTGGGCGAAGTGCTCAATCCGCGCCTACACCGACGTTAAGAGGAGATGATGATGTCCGAAATAGCCGCGATCCGTGTTGACCAAGCCGAGCTCGTCTCGCACCTGACCGAACTTGCAACCCACCATGAGGTGCCGGGGGTCGCGGTCGGGATCTATCTCGAGGGTGAAGAGCAGTACGCGGTGTACGGCATCACGAGTGTCGAGAACCCGTTGCCCATCGACGAGCACACGCTGTTTCAGTTTGGATCTACCGGCAAGACCTTCACGTCGACGGCCATCATGCGTCTGGTGGAGCAGGGAAAGATCGACCTCGATGCTCCCGTGCGCACGTACGTACCGGAGCTTCGTCTGAAAGACGAGGAGGTGGCACAGCGGGTGACGGTGCTCCAGCTGCTCAACCACTCCGCCGGCTGGCAGGGTGACTTCTTCGAGGACACCGGACGCGGGGACGATGCCGTGGCGCGGTACGTGGAAAAGATGTCGGAGCTCGAGCAGGTCTATCCGCTGGGGCAGCAAGCTTCCTATAACAACGCCGCCCTGGTGCTGGCGGGCCGCGTGATCGAGAAGGTCACCGGTCTGGTATACGAGGAGGCTATTCAACAACTGTTGCTGCAACCGCTCGGCCTCGACCAGACTTTCGCGTCCATGGACGACATAATGACCCGGCGATTCTCCGTGGGCCACGTACACCACCCGGATGGAAGAATCACCGTGGCCCGGCCCTGGGCGTTGCCACGGAGCGTGTCTCCCGCCGGAGGATGGTCGGCCACGGTGCGAGACCAACTTGCCTGGGCGCGCTTTCATCTGGAGGATGGTCGCGGCAAGGATGCGGAGCAGGTCCTCTCCAAGGCATCGCTCGATCGTATGAAAGAGGAGACGTTTAACCTGGGGGCGAGTGCCATCGGCGATGCGGTCGGCATCTCGTGGCTGCTCAGGGACATCGAGGGGGTTCGCATGGTCGGTCACGGCGGGTCGACCCACGGTCAACGTGCTGCCTTTCAGATGGTGCCGGAGCGCGATTTTGCGGTGGTCGTGCTTACCAACTCCGTCCCGAACGGCGCCCAGCTCCACGAGGCCATAGTAAAGTGGTCACTCGCACGCTATCTCGGGATCATCCAGCAACAGCCTGAGCCGATCACGCTCTCCGAAGACGAACTGAACGGCTACGTCGGAATGTTCGCATCAATCAGTTCGCTCGTGCGCATCTATGTGGAGGAAGCTGGACTCGTGGTGAAGATCGAGCCATCACCGGCGGATCTGGCACAAGCCCGGGCGCGCGGCGACGAGGACTCGGAAGACCAGCCTCCCTTCCCCATTACACTGCTTCCCGACGATCGTTACACCATCGCAGGCGGCCCGGCAAAGGGCCTACGCGGGTTCTTTACCCGCGACGACGCGGGCGCCATCAACGGCATCAACCTGGGAGGTCGCCTCGCGACCCGCCAGGCTGAGACCTCGACTCTATAGGCGCCGTTACCGGCCCCAGGTCGTCCGTAGCACTCGCACCCAGTTTTCGTGTGCCAGCTTGTTCAGCGCCGGTTGGTCGTACCCTGCAGCGCGCAATGACTCCAGGAGACGCGGTAAGCCGGTAACGTCGCCGAGTTCCGCCGGCATGATCGCGCCGTCGAAGTCGGAGCCGAAACCGACGCGCTCGATGCCGAGTCGATCCACCAGGTAATCGATCTGCCGTACCATGACGCTCAGCGGCGTGTCTGTGTTTGCCGGATCGCCATCGTCACGGAGGAAGCCGACGTGGAAATTGAGACCGACCATGCCATTGCTGTCGCGGATTGCATCCAGTTGCCGGTCGGTCAGGTTGCGCGTCCACGGGGCGAGAGCATGCGCGTTGGAGTGGGTGGCCACCAGTGGCGCGTCGCTGATCGCGGCCACCTCCCAAAAGCCTTTCTCGTTCAGATGTGAAACATCGATCATGATGCGGAGCTTGTTACAGGCCCGAACGAGACGCTTTCCCGCATCGGTCAATCCGGGCCCCGTATCCGGCGAGGTGCCGAACTTGAACGGCACGCCATGTCCGAACGCGTTGGGCCGGCTCCAGACGATACCCAGGGACCGCAGACCGGCGCGGTACAGCACCTCCAGCGCGTTGAGCTCGGGATCGATTGCTTCCGCGCCTTCGATGTGCAGCAGGACGGCGAAGACGTTCTGGACCAGACAGCGCTGTAGCTCCTCCGCGGTCAGAACCACTTTCACCTGGCCACCGGATTCCGCTTCGATCCGTAAGAAACACGCCATCTGCTGCATCGTGGTGTCGGTTGAGTACAGCCGCTCCGGCGCCTCCGGCATCGTCGTCTCGTCGCCGTGTCCCGACAGCGCCAGCTTGACCATCTCCGTCAGATCGGCATCCAAAGAATGTCGGTGCGCACCGGGGACGGAGATGGCGCAGAATCCGCCGCCGAGTCCGGCTTCTTTCGCACGTGGAAGGTCGATATGGCCGTCCGCATTGCGATCGAAGAACGACTGCCCCTTCGCCAGCAGACGCAGCACCACGTCGTTGTGACCGTCGAACACGATAGTGGTAGGAGTCATGACGATCAAGCCTAAACGCTGCATGTCGCATCATGCTGTGGAAGAACCTACGACCGCGCTTTGGGCGATTGGGTGGATTTTCTAAAGGACTTGTCAGGGAAGGGCAATATGATTGCTGGCATGGTGGACGTCGAAGCGATTCGCTCGCATGCGCAAGCGGAGCTGGAACGATGGCAGGTACCCGCCGTCGAGTTAGTGGCCGTCCACCAGGGTGACGTGGTGCTCGCCGATGCCTTCGGGTTCCGGGATTTGGAGGGCAAGGCACCGGCCTCCCCATACACCCTCTTTCACCACGGATCAACCGGGAAGGCCTTTACTGGAGTTCTGGCCGGCACGTTGGTCGATGCCGGCCTGCTCGAGTGGGACCGGCCGATCCGTGACTACCTTCCCGATTTCCGCTTGCCCGAGGGGATGCTGGGAGACCGTATCACCACGGCAGATTTGCTCTCGCATCGGAGCGGCCTGACTCGACACGAGTTCGTCTGGGTCGCGAATCCATCGCTCGACCGGGGCGAGGTGGTACGCCGGCTGCGCTACCTGCCGTCCAAGCTCGAACCGCGCACGCTCTTTGCGTACTCCAACCTCGCCTACGTCACGGTCGGCCATCTCGTGGGCGTGCTGACGGGCTCAACCTGGGAAGAGCAGATGAGCACGCGGATCTTACAGCCGCTCGGCATGAGCCATACCTCTACCTCCGTGCATGAAGCGTGCGCCATGGAGCACGCTCAGCCGTACGTTCTCACAGACGGGCTAGTCGTGGGGAAGCCGGGATCGGAGCAGGAGCTGCAGGTCTCGGGCGGTCGGTGGACCGCGATCCCATGGCGCCAGTCGGACCAGATAGCCCCGGCAGGCGGAATCATCACCTGTGCGGTCGATACGGTCCGGTGGCTCCAATTGCAGCTGGGCAACGGCGAGATGGACGGCAAGCGCATCATTTCTGAGGAATCACTCGCCAGGACGAGGCTCCTCCACACGCCGATAGACACTCCCGGTCCTGATGCAGACATCTGGTTTTACGGCTACGCATTCGGGTGGCTGGTTGGTACGTTTCGAGGTCGCCGGCTGCTCTGGCACAACGGGGGCATAGACGGCTTCAAAACGGAGACGGCGGTGCTACCCGATGACCACATAGCGGTGGCGGCATCCTGCAATGTGCTCGACTCCGATCTTCCGTTAGCCCTGGTGTTTCATGCGGTGGATTCGCTCATCGCCGCAGAGCCCAAACCCTGGTCGCAACTGTTTCTCACTGCCCGACAGAACCGGCCAAAAGCACCAAATCCCGAGGATGTCGAGGGCACACATCCTTCCCACGCCATGGATTCGTACGCGGGTGACTACATTCATCCCGGCTACGGTACACTGCAGGTCGAGGCGCACGACGGCGAACTGCGGGTTAGCCTGGCCGAATTGGACATGGTAACCCGCTATCGCCACTACGATACCTGGACGATCGAGTATGAACCGCTGGAAGCGAGCTTCACGATGACCTTTCTGACGAATGCGGACGGCGATGTCCATGCAGTCGACATTCCGCTCGAGCCTTCACTGGAGCCCATGCGATTCGTGAAATCACGGAAGGAAACGGGTGAATGAGTATGGCGACTGAGATCGGTAGTGACGAACTGCAGCCGGTGGCGAAGCCATGAGTGTCGACGTCCTGATTCGCGGCGCGCGGGTGATAGACGGTAGCGGCAATCCCTGGTACTACGCCGATGTCACGCTCCAGGGCGAACGGATTGCAGCAATTCTGCCGCCCGGCAAAGGCGATGCATCGTCGGCCACCGAGGTGGTCGACGCCGAGGGCATGGTGGTCTGCCCGGGTTTCGTCGACCTTCAAAGTCACTCGATCATTCCGCTCATGATCGACCCCGGCTGTCTCTCCAAGATCACGCAGGGCGTGACGACCGAGATCATGGGGGAATCATGGACCCCGGCTCCGGCGGGTGGGAAGGCGGATCATGAGGTCTTCCCATGGGAACAGCATGAGTCTTTACGTCCCTGGCGTACGCGCGTACGGGGATGGACCCGCTTCCGGCACTGGCTAAACGCCATGGAGGACCGGGGTGTCACGCCAAACATCGGGTCCTTTCTCGGTGGAGGCACGCTCAGGGCATATGCCAAAGGACTCGAAGAGGGAGCAGCCACGGGGGATGAACTGGAAGTCATGCGGCGCGTGATGCGCGAGGCGATGGAGGATGGCGCGTTCGGCGTGGCCTATGCACTCATCTATCCGCCCGATGCCTTCGTCGAAACGGGCGAGCTGGTTGAAGTGTGCAAGGTCGTGAGCGAGTATGGTGGCATCTATATCGTGCACATGCGTTCGGAGGCAGATGCGTTTCTGGAGGCGCTGGACGAAACGATCGAGATTGGCGCTCGGGCCGGACTGCCCGTTGAGATCTATCACCTGAAGGTTTCGGGGCAGACCAACTGGCCGAAGATGGTGCAGGCCATCGCTCGCATCGACCAGGCACGCGCCAGGGGCCAGGATGTGACCGCCGACATGTATCCGTATCTGGCGGGCGGTACGGGCCTCTCTTCAGTCTTTCCCCCGTGGCTTGCCGCCGACGGAAAGTTCTATGAGAATCTGCGTGATCCCGGCACGCGCGCAAGTATAAAGGAAGAGGTATTGAACCCGAGCGGTGGCTGGGAGGCGCTGGGGACACTTGCCGGCCCGGAGGGTATCTTCCCACTCGAATTCAACCGACCGGAGCACGGCGGATTCGTCGGCAAATCACTGGCGGAAATCGCCCAGTTGCAGGGCAAGGACTGGGTCGAGACCGCGGCCGATCTGCTGGTTGCCGAGGAGCAGCGTATCGGCACGGTGTACTTCATGATGAGCGAGGACAATCTGCGGCTACAGTTGCGGCAGCCGTGGATAAAGATTTCGACCGACGCGGGCGGGGTCGATCCGGCCTGGGCGATCCCGATGGGCCCGACGCACCCTCGCTCGTACGGCACCTACACCCGCGTGCTGGGCAAGTATGTCAGGGAAGAGGGCGTCATCGCGCTGGAGGATGCTATTCGCAAGATGACCTGGGCCGTCACACAGCGACTCGGCATCAGGGAGCGTGGACTGCTCCAGCCCGGTTTCTACGCCGACGTCGTCGTATTTGACCCGGAAACCGTCGCCGACCGAGCAACCTTCGAAGATTCACATCAGATTTCGAGCGGAATTCGAGATGTGTGGGTCAATGGCACGCGTGTCCTGGCGAATGGGGAACACACCGGCGCTACCCCGGGGCGAGTGCTTTACGGGCCGGGATGGTCGCCGGGCGCCGGCTCCACGGCATCTCCCCAACCCTGACGTTGGGTAGCCCCTCGCACGGTACTTCCATCGAGCTCGAGTAGGCGGATGCCGAGCTCGAGTGCCAGGCGATTGTCGGCATTTTCCAGATCCGTCTCGGCGAGCTGTGCAATGCGCCCGACCCGGTACTCGAGCGTGTTGCGGTGAATCCCCAGCTCGTTCGCGGCCGGCCGCAGGCGGCCCATATGCCGCAGATACGCCGCCAACGTGAGGACGTAATCGGTTCCATGCTCGCGGTCGTGACTGATGATTCGCTGGAGTGTGGGCGGCACCATCCCTTCGTGCTCACGCAGCGCAAAGAGCACACGGTGGATACCCAGATCGTCGTAATGTAAGGCGCGGTTACCGCCCCACAGCGTCTGCCCCAGTTCAGCTGCGAGCTCTGCCTGTCGAAAACTTTCGGCCATGTGTTCGAAGGACGGGAAGTCGCGACCGACGCCCACGGTCACCCGGGTATCGTGTAAAAAGGCTGCAGCCCGTCGAACGATAGACTCGGCCAATCGGGTCGCCGCTGCTTTACGCTCGGAACCAGGCTCCCGGCCCACATCGAGCAGGATGACGACGCTGGAGCTCCGCATGCCGACGATCGCTTCCGGGTCGATGGCGAGCACCTCGAGCTTCACCAGCTCCATGAGTCGCTCTTGCTCCCAGCGCCACGCGGCTCCGGTGCGTCCCGCCCGGCGGAGACGAAACGTTTCAAAGTCGTCGATGGCCACCACCAGTGCCTGCTGCAGCCGGTCGATGTTCCAGCCCACCGACAGCGCGACCGTTCTCACGTTTTCCGGATTCGAAATCCGACCTTTTGTCACGTCCTCGAGCAGTTCGGCGCGGAGCATCGCCTCGCGCCGCGTGGCGAGGTGACCCCGAGCGAAAATGGCGGCCGCCACCCCTGCCGCCTGCCGAATCGCCGCATAGTCCTGATCGTTCAGAGGCCGCGCGGTATCCGTGACCCAGATGATCCCGAACAGTTCACCATCGGCGGCGACGCGCATGGCGATCCGGCCGGAGTGGCCAAGCCCGGGATGGGCCGCTAGATGGAGCGGCCAGTCGCTGGAGCGTACCTGCGCCAGGAATGTCTTGAAGTCCGGATGCTCCATGATCTTGGTCGCTGCGTGCCGGCGCAAGATGGTGTTGACACGGTGCTGGTCGACGTCGCTCCCGGTAGGAGAGCTGCCAAGGACCTCGTGACTGGGGGTCTCGATCGTGACCGAATTGCCGATCAAGCGCCCGAGTGTCTCCGCCAGAGTCTGCAGCGTCTGCGCGGTATGCAATCGTGTCGCGTCGACGCTTCCAAAGGCGGATGCTACCGCGCGGCTCAAGACATTGACCGCGTCGTGCAGATCGACCTCCGGGCCCAGCAGTCCCACGCCAATCGGCCCATTCAAGGCCAGTTCGCGCACGCGGAACATTTTCTGCTCGGAGAGCGCGAGCGGCGGGAGAAGCACCGCCGCAGTCCCCGATCGCCCCTCGAGCACCTCCAGGACGCACTGCTCGGTTGACTGACTCATCGTCAACACCATCAACTCACCGGATTGCGCGTCCATCAGGTCGCCCCTACATTCCACGCGGGTCACGCACGTCACGGCCCTGTTCTGCGCCTGATCGCTCAGCCACAAGTGTGCCAGGCGAGGGCCAAGGATCTGGCGGATGTCTTGTACGCGAAACGTCATAGTAGAGGATAGCGGCAACGCGCACACGGTTCACAAGACTCGGACCGGTCTATCAGAAAATGTTCCAAGCTACTGCGCACGAGGTGAGGCCACGCTGTGTCTTTGGTGAGCTTCCACACAACAGGCACGGAATTCGTAGGATCGTCCAAGCCACCCTTCTGAAGCACTGAGTACCATTGACGGAGCAGCAGAGTATTGACCGGCATCGACTGCTCGGCGCAACGCGGGAGGGCGCAACAACTTGAGCTCACACGCGGAGATCCGACGCTCCCCTTCAGGCACTTTGGGATCGCTCACGAACTCGGACCAGGTCGAGATTGAGCGGCTCCATGGAATATCCCAAGCGCTCGCGGTTGAGCAGCTCCAGATGGAGATCTGGAGTGCGAACGGAGGATGGATTGTCCCCTCACACGTGCTGCTGATCGTGTCGGATTACGGTGGCATCTTATTGGGAGCACGAGTCGACGGTGCGCTGGTGGGCTTCGTCCTCGGCTTCCTGGCGCGGAGCGACGGCCGGTACTTTCACGCGTCGCACATGCTCGGCGTGCTCCCCGCGTACCGGCAGCACGGCATCGGAGCGGCGTTGAAGCGACGTCAGCGCGAGGTGGCCCGGGAGCAGGGGCTGGAGCTGATGCGCTGGACCTTCGACCCACTCGAAGCGCGCAATGCGTACCTGAACCTGCACAAACTGGGCGCGGTCTGCCGCATCTACGAACAGGACTATTACGGGCCGATGCGGGATGCGTTGAATCGGGGTCTGCCGTCTGATCGTTTGCTCGTGGAGTGGGACTTGCATGCGACTGATCGCCGGCCGGGTCTGGACGGCACACCGCAAATCGTTCTCCGCAATAAGGAGGGGAGCCCCGAGCTTACGATGGACTCTGTGGTGACGGGCCCACCGATCGCGATCGAGGTTCCCAATGACTTTCAGAAGATGAAGACTGAGGGGCCGGATCTGGCATTGTCGTGGCGCCTGGCAGTGCGCCAGGCGTTCTCCGTGTCGCTCGGCAAGGGATATGAAGCTGTCGATTTCCGCGACGGTCGGTACATTCTGGCGTCGCAGAAGGAGCCGGGGAATGAGAATTGAGTCCATCGAGCTGCGGCAAGTGCAATTGGAGCTGACTGCTCCCTTTACGACGAGCTTTGGCACGACCCTGGAACGCTCGTGCGTCATCATCGCGGTGCACGGTGCAGGAGTTACCGGCCTGGGGGAGTGCGTGGCGTTCGACGGCCCGTGGTACTCCTATGAAACGATCGCCACTGCCTGGCACGTTATCTCCGAGTTTCTGGCTCCGCGCTTGCTCCAGGCGGACCTCACGGAGCCGGAAGACGTGTGGACGGTTTTCGCGGCGGTGCGCGGTCACAATATGGCAAAGGCGGCGCTCGAGATGGCCTGCTGGGATTTGTTCGCCCGCTGCGGTGGGGTATCGCTGGCGTCATTGCTGGGTGGCAGCCGTGACCGCGTACCGGTGGGGGTTTCGGTTGGGATCCATTCCTCGCCGGAGGCGCTGGTGGAAACAGTCGGACGGTTTCTGGCGGACGGCTATCGACGCATCAAGCTCAAGATCGCGCCGGGGTCGGATATCCAGTTTGTGGTAGCGGTCAGAGCAGCCTACCCGGAGGCCCTGGTGCAGGTTGATGCCAACTCGGCCTATACGCTGGCGGACACGTCGACCTTTCGCCAGATGGATGGGTTGAACCTCTTACTGATCGAACAACCCCTGGGACCGGACGACATGGTGGATCATGTGCAACTGCAACGCGAGTTGACGACACCGATTTGCCTGGACGAAAGTATTCACTCGCCGGATGATGCGCGGCACGCCCTGGAACTCGGAAGCTGCCGGATCATCAATATCAAGCCGGGGCGGGTAGGGGGGCATAGCCAAAGTCGGGCGATTCACGACCTCTGTTTGTCGCGTGCAGCGCCTGTGTGGTGCGGCGGCATGCTGGAGACCAACATTGGCCGGGCCCACAACATTGCTCTGGCGTCCCTGCCTGGGTTCAGTCTGCCGGGTGACATATCGGCCAGCGCCCGGTATTACGAGCGCGACATCGCGGGGCCGGGATTCGTTTTGAATGAGGACAGTACCATTACTGTTCCTGCTGGATCAGGAATCGGCGTCGAGCTCGAACCCAACATCCGCTGGCAACGCAGCGAAACGATTCGGGGTCAACACCAGGTCGCTGTGACGTGACCGATTCGGTCCTCACCTTCCTTCAGGACCACCACGCCGAGATGCTGGACGACTTGCGCCACCTGGTGGAGCGCGAGTCGCCTTCCGGGGATGAAGACCGACTGACGCAGTGCGCCCAATTTCTGGCGGCATGTGCAGAGGCGGCGGGAGCATCCACCCGGGTACTGGATGCGCCGGGTGGGAACTGCCATCTGCGCGCCGAGTGGGGAGATGGCGCCGATCGCCCGGTGCTCTTACTCGGTCACTTTGACACGGTGTGGCCGGCGGGAACGATTGATATCATGCCGTTCCGGCTGGAAGCGGGGCTGGCCCGTGGACCAGGTGCATTCGATATGAAGGCGGGGATCGTGCAGGGGTTCTGGGCGATTCGCGCTCTCTTCAATACAGCCCCCACCCACAGCCCCGTCGTCTTCCTGTGCACCTCGGATGAAGAAACCGGAAGTGGGAGCTCACGCGAGATCATCGAGCATGAGGCCCGACGTGCCGGGGCGGTGTTCGTACTGGAGCCGAGCCAGGGCGGCGCACTCAAGACTGCTCGCAAGGGCGTGGCTCAATTCCGTGTGACGGTCCATGGCAAGGCGGCACATGCTGGACTCGATCCCGAGGCGGGTGTCAGCGCCATCGACGAACTGGCCCATCAGATTCTCTCCGTCCGGCAGCTGTCGAACCCCGTTGCGGGCACGACGGTCAATGTGGGCGTCATCGGCGGAGGATCCCGATCGAATGTGATCGCCGACCGGGCAACCGCGGAGATCGATGTCCGTTTTTCCGCGCAGCGCGAGGCAGAACGCCTCACCGACGCTATCCTGAACCTACGCCCCCACGACGATCGTGTGCAGCTGGAGGTGACAGGCGGTGTGAATCGCCCTCCGATGGAACGTACAGCCGGCACCGACGCCCTCTTCGAGCGAGCCAGAGCGATCTCCGCCGAGCTTGGTTTCGCCCTCGCGCAGGTGTCGGTGGGCGGAGGAAGCGACGGGAACTTCTGTGCCGCCATGGGCGTGCCGGTGCTGGACGGCCTGGGCGCAGTAGGTGGTGGCGCACACGCGCTGGACGAGCACGTGATGGTCGACACGATGCCGCTGCGTGCGGCGCTACTGTGCAGGCTGCTTGCGTCGCAGTGAGTAGGTTTTACACTTCAAGGGATTCCTCGATGGGCTCTCTCAAATCGACGCAGCTACAGTCGCCTCGTGCTTGAAAGACGTGCGCGAGCATGGTCTGAGCGTACTGCACGAGAGGCGTGGTGGCCACACGAACGATCACCGATTTTCAGCATCCGTCGTGGGCGGTGCCGGCTCCACTGGTGGCGCTCCTGCTCACCTGATGTCCCTCGTCGTCACAGGGCACAGGAATCCTAAACCGATGTCAGGTCCACGCGTGTCGCCGAGTGCCATGCGGACGTGTCGTGGTCGAGTCGGTCGTACATGTGTGGTCGAAGGAGGGGCATCAATCACATGCCGGTTTGAGCGTGTGTTCTACGTCCACCATGCAATCTCTTACGGGCCAATGTACGACACGTCGATCAACCGGAAGACCTGTCCACCAGGAGCACTGAAGTAGATGTGGGTGCTGCCCGGGTGACGGAACTCAGGGATGCCGGCCGCGCGCAGCTTTTGCTGGTAGGCGGGGACATCGGTCGTTCGAAACTCGATCCAGGCTCCTCTGAATGCGGTCGT
>JANWJD010000012.1 GCA_025449555.1 Chloroflexota bacterium | reverse complement strand
CGCGCTTCTCGAGCGGGTGGCCGATGCGGTGGTGACAGGACAGATCGTGGCGCCGCCGATTACCCGGATCGCGCTGGACCAGGCGCCGGCTCTGTTGAGTGGAGCGAAGAGCCTGCCGGCCGGTGGCAAGACCGTCATCACGCTATGAGTACCCGCATCCTGGCGGCGGTGAGCACCGCGCCGGGAGGCAGGTTCTGTTACGGACACCGACACAGTGATTATGTTTCTCACGTACCGACCTGAAGGAGGAACAGATGGCCGCACTCGACACAACGACCGAAGCGCACGCCGACACACGCCCAGCAAATGCCAAAAACCTCCCCGACTACGCCCCGATTCCTCGCGCCAAGCTAGGTCCTACCCTCAACGAGCAGGGGTATTACGTCGGGCGGGTCGAGCGCAACCTCTACTGGGTCACTGACGGCACCTACCAGGCCGCGTTCCTGACGACCCCGGACGGCGTCGTCCTGCTCGACGCTCCGCCGACCATCGGCCACAACATCCAGCGAGCAATCGATGAGATGGCCGCGGCCAACGGCGTGACCAACAAGGTCACGCACCTCATCTACTCCCATCACCACGCCGACCACGCGGGCGCCTCCTCGCTGTTTGGCAATGACATCGTGCGCATCGGCCACGAGGAGACGCGCCGCCTGCTGCTGCGCGAGAAAGACCCGGCCCGGCCGGCACCCGCGGAGACCTTCGATGACCGGCGCACGGTCGAAATCGGCGGCGAGCGGATCGAGCTGGCCTGGTACGACACCAACCATTCACCGGACAACATCTTCATCCACCTGCCCGACCACGACACGCTGATGCTCGTCGACATCGTCAACCCGGGCTGGGCGCCGGTGTATCGGAGCAATCTCACTGAGGATGTGCAGGGTTACATCGCCGCGCCGGACACCGCGCTCGGCTACTCGTGGAAGCACTTCATCGGCGGCCACATGGGCCGGCTCGGCACCCGCGCGGACGTCACCCTGCACCAGCAGTACATGGCCGACATCGCCGCCAGCTCCCGCATGGCGCTGGACACCGTCGACCCGACGCCCTATTTCATGAGGTACGGCGAGAACTCCTGGGCCGCAGTCAGGGGCTACCTCGACGCGGTCACCGCCGCCGCCGCTACACCGGTGATCGAAAAGTACACCGGCGTCCTCGCGGCCGCCGACGTGTTCACCGCCAGCACGACGTTTCACGTCATGCAGTCGATCCGCCTCGACCTGGGCTACGCCTCACAGGTTCATCTCTGACCTCGAACTAACGGGCCAGGCACCGAATTGATCACCGTTGCAGTCGGCGACTCACACACCTGAAAACGGGCCGCAAAACAGGCCGTTTAGGTCTTCTACCGGAGGAGCTGGTATTTCGAGTGCAGCAGGGGAGGCGAATGCTGTGGACGACGATCTTCTTCCCCTGCCCGCCGGCACCGCGGCGCCCGACTTCAGACTGCGCACAACTCCCTGGTTGACGCTCTCACTCCGTCGGTTCGCCGGGCAGCCCGTCATCCTGGTGTTCTTCCCCACTGCCTTTGAGCCGGTGTCGCGGGAGCAGCTCGTTCTTTACCAGGAGTACCTCCCTCAGGTCGAGGAGCTGCATGGACAGATGCTGGGGATATCCGCCGACCATGTCTGGTGTCATGAAGCGTTTGCACGGGAGGCGGGAATCACGTTTCCTCTCCTCGCAGACACGCCACCCCGCGGCAGAGTGTCTCAGCTGTATGGCGTCTACCGAGAGTCGGAACATGCCACTGGGCGGGCGCTCTTCGTCATCGACTCCTTCGGCATCATTTGCTTTGGGAAGGTCTATCCAGAACTACTCAACCCGGGAGTTGGCGGCGTGTTAGCCGTGTTGGAGTCACTCTATGCGCACAACTCCTGAGGTCCATTTCGGCTCTCTTTTGAACCTTCCTCGTTCGGGACAGGTTGCGGGAGGAGGCCATCGGGTGAAGACGCGCTACCGTCCACCGGTGGCCGCGCCGAGGGCGCGGCGGGCAGCGTCGGCGATCTCGGCGTTGGTGTAGGCATGACCGGCAATGCCCCAGCCGCCCTCCGGTGACTCAGCGATCAGGACCCATGTGCGATCGCTCAAGCCCGGCTCACCTGCCGCAGCCGCGACGATCTCCGTGAGCTCGTTGACCACGCCGAGCTGCTTGGTGCGATCGAGCACGTTCACGGGGGTCAGCACCTGGACGCGGACGTAGTTGCCGGCTCCGGCCGCATTGGAGATGGCATCGGCCGGCAGGTCATGGATGAAGGCTGCGGTGTTGTCGCGGAAGAGAGCGAGGTCAGGCACTGCCTCCCAACGCATCACGGCCTTGGCCAGGTCCTGGGCGAGGGTGTGCTTGTCCTTGAATGTACCTTCGGTTGCGTAGACATCGATCATGGGCATGGGAAAACCTCGTTTCGTGATGGAGTATTACAGAAGGCGACCGTTGGTCGTCCGTCGCAACACGGATCTTCCCTCGAGGGCGCACTATCCTGTGTTTCGCCTGCGGGCGCCGTGCTTACAGGGCAACGGGGACGGCTCCGGCAGCCTGCTCGATCAGCGCCAGCACCTCATCCGGATGCGAGACCATCGCCAGGTGATTGGATGGGATCTCGATCGTGCCGGCGCCCATGCGCTGGGCGAACATCCGCTCGGCATCTGGTGGAATCGCCTGGTCGTTCTGGGCCACGAGATACCAGGTCGGCAAGGATTTCCAGGCCGGCACGCCCACGACATCGTTGAAGGTGCTACCGGCTAGCGGCTGCTGCACGGCGTGCAACACCCTCGCCCGCACCGAGTCGACATCGCCGGCGAAGTGGCTCACGAAGTCGTCCTCGGGGATCCAGAAGAAGCCCTGCTGGTCGAGGCTGAGGTGGGCGATTGCAGGGGGCGGGGGCCCCGCGAGGAGTGCGCCGAGCGATTCGCCCTCGTCCAGGCCAAATGCGGCGATATAGACCAGACCGGCGACGTTTGGGGCATCTGTGCCAAGCGCGGTCATAATCTGGCCACCATAGGAGTGGCCGGCCACGATCGTGGGACCGCTTTGCCGAGCGATCACCTGGCGCAGTCGAGAAACATCCGCGGCCAGGCTGGTCAAGGGAAACTGGGGAGCAGTGACGGTGTAGCCCTGGGCCTGCAGGCGGCCGATGACGCCACTCCAACAGGAGCCGTCGGCCCAGGCACCGTGGACCAGGACGATATTCGGACGATCGTTCATGTCGGTTTCTCCTTACGCGGTTGGACGGGGAAGGTGTCTATCTCGACCGTACGCGGGAAGGAGGTACCGTCGCGTCCGTCGCATGACTGGCAAATGACTGGAAAACCGGGAGTGGATCGGAATCCCGATGCACCGACCATGGGCATTCAACCAGGACGCAGCTGCACCACCTGATCACACGGATGCAGGTGCCGAGGCCTTCAGCGCCGCACGCAACTCGGAACGTGACGTGATTCCGAGCTTGGGAAAGATGCGATAGAGGTGGAATCCGACGGTGCGATGAGAGAGGAAGAGCCTCTCACCGATCTCTCGGTTGGAGAGGCCCTGGGCTGCCATCTGCGCGATCTGCAATTCCTGAGGCGAGAGCTGGTCCCAGGCATCGACAGCCCTCTGGCGGCTGGTTTCTCCTGAGGCGCGCAGCTCCTGGCGGGCCCGTTCTCCCCACGGCATCGCACCCAGCGCGTCAAAGGTATCGCGGGCAGCCCGTAATAGTGCGCGCGACTCGACCGCTCGTCGCCGGCGTCGAAGCCAGGTTCCGTAAGCGAGCTGCAAGCGGGCCCGGTAGAACGGCCATGCCGCCATATCCGCGCTGAGTCCCGCTTGAAAGAGCGCTCCGGCTTCCTCATCGTCCGCGAGCAGGGGCCGGGCGTAACGCAGTGCCACGTGCAACCAGGGCGATGGTGTCTGCTGCGCGACACTCTGCAGCTCTTCCATCACTGCCCGAACAGCGTCACGGCGGTCGCTCTGCACCGCCGCTTCGGCAAGATCGGCGATCACCCAGCAGCGCATGAAGTAGTGGTACGCAGGATCGCCCGGATCCATCATCCGCTGGAGATGGTCGCATGCCTCGGCGGGCCGCCCGCGTCCGAGGGCAATCAGGCCGCGCGCCCACTGGACGCCGGCCAGGATGAAGCTGCCCCCGATGGGCAGGAGGGTTCGTTGGGCATCCTCGGCGAGCGATTCTGCCAGGTCGTGCTCACCGCGCAGTCCGGCAAGCATGGCTTTGCGGGCCTGCGCCTCGGCCTCCCACTGCGGCTGCGCTGTCTCTCGGGCCAGCCGTTCACCCTCGTCGAGATCTTGCGCAGCCAGGGGCCAGTTCCCGAGAAAGACGGCCGCCCAGGCCCGCTGGATGAGCGATCGGGCCAGGTGGCCGAGGCGGCCCTCCGGTCGCAGGCCGGTGACCGAGGTTTCCAGGAAGCCTGCTGCCAGATCGAAGGCGCCCAGCGTGATCGCGGCGCTGCCCGCGAGACGAATCGCTTCGAGCTGCCCACTCCTTTCAGGTGGTGCGGTCGTCAGTCTGCACACGACATCTCTCCCGCGCTCGACTGGGGCCACAAATGCCAGAATCGCCGGCACTCTCGGGTCCGCACGAGCCGACACCATCCGATCCACCTCTGCCACCACGAGGTCTCGCATCGCTTGATCGTGGCTGGCCCACCAGCACCGAGAGGCGACGAGCCACAGGAGGTCCAGGGCCAGAGTGGTATCTCCCTCGTCCGCGGCGAGTCGAGCCAACCAGAGAAGCGACCGTTCTCGGGCCGGATCTCCCAGCCTGCCAATCTCGATCGTTTCCTGGACCCAGATCATCTTCGCCCGTTCGACCGGGCTCAGCTCGAGCGGCTCGGTCTCCCGGACCAGGCGGGCCACCACATCGTGCTGACCCAGCCCCAACGCCATCTCTGCCGCGCGGAGGAGGCGGTCACGCCGGCGCGCGGAATTGTCCGCCAGCCGCGCCGCACGCTCCAGGGCCGCGACCGCCAGCGAGACCGCTCCACGGTGGCGCGCTCGGATCGCCGCCATCTCCAACTCGGAGGCTACTGCCTCATCGGGCCCGAACACCGATGCCGCCCGATGCCAGATGCTCCGGTCGGGTTGATCGATGAGCACGTCAGCCAGGGCCGCATGCGCTGCATGGCGCTGCGCAACGCTCGCAACCTGATGAATCGCCGAGCGCACCAGGGGATGCCGAAACCAGAACGCTGTTCCATCGGTCTCGACCAGCCCGGAAGGAATGGCAGTTGCCAGCGCCTGCTCGGTCGACTCGACTCCGGCGATCATCGCCGAAGCCTTCAGCACCTCCGCCAGGGCGTTCCCATCATTGACGGCGGCGACCAGGAGGACAGTCCGGGCCGCATCCGGCAAGCTGGACGCCCGCGCCAGAAACGCCCGCTCCAGCCGAATCGTGAGCGGAAGAACCGCGGGAAACGGCGTTTCGCCTCGGTGTTGTTCAGACCGCAGCGCTATTGGTAACTCCACCAGAGCGAGCGGATTGCCCGCGGCTTCCGCCAGGAGGCGCTCCCGCACGTCAAATGGTAGATCCGATGCGTGGGCATCAAGCAGCATGCCGGCCGATTGTGCCTCGATGCCCTCAACATCGAGCTCGGGCAATCCAGCCTCGATCAGCCCACCCTCCGTTCCGTCGCGAGCCGCTGCCAGAAGCACGATGGGTTCCTGGTTCAGGCGGCGTGCGACGAACACCAGGGCATCGGCCGTGGAGCGGTCGAGCCAGTGCGCATCCTCCACGATGAGCAGGAGTGGAGCCCGAGACGCCGCTCCACTGAGCAACTCGAGCGCGGCCAGCGCAATCAGGAAAAGATCGGGAGCATGGACGTCCGTCATACCAAAGGCCGCATACACCGCCTCTCGAAGACGCTCTGGGAGGGCGTCAGACTCTGCCAGGATCGGCCGCAAGAGCTGGTGGAGGCCGGCAAATGGCAGCGTCGCTTCTGCCTGCACACCGGTGACGGCCAGAACCTGCACACCGCGAGTCTCTGCATGGGCTCGCGCCGCCGCCAGGAGTGCCGACTTCCCGATACCGGCCTCACCGCGAAGCACGAGCGCTCCACCGCGTTCGTCGATATGGTCGACCAGGTCGTGGAGGACGATAATCTCGCGATCGCGTCCCCACAGGCCGTTGATGCTCATTCTTCCGTCGCTCCGTCAACATTGTAGCCACGCACTCCGAGGCCTGCTCTTGCTCTTCACGCCACCCACCCCACCGGGGTTTGCCGCGCATCTCCCGACCCAGAGGTGGCGCTGCCCAATAGCTGTCGGGGAGCGGGCGGAAGCAGTGTGCCAGGTCCCTGTCACCTTGGACCTGGCAGACGGATGAACGTCCAGGAACCGAAGCAATACCACCGAAGAGGTCTTTCCGGGCAGAAAGGGCCTTAAACAAGCCTTTGGACTAGCTGTTCAGCCCGGAGGCGCCAGGGCGATGTCCTGGCACCGCCTTCGCCTTGCCCTCGTCCCACCGCTCGGCAAACGTATCCGGGCCGAGGCGGTCGCGTAGGTCGGCGAGACCCCGAGCGAACTCGGATTGCCAGGCTGGTGGAAGGGGCGTACCCAACGCAGTGCGGAGGGTCGCCGCCGATCCGTACAGGCGGACCGCCTCGTCGGCTTGCCCCCGGGATCCTGCCAGGCGGGCACGGCCCTCCAGAGTGACGATGGTGCCAAGCGCATCACCCATCCCCCGACGCAGCTCCACGCACTCCTCCAGCAAGTCGGCCGCTCGGTCGTGCTGGCCGTGCATCCAGGCCGCATCGCTCAGGGTCATCAGGGCGAACGCCTGGCCCCGCTGGTGGCCGATCTGTCGTAGCGCCGACAGCGCTTGTTCGGCGAGCGCCGTCGCGCGATCCGGGTCGCCCCGGCCCAGAGCGACTTCAGCGAGATTGATGAGCGCGGTGTTCTCTTGAACGCGATCCCCGACCGAGCGAGACACCTCCAGGCATTCCTCGAGGTAGGATTCTGCCTCGGCAAGATTGCCTAGCTCGAGGGCCCACGCTGCTCGGGTGCTGAGACCGGTCAAGACGCTTGTCAGGATGCCTCGTTCCCTCGCCATGATCAGCGCCTCCAGGTTCAACGCGCCGGCACGCTCGTAGTCACCGCGTTCGCCCCACAATTGCGCGAGATTGTCCAGCGAGAGGAGCATGCCGTGGATGTGGCCGAGCTGCCGTTGAATATACAGTGCCCGCTGGTACAGCTCTGTCGCCCGGACGTACTCGCCATGATATTTAGCAATGTTGGCGAGATTGGAGAGCGGCGCATGGTTGCCGAAGGTATCACCGACCTCCGACCGCAGCCGGACGCTTTCCTCCAGGTATTTCTCGGCCTCGCGATAGTCACCGAGATCCACGCTGGCGACGCCGAGGCCGTTGAGCACCTCGGCCATGCCCTTCACGTCTCCGAGCGCTCGGCGTAGCTCCAGCGATCGGACATAGTGGTTTCTGGCGGATACCGGATCGCTCTGTGTGAAGGCGAGCGACCCGGCGGCGAACAGGGCGGCAGCCCGTACTGCGTCCGCGACGTGCTGTCGCGTGTCCTGCGCCAGCAAGATTTCCAGCCAGCGCCGTCCCTCTGAGCTCTGTCCGCTCATCATCCAGAATCGCCAGGCCGGCGCTATCAGGCGCAGAGCGAGCGCGATGTCACCTGCCTCCTGCGACCAGCGCAGCGCTGCGCGGATGTTGTCCAGGTCTGCCTGTAGACGGCGTAGCCAGGTCAGTTGCTCCGGTCCGACGAGCTCCTGGCCCGCTGCCTCGACCACGCCTGCAAAGTGGGCCGCATGGCGGCGAAGCAACTCTGCCTCCTCACCGCGCTCGTCCAGTTTCTCCTGCGCATGCTGACGGATCGTCTCCAGCAGCCGATAGCGAGAATCGCCTCCTTTCTCTTCGTGCACGACCAGCGACCTTTGCACCAGGCTGTCGAGCAGATCGAGGATGTCGGCGGCCGGCAGGTCGGCGCTCGCGCAGACCGACTCCGCCGCTTCCCGGGTGAAGCCACCGGCAAAGGCGGCCAGCCGCCGCCGTAGTGTTTGCTCCGCCGGTGCGAGGAGGCTGTAGCTCCAGTCCATCGTGGCCCGCAGGGT
>JANWJD010000011.1 GCA_025449555.1 Chloroflexota bacterium | reverse complement strand
GCCGGCAGCGGCATGATCGAGGAGGTTGCCGCGTTGTGCGGGTCGCTCATGCCATACGGTACGACATTCCAGCGACGAGAGCATGTGTCGGACCGCACTGTCCGTGTACCGTCGCCTTTGAACCATCAGGGCCTACCTGTGCGCAGGCACCTCACTGCGGCGCGATGATCATAATCTGTTCACCGTCCGCAAACATGACTCCAAGGCTGAACTGTCCACGTCCATGCCAGGTTACGTGCCGCCTGTAGGTAAGACTCGCATGGACAGGAATAAGCTCCCTGTTGATTCTTTTGTGATTGACGTACAGCGTGAATCCAGTGACCCGTTCCTGGCCCCACATGTGCCACACGAACGTCACCGCATTGCCATGCTGGTACGCGGCGAAGTTGGCCACGCCAACCGCAGTTGCAGCCAGAGGTAGCCCGGAGGTATACGTCCCATCCCAGGAGCAGTGGGGAATGGCCGCGGGCGGCGGCGACGGAGTCGATACCGGGCTGCCCGAGATAGTGACGCTTGCATGGAACTGCGCGAACTCTCCTGTGCCGCCTGAGAACGTGGCAACTCCGATCCGGGGAGGGGGCGTCGTCTGGTTGAGGTCGATGTGGCCGAGCGCGTAATTTCCAGGTCCTGCCACGAGGGCCACGTCACTGTGGATCCATCCAGGTGTGGGATCCCCGTTCGCCTGAAAGTAGATGACCTTTGAGCCCACCGGAACCGCAGGGAGGTTCGAAGCCGTGATGATGCAGTAGCTTCCGGCCAGCCCCGTGTACCCCGGAAGCGGGCACTCCTTTGCGAGCTGAAGCTCTCCGCTCAGACCCTCGTCTTGGCGTAGAGTCTGCGCCGTCCTCGAGCCATGCACCATGAAGAAGGCACAGACCGGCTCACAGGTTGAGGCACAGAGGCTCGCAATATCGCAGGGAGTAGCGCACTTTCCTGATATGATTCCGACAAGAGCGGATCGGTTCGGGCTCGCCGGGCGGGATCGCTCGCAAAAATGCGTGTCGCAACTCATGCCGTCGACTGTCGCCGCAACTTTGCACCGCTACCGGCTCGCTGCGGGTTATAGCCAGGAAGAACTGGCCGAACGAGCCGGCATCAGCGCACGCAGTATCAGCGACATCGAACGTGGTATCTCCAGGGCTCCGCGTGTCGACACGTTGGATGGACTGGCTGACGCACTCGGCTTGAGCGTGGAGGAACGAGCTTCACTGCACGCGGTCGCTCGGGCGCAGCGGAACCTGGCCGCCCGCGAGTTACCCGCGTCTCCCGGGAGTGGCTCCAACCACGGTCAGATCCAGTCCGCGGTTAGTACCGCAATTGCCACAAGTCGCGCTCTCACGCGACTTCGCACCGTATCGTTGCCAACGCACCTCACTACTCCGCGCTCGCGCTTGGCGGCAGGAACGTTTGCCCTCGTCCTCATCGCGGTTGGTGCTTTCATGACCGTGCACATCACAATGTCGTCCGGTGCCTCGGCCGGCATACGCAGATTCTCTCTCTGGCAACCGGTAATAGAACAGCCGGTCGTCCTGGGACGCATCGAGGCTCTGGCCACCGATCGAGAAGGGAACGTGTTCGTGGCAACCGACGACGCGGTGGATGCTCTCAGTGGTCTCTGGAAGCTGGCGCCTTCCGGCCAGGTGCTCGATCACTGGAGCCGGAACGGTCGCTACGTCGTCCACGGCGACGGTGTCGCTGTTGACCGCACCGGCAACGTCTACATCGCCGACGGAAATATGGGCCGAATCTATAAGCTATCGCCGCAGGGACACTGGCTCGGCGCCCGGGGATCCAACGGCACCAGGCCTGGACAGTTCATCCGTCCTGGAGCTATCGCCGCCGACAGCCGTGGAAATATATATGTCGGCGATTCGACGGGACGAATTCAGACGTTCTCGGCCATCGGCGTACTGCTCGCAGTGTGGACCAATTGCGGTGTACACCGGTTGGGCTACTGTCTTCCCGCAGCGCTGACCACTGATGTCCACAATAACCTCTACATAGCGCGCGGAGAACTTCCACGCAGCGTAGACCAGGTGACACCGCAGGGCAGACTGATGGCGCAGTGGACTTCTACTGGAGATGTGCCAAGCCAGCCTCTCTTCTTTCCAGATGCAGTGAGTACCAGTCCAGGAAACCCAGTTGTCGTGGCGGATTCGTACACGGGCGGAGTGTACAGGCTCGCACCGGGGCACAAAATGCAGCACTGGTTGTCGATTGGGTATCACGATGCTCTCCATTCATTCGCTCTGACCCTCGATCGAGCAGGTGAAATATTCGAATCCGACTGTTGCTCGAATCGGATACGAAAGTTTTCAGCTGATGGGGTCCTGTCTGCCACGTGGGCCCCGTTCAGGATCTTGCCTGTATCGTTGCACAATCCCTCTGGAATTTCGGTCGATCAACAGGGGTCGGTGATCGCCGTGACTGCCGGCCGGTTCGACGCGGTCCTCAAGTTTTCATCCTCCGGCAATCGGACCGCTTCGTGGCAGTCCGAGATTCTGGGGCGGGGACAGGCCCATGCTCTTTCCGCAGTGACCGTGGATGCAGGTGGGAACACCTATGTCGTCGATGCGCTGACCAGCCGTGTCGTGGAACTCTCCCGGGCAGGCGTGCAGGTGCATGCCTGGGGCGGAGAAGGATCTAGTCCCGGTCAGCTGGAAAACCCCTCGGGCGTGGCAGTGGACAAGAACGGTAGTCTCTACATTTCGGATACCGGGAATTCTCGGGTCGTCAAACTCTCCGCCACCGGCGTTCCCGACACACATTGGGGAGCATTGGTACCATTTGCCCAACCGCAAGGGATTGCTCTTGATGCCGAAGGAAATGTGTATGTGGCCGACAGCGGAATGCAGGCAGTGAAGGAGCTCTCACCGGAAGGACATCTCCTCGCACAATGGCGCGGAACAGGAACGGAAAAACTGGTAGCTCCAACCGGAGTAGCGGTGGACACCATCGGCCATGTGTTCGTCACCGATACCGGCGATAGTCGCATCAAAGAGTTCACCTCTAGCGGTGCGTCGATCGCGGTCTGGGGAAAGCGGGGATTACGCCCCGGTGAGTTTCTGCAGCCGGGTGGCATCGCGATTGACCGTGCAGGTGTCGTGTGGGTGGCAGATACGGGAAACAATCGCATCCAGAGATTGACCGCACGATGAGACCAAGTGTCCAGCTACTGGCGGCTCCAACTTGCTACGTTGTGCGGAGGATGGCTGACACGCTCGATTGCGCCCTTACGAGGGAAGCGGTATCGGGTGATCGCTTACAGGCGTAATCGTTGCTGTGCAAGTCTTCATCCCTGGCAGCAGAAATGCGTTGAGTTGGTTGATGTCGGTTGCTTCCACAATCAGGTAAACCACGTGGTGCATAAAGTCGCCATACATCGCCACAAGGCGAACACCCGGTACCGTGGCGTCATGAAGTGATCTTGAACCACCTTGTCCATACGGACAGGTTTCAGGCGTATGGGCTTGTTCGACATGAAACAGCATGTACCTTCTCCTCACCCTCATGAGTCCATCGTCGAGACATACGGAAGGTACCTGAACCGGCTGGGTTAGCGAGTCCCCACGGTGTGCTCATCGTATGACTGACAATCTACAGGGTCAGACTATCATTCAGAAGCACAGTGTCCAACCAGTGATACGTCGGGTCTACGCCTGATGTTGTACTCGTTACCACGGCCGCAACTGGACGCAGAAGGCCGGATGCCCCGCTTCCTGAGAATGGCCGGCACGCGCCGAAAGCTCCGGCCAATCATTGAGTGGAATAGAACGCCGCCGGTGACAGGTGGAAAAACGCAGCCAGCTTCGCGGCACGGTCGTAGCTGATCCCGCGTTTGCCGGCCAGAAATTCCGAGACATTCTGGCGATTTGGGAACACGTCCGGCACCAGCGCGGACTGTGGAAGACCGTTCTGCTCGAGCAGAAAGCGCACCATCTCGACCGGAGTCGCCATGATCGGTTCTTCGTGCCGACCCCGAACGTTCCACCCGTCCCCCCCAAATCGAGGTCGCAATGCCCGAACGCGGTGTTCCCCGCGTTGGCGTCGAGGACGACGTTACTGGAAAGCCAGCCAGGAACCGGAACACCGCGCGCAAATGCGAAAAGTTGGGAGTTGCTCTGTCCCTATCCGGCCGGTACAACGCGGCGCTGCCGGTCCTCGAACGGGCGCTCGAGGCGTATCGCCTGCTGCTGAACCTGGAGGGTCTTTCCTGAACCGGCGCGGACCCGGCTGGAACACGCGCTCGGAATATTTCGTCGATTGGGAGCCAGGAAGGACGTGGAGTTTACCCTCGAGCAGCTCAGCCGGTTAGACTGACGCCCGTCCATTCTGCGGCATCTCTCGCCTTCGCTCGACCTCGTGCCGGCGGGCTCGTGGTACCCGGCCTCGCACTTCCGTCGAAACGCCTCATCATCCGGTTCCTATCTCAGTACCGGCGCCGGATGCTTCGGCGCTGTCTCCGACCGTGGACCGCAAATCCTCGACGGTGCGCCGATACTCCTCTGAGTCTCGAATCTTCCAGAATCCCCAGCCTACTGCAAATGCCGGCCGCGCCGACAGGCGAACCTGGCCGATCGTTGGGTTCGCCCGAACACGTTCGGGCTTCCCCAAGTCGATACCGTCGAACACGGCCCGCGAATCCTCGATGAAGTAGACGCGAAGAGGCATCAGAATCCCGAGGTGCCCGCTGGGCATCGTGGCCGAGAGTGAAACATTCCCCATTCCAAACATCCATCGTGCCATCCAGGCTCGCATAGTCACCAGCGCGGAAAATCGCCACGTGAAGAGCGGAAGTCGAGCATTCAAAGCATTCATCGCTCTGAGCAGAGGTGTGGTCTTCATGGAGACTTCCCAGATGAGTGCGGGATCTTTCATCTCCACCCGAAACGACGTCGGCCCGGTCCAGGTCAGCCTGATCCGTGCCGGTTGTATCAGCTGCACCGCTGGGCCGAAGTAACGCGGGCAGGCGATGTCTGGCCGCGGAGCATCGTAAAAGATCGACCAGTCGCCCTCGGGAGTACGATGCCAGACCGTGGTGTACGGGGCAAAATCGTTCTGCGGGAAGCGCCGCACGGCGAGAACATGGCCGGAGGAGAAGGTCATGGTGTACGCGGTGAAGCCATACACATGCTCCCATCCTGGCCAGGGCGATGGACCGATGCGGACCGGAAGATGCCCGAGTTCCGCTGCTAGCCCAGAGTTCGGTTGGAACTCGATTTGAGATTGCTGATCTACTTGCTCGGCCACAGTCACACCGCATTCCTCCGTGCTTTGTTAGTAGCTCAGACTGGCAGCGCCTGCGGCCAGATACTCTACGACGTTGGTCGCGGTCACGATCTTTGCGCCATCGATCAGATCGTTCTCGGTGATGCCGCGCGGCTTGGTGCAGGTGCCGCACGCCCAAATCTCTCCTCCGTTCGCCACGAAGGACGTGAGAACCT
Organism: Chloroflexota bacterium; assembly: GCA_025449555.1. GTDB lineage: Bacteria > Chloroflexota > UBA5177 > UBA5177 > UBA5177 > JANWJD01. The sequence goes on along the minus strand of JANWJD010000011.1, from coordinate 15,295 downwards.
CGCGCAACGGTGGAAATCCGGGCTTGGCGATGTCGTCCGCATACCCTTCCGTGGCAATACAGACACCTTCGATCGTCAACAACACCACCGCCTCCTGGTCGGCAGTCACCGCTACGTTGCCGACGATGAATGCGAGCGTGGCCCGCTCCGGATCCTCCTTGCCACACGTAGCATTGATCAAAATCTTGCTTGCCATGATCTACCTCTCAGGTGCGATTTTCGCGATGGTGCAGGTGCAGGGCTGCCTTACTTCTTCCGTAGATAAAAACGGGTGCGCCGGCCGTCGTTGACCGTGGCCAACAGGTCGTTGCCCGTGAGTCGGCTCCAGGCGGGCACACCTTCTCGTGCGGATGGATCGTCGGTGCGTACCTCCAGCACGTTCCCGCTCCGGAGGCTTCCGATCCTGGCTCGTATCAGTGGCGTCAGGGTGGCGCACGTCTCGCCGTCCCCGTCCAGCACGTCATCCGGTGATGGGAACGAGGCTCGCTCATCCATCCAGATCTCCTTCCTTCGGCATCGTACGGACATGATGAGCGCATTTGCTCCGCTTCGCATCGGACGATCGTCCCATTCGTGCGTTCGAGTCGAAGGATCTTCGCCTCAAGTCTGCGGACGCGGGCCGGAACCCTTTAGAGCAGATTGTGCTCGACGGCGAACAGCGTGGCGGCTACCCTGGTGCTCACATCGATCTTGGTGTAAATATGTTCCAGATGGTGCCGGACGGTGTGCTCGCTCAGATACAGCCGTGCAGCCATTTCCCGCCGGCTCTGTCCCGTGGTGAGCAAGCGCAGAATCTCCACCTCGCGAGCCGTAAGTCCGGCGGGCCGGTCATCGGGGCCCACGCGCCCGCGTCCGCGGGTAGCGGGTTGATCCGCCGGCACACTCTCCGAAAGGGCATCAACAGCGTGTCCAAAAAGACCGCTCGGCACTTCGCTTCGCATCAGGACAAGTGCTTCTTCCGGCTCGCGTGCAGCGTGTTCGGGAGTCTTGTTCACAAGATCGTCGAAGCGGTCTGCGACCGCTATAATGCGCGCGCCCAGCGGAATCTCCGAACCCGAAAGACCCCGATAGTAGCCGTGTCCATCCACGCGTTCGTGGTGGGCAGCGACGAGCGGGACCACCGGAGCAAGGACCGGAACTCGTGACAGGATACGCTCCCCGTGGTATGGGTGAAGGCGCAAGGCTTCCCATTCCACCGGAGTGAGCCTTTCACGTGGCTTGTGCAGCACGAAGGATGGTACGGCTGCGATTCCCACATCATGCATCAGAGCGGCCAGGCGAACGTTTGCCACCTCGTCCTCCGGCAGACTCATACGCCGTGCAATTGCTTCCGCGCAGTCCCCGACCCGACGCGAATGCCCGACGGTATAGAAGGACTTCAAGTCGGCGAAGTCCGCAAACGCCAGACCAACATCCTCGAGCTTGTCTTGCGGCAAGAAGCGGTATGGCGTTTGAGGCTCCATCAGCAGCACGGTTGCCCAGACCGAGTCCAGCTCCAGGTCGTCCCAGAACGCCGCTTCCTGCGCGAGTGAGAGGAACGCGTCGACCACGACCGGATCGAAGGACTTCCCCCTTCGTCCTTCCGCCAGCTCGATCGCCGCTGCTCGGCCCCCAGCACTGTGAAAGGCTTCCAGCAGATTCGTGGCGTAGACGATCCGGGATGTGACAAGCACCTGCTCGCCGCTGGTGCCGTTTGGTCCGCTGCCGTCCCACTGCTCGAAGACCGACCACAGGGTCGCCTGCACGGCCTTCGCCATGCCGAGCCGTAACGCGAAGCACCCGGCAACCTCCGCCGTATTCCTGAGCGCCTCGCGCACCTGCTCCTTGCCATGCAGAGCAAAATCCAGCAGTCGCCTTGCCCGGACGTGAGCCGGTGCTCCTGAGGCCAGGTATTGCTGCAGCCAGCCCAAGACATCCAACGGCTTGCCGGCATCGATGAAATAGAAAAAGTCTCGCCTCGCCGGAATCTCGTCTCCCATGATGGCCTGTGCGAACTGGCTCGACCACGCCGTGCAGCCCGCATCCATGAGCAGCTCCGCATAGAAGAGGGTTGCCCGCTGCTCGGCGGAGATGCCGAGCCGATCGGCGATGTGCATCCCGATGTAGCACGACCTGACGGCATGTTCGGCCGGTAATCCGACGCTCAGATCGGCCGCCAACGACAGTGCCGCCAGTAGATCAGCCGTCCGAACCCAGCCCGACGGTGGGTCATCGAGACGTACGTCTTCTAGTTTCTGCCCCTGGGATTCAAGGTCACTCATGGGACGCCTGAGTGCCTGCCGAAACTACCCATCGTTGGCCACATGGTGTGGGCGATTGGCGTTTAGACGCCGCCTGCACCTCATCGTCAATTACCCGCGGCTCGAGTGTATGCAGGAGTCCACCACATACTCTGCAATACGGGTGAAGCCCCGTGTAGTCGTCATTTCCATTGCCCTTTGTCGTACTCGGAATGGGAGCCTAACCACTTCAGCCATGAGGAGCGACTCATTCTGCTACAATCCGGCCACTGTCCGGAGGAGAGGGTGAGTGCTGGCCAAAGCGTTGAGCTGTGCGGTCGTGGGTCTGGACTCCGCCCTCGTTGAGGTCGAAGTTGACCTCTCGCCTGGGTTGCCGTCCTTTCAGATTGTAGGGCTACCTGACACGGCGGTACAGGAAGCGCGCGAGCGGGTACGCGCCGCCATCAAGAACTCGGGCGGCAGATTCCCGGCAAACCGGATCACCGTCAATCTCGCTCCCGCCGATCTGAAGAAGGAGGGGCCGTCCTACGATCTGGCCATCGCCATCGGCATCCTCACCGCGACCGGATCATTCGATCCAGCGGTCACGGCGAAGCGTCTCTTCCTGGGAGAGCTAAGTTTCGAGGGCTCGACCCGTCACACACAGGGGATTCTTCCCATGGTGATGGCGGCGCGCGACCACGGCATCCGGGAAGTGTTCGTGCCCGAGGTCAATGCAGCCGAGGCGAGCCTGGTGAGCGATGTGGACGTGTTGCCGGTCTCGACCCTCGCCCAACTCGTGCAGCACCTGATCGGAGCCGGCACCATCGAGCCGGCCCAGCCCAACGGCGCCCACCCCGAACCGCTGGCCTATGGTGCGGACATGAGCGACATCCGGGGACAGGAGCACGTGAAACGGGCCCTCGAAGTCGCCGCCGCTGGTGGACATAACGTTCTTCTGAGCGGCCCGCCTGGTTCGGGCAAGACGCTTTTGGCACGCGCGCTGCCCTCGATCCTGCCGCAAATGGAACTCGAGGAAGCACTAGAAGCGACCAAGATCTACTCCGTGAGCGGCCTCCTCCCGGCAGATCGACCGCTGGTGCGGCAGCGACCATTCCGCTCACCGCACTACACGGTCAGTCACGCCGGTCTGGTCGGTGGCGGACAATGGCCCCGACCCGGCGAAATCAGCCTGGCGCACCGCGGTGTCCTGTTTCTTGATGAGCTTCCCGAGTTTTCGCACACGGGCCTTGAGGCGCTGCGCCAACCGCTGGAAGACGGCGTGGTCACGATCAGCCGGGCCCACGGGTCGGTGAGCTTCCCCGCCAAATTCATGCTGGTGGGGGCCATGAATCCGTGTCCCTGCGGGTTCGCCAGCGATCCTGCCCGAGAGTGCACCTGTACCCAGCACTCCATCCAGCGCTACCAGCGCCGTCTCTCCGGCCCCTTCCTCGACCGGATCGATATCCACGTCGAGGTCCCACGGGTCGAATACGACAAGTTGACCGGCGCCACCAAACCCGAGTCATCCGCCTCAATTCAGAACCGGGTCGAGGCAGCGCGTGCTATTCAGACACAGCGCTTCGCCGGTGTGCGTCTCACCTGCAATGCCGAGATGGGACCAAAGGAAGTCCGCGAGTACTGTCCGGTCGAGCCCGCTGCTCAGGCGCTGGTCAAGGCGGCCGTGCAGCAGTTGCACCTCAGCGCCCGCGCCTTCCACCGTACGCTGAAACTGGCCCGCACCATCGCGGACCTGGCCGGTAGCGAAGTGCTGGGACCGGCCCACGTGGCCGAGGCCATCCAGTATCGACCTCGAGCGACAGTGTGATGCCACGCCTGTCGAGCCTCCCGTAACATCGGAAACCCCTGAGTAAATGCCTGTCAAGCCAGGCTGTATTCTCGACACAGCGCGAGCGCCGTGCCAAGATGGAGGGCGATGCAGGAGGCAACTGAAGTGTCAGACGAGCAGGAAGCACCCCGTAAGATCACGGATCATGAGACCGTCGCAGACCTCAAGGCCGCAGTTGGAGCCCGTCGGGAGCTCGGTCCGGAAATGGAAGATGAGGTGCTCGAAACATTCCTGGCCCGGGTAGAGGCGCGCGTCGGCGCACACGTGGCTCCGCGGAGCGGCAGCAAGCCGGTCGCCAGGCCGAAGGTGACTGAGATCGAGTCTCCTATTGTCGTCGTGGGCGCCAGTCTGGTCCTCACGATCCCCTCCCTTGCCATCGCGGGTGACGTTGCCGGTACGTTCGGCCTTCTCCTGGTCGTGGTTGCGCTCATTGGCCTCAACCTGCTGTACTTCATCGACCGGTGGGTGCGAATGGGCTGAGCCGCCCGCTGTACCGGGCCGTGACTTCAAACGATTCGCCGCGCTCGACGCGGCGAATCCACTCGCACGCCCTTTGCCGCAACTCTCTGATTCCGATTCTCTCCACGATGCTACTTTGTAGCACTCGCACCGACAGCTCCCTGCTGATGTCAACTCTGACTAAGTCCACGACGATTGCCACTTGACCTCCATGCGCCAGGGTTGTATCGTGAGCTTACTCAGTGGAATCCCACGCAAGAGAATTCTCGACCCATCCGCGGCAGGCAATGAAGCGCGGCGCCTATCTGGCCACCTGCGCCGCGCTGAGCCACTGGTGAACCCGATCCGCACGAATGTAGCCATCTCGGTTTCGAAAAACGTGCAGCAAAGGAGTCACCCCATGGCAGCTATGTCGCGTGAAACAGTCCAGAGCACAGCCACTGAACAGAATGCATCCATCCTCCCGGCCCACGGCGACGCCATCCGCGTCGTACCGCTGCACCAACCCAACAACGCACTCGACGCCGCGATTCCTCCACAGTTGACGTATCGAAACGGCCCGCTCATCAGTGCGGTGGAGGTCTTCACCGTCTTCTGGGGATCCGCCTGGCAACACAGCCCCCAACTCGATATATCGAAGAACGTGAACCAGTTCTTCACGTACATCGTGACGAGCGCTCTCATGGATCAACTCGCTGAGTACAGCGTGCCGTCCCATCCGATCGGGCTCGGGCGATTCACCGGCACCACCACCCTCACCACGCCTCGCCTCGGCCGTACCGTTACCGATAGTGCCATTCAGCATATGCTGCAACAGGAAATTTCTACCAACAAGAGTTTTCCCAGGCCCTCCGCCAACGTCCTCTACTTCGTCTATCTACCGCCGCACGTGAAAGTCATCCAGGGCGGCGGTGCATCATGCCAGGTGTTCTGCGGCTACCACAACGACATCAACGGCCAGATTTTGTACGCCGTCATGCCCTACCCGGGTTGCACCGGCTGTATGGGCGGACTCGCCCCGCTGGATGCGCTCACCTCGACCAGTTCGCACGAGCTCTGTGAAGCCATCACGGACGCTATCCCCGGCCAGGGGTGGTACGACGACGCCAACGGAGAGATCGGGGACATCTGCGCCTGGAGAACCAAGCAGGTAGGCGCGTACACCGTTCAGCTCGAGTGGTCCAACGCATCGAACGCCTGCATCTAGCTCCACGCTAAGACCGGCCTCGCCCCGGCCCTGGGCACGCAACCCTGGCTTTGTGTCCAGGCGAGGATGGTATCGTAAACCTGCGCTCCCGCGCGCGTTCATTCGGACCCCGATCTGATATACCGGGGTATGTGCGTGGACGCGCGATCGGTCACATGTGCTCACACTGCACCACACCACACTCGCAAGGAAGCCTTTCCATGTCATTTAATCGTGCCTCCCATACTCGCCTCGTCGCACCTCTGATGGTCGCCCTCCTGCTGACCAGCTCCCTCGCATCGTTGCGTCCGAGCGCCCGCGCGTTTGCCCAATCGGGTCACGCCACCTCCCTTTCCTCGCTGCTCCTGACCCCGGCCGACGTCAAGAGTGCGTACGGCTCCGGGTTCAAGGTATTGCTCGCTCAAACCACCACAAACGCCCAGTTGCGTAAGACGCTTGGTACTGCGGGGTCCTCTACGCTGCAGGGACTCGCCGGACGAATCACAGGGTACGAATCGATGTATACCCACCAGCTCGTGTCCGTAAGTGGCAAAAAAGTCACAGCAAGACCGGGTGTTTCGCTGGTACTTTCCGGCCTGAACCAGTATCAAAGCGCTGCCTATGCCCACCGCGCGATGAGCATTACTGCACAGTCCAAGGCGAAGTTGCCCAAAGGCACGACCGAGCACATCGCGCCGCTGTCCGGTGTCGGCGATGCTGCCGTGATCCTCGCGGTCCACGCCGCGATGACGGGTCTCCCGTCCACCGACTCGGTGTATATCGCCTTTCAACGCGGCAAATACACCGCGGTCGTGGACGTCGCCGCCTACGGCGGAAAGCCCGACGGTAAGAAAGTCCTCGCACTCGCGCACCTTCTGGACGCTCGCATTCGCGCCAAAGGTTGATCCCATGCCACGCATGGGTTCGGGGTATGGTGAAAGCACGGTCGTTGCATCGCAGCGGACGACGCTCGATGACCACCTGAATTGAGACGGAGGTAGGACATGCAGCTTGGGATGATCGGCCTCGGCAGAATGGGCGCCAATATGGTGAAGCGTGCGATCAAGGCGGGGCACGAGTGCGTCGTGTACGACGTTAGTCCGGAGGCTGTGCAGGCACTCGTACAGGATGGCGCCGGCGGCGCGTCAACCTTGCAAGAGCTCGCCCAAAAGCTGTCGAAACCCAGGGCGATCTGGCTCATGGTACCGGCCGGTCTGGTCGACACCGTGCTCGATCAGTTGACTCCACTGCTCGAGCAGGGCGACATTCTCATCGATGGTGGCAACTCCTATTACGTGGACGATCTCAGGCGTGCCGGAGAGCTTGCGCCGAAGGGGTTGCACTACGTCGACTGCGGCACCAGTGGGGGCGTTTTCGGATTGCAGCGCGGATACTGTCTCATGATCGGGGGAGAGGGCGGGGTAATACAGCATCTCGATCCGATCTTCGCGGCCCTTGCCCCCGGCGAGGACGCCGCACCGCCCACGCCCGGGCGGGAGCCCTCAGACGGAACGGCTGCCAGAGGGTATTTGCACTGCGGCCCGAACGGTGCTGGACACTTCGTGAAAATGGTACATAACGGCATCGAATACGGCATCATGGCCTCGTACGCCGAAGGGATAAATATTTTGCACGGAGCCAACATTGGCACGAAGGAAGCGAAAATCAGCGCCGAAATCACTCCGCTGCGCGATCCTTCTTACTACCAATACGACCTCAATCTGGCGGATATCGCCGAGGTCTGGCGACGTGGCAGTGTGATTTCATCCTGGCTACTGGATCTGACGGCGCAAGCCCTTCACCAGAATCCGGGACTCGAGAACTACGGTGGCCGGGTCTCCGACTCGGGTGAAGGACGGTGGACGATCCACGCCGCCATCGACGAAGGTGTGCCCGCACCTGTGCTGAGTTCGGCTCTGTACGAGCGTTTCAGCTCGCGCGATGAGGGAGAATTCGCGAACCGGCTCCTGTCTGCCATGCGATTCGCCTTCGGCGGGCATCTTGAGGAACACGTGGTCCAGTAGGAGACCGTCATGTCTGCTACGAAGTCCGATGCACTGGTCTTCTTCGGAGCCACGGGCGACCTGGCCTTTAAACAAATCTTCCCGGCCTTGCAATCGATGATTCGGCACGGCACGCTCAATGTCCCAATTATTGGTGTGGCAAAAGCGGGTTGGGGGGTTGAGCAGCTCAGAGATCGGGCGCGGGAAAGTCTCGAGCAGCACGGCGGCATCGACCGTGAAGCCTTCTCAAAACTCCTCGCACTGCTGCGCTATGTCGACGGCGACTACAGCGACCTGGCTACTTTTCGAGAACTGAAGAAGCAGCTCGGCGACGCTCACCATCCCCTGCACTACCTGGCGATTCCGCCCAGCCTGTTCGAAACGGTCGTCGCCAATCTGGCCGAATCGGGCGCTGCGACCAACGCACGGATCGTGGTGGAGAAGCCATTCGGGCACGATCTCGCCTCTGCCCAGGAACTCAATCACACCATCCACAAATACTTCCCAGAGCCCAACGTATTTCGGATCGACCACTACCTGGGGAAGGAACCGGTACAGAATCTACTGTACTTTCGGTTCGCCAACTCATTTCTGGAGCCGATCTGGAACCGAAACTACATCCGCAGCGTCCAGATTACGATGGCGGAGATTTTCGGCGTGCAGGGACGGGGGGCGTTCTACGACGCCACGGGCGCGATACGGGACGTCATCCAGAACCACATGCTGCAGCTCACGGCCATGCTGGCCATGGATCCTCCCATGGAACATACACACGAAGGAATGCGTTCCGAGAAAAGCAGGGTGCTCAAGGCTGTCAAGCCGCTGGCATCCGACGTCGTGGTGCGAGGTCAGTTCAAGGGGTACCACGACGAGCCGGGCGTGGCTCCAGACTCGTCGGTCGAGACGTTTGCCGCGGTGCGTCTCAACATCAACAGCTGGCGTTGGTCCGGTGTGCCCTTCCTCATCCGAGCAGGCAAGTGCCTTCCCGTCACGGCCACCGAAGTCCTGGTGGAATTGAAGCGACCACCACACGACGTCTTCACCGAACACCCACCGGCCAGCCCGAACTACTATCGATTCCGCCTGAGCCCGAACGTCGTGATTGCGCTGGGCGCCCGCAGCAAGCTACCAGGCGAGGAGATGAAAGGCGAGGACGTCGAACTCATCCTGTTGGAAGAGGCGGGTAAAGATGTGCCGCCCTACGAGCGACTCCTGGGAGACGCAATGCACGGCGACCCGGAACGCTTTGCACGCGAGGATACGGTCGAAGCGGCGTGGCGCATCGTGGATCCCATCCTTGGGAACGCGGTTCCCGTATTCGAGTACGAGCCGGGCACCTGGGGACCGTCCCAGGCCGACCAGCTCACGCCGTACAAGAACGGCTGGCACGTGCTGGAGCCCAGCTCGGCCTAACGTTGAGTGCAGGCCATCCCCGCACCCTCCGGTAGGGCCGGCCCGCGAAGCAGTGGCCGGCCGCTCCGGGCCAGGGCAGGGAGGCATCGCGGTCGCGGCTTCACCCCACAAGCCAATCGGCCCGGAACTGGGCGCCTATCGCATTCCTTTGGTCCGCATCACCTGCCGGAAGTTCCAGTAGAGGACCCCCGTAACCAGCAAACCGATGAGGAACAGGATGAATCCGATGGTGCTGCTGATGAAGAGTCCGACGATCAGGCCGACGGCGACATCGATCCCGAGAGACCAGGTGGTGACACGACGGGCCAGTGCCGCCGGACGATTAGGCACGATTGCCATATGAATGCTCCTTGGGAATAAGCGCGAAGGACACCCATACTGTACTCCCCGCGGGGAGGCGGCGTCAGTTCTGCCCTTCCGACGACTTGTAGGTCTGTTCGCCGGCCTCGATGGGAACGTGCAGCCAGTTCTCCACCGGCGGCAGCGGACAGCTGAACTGCTCGTTGTAGGCGCAATACGGGTTGTAGAGCAGGTTGAGGTCCACGAATACGGTGTCCGGGCCGACCATGTCTGGCTCCAGGTAGCGCCCTGCGCCGTACGTTGCCTTACCGCTCGTCGCGTCCCGCACGAGAAGGAAGAGATTGTCGGGCTCCCCATAGAGCGTGGCTTCGGCGGTTTCTCCATGTACCTCGAAATGGATCTTACCCACGCGAGCGTATTCGCGACTGTCGCCCGTACTGGTCCCCATGTGCACCGGCTCGGACGGGACCTCACGATCCAAGGTCAGTTCCATCGCCAACGCCGAGTCGTACGGGTAATACTTCAGACCGGTAAAAGTAGCGCGTTCCTGTTCTCCCAGCGGCGACGCTGGATCCTCTCGCATGTACTCGTCTTTAGCTGCTCGGAGCGCGGTGGCATACTCCTGCGGCGACATGTGGACGTGCTCGTGGGTGTGTTCCGCGTTATGACTGTGGTCATGGTCGTGTTCATCGGTGTGCGAATGCTCGTGGGTCATAGCGCGATTCCCTTCACTGCCGGGTTATCTTCTGTGTGCATTGTAGGCTCCGAGTGCAGGATCGGACGGCATAGTGTGCATCGAGGGAGAGTGGCGGCCCCACCGAAGATGTGCAGGGATGCCATTCGTCGGATCCCGGTAGGGCGGACCCGCGGCCGCAGGCCGCAGTGGTCCGCCGCCCCGGACCGCGGTTGCATGTAGGCTCCAATCGCAACGCCGCAGTGCATCCCCGTCCTTCCCGACGTGGCGCAAATGCGCTTGCGCAAAGGCTCGCCAGAGGGCCCTGGCATTCATCTTGCGCCATGATTCTGACCCGTCGACGGGCCCGCACGCGACCAAGACAGCACACCCAATTGGCTCCGCCGCTCTCAGACAGGGCCGCGGACCACTCACTCGGATTGCGGAGAGGACCATTCTTCTGGTGATTGAAACAACTACCGAAGCAGCGACCTTCTACACTCGCGCGCTCGCGGCGCTCAACAGCAGCGGCGTGCCCTTCCTGATCGGCGGCGCATATGCCATGCAAACCTACGCCGGCATCGTGCGCGAAACGAAGGATCTCGACGTATTCTCCACTGCCGGCGATTATCCCATCCTCCTCCAGGCGATGGCCGGTGCTGGGTTCGAGGTCGAAATCACAGATGCGACCTGGCTGGCCAAAGCGCGGGAGGGCGAATACTACGTCGACATCATCTTTGGCTCCGCCAATGGAGTGTCGACGGTCGATCATACCTGGCTCGAACACGGATACCCGGCCGAAGTCGTGGGGCAACCGGTGAAGCTCGTCTCGGTCGAGGATCAGATCTGGCAGAAGTGCTTCGTTCAGGATCGCTTTCGCTACGACGGCGCCGATGTCGCGCACATCGTTCGGAAGTGGGGGTCTGAAATCGATTGGGCGCGCTTGTTGGGCCGGATGGAAGCTCACTGGGAGCTTTTATTTGCTCACCTTCTGCAGTTCCGCTACATCTACCCGGCAGACCGGTCTCTCGTGCCGGTATGGCTGATCCATGAACTGCAATCTCGCGTGAACGCACAGCTAACCGTCCCTGTGCCGACAGAAGCGGTCTGTCGCGGGCCGCTCCTCTCCAGAACCCAATATGTCGTGGATATCGAAGAGTGGAGCTATCGAGAACGGTAATAATTGGAGGCTGCGGGCTATGCCCAAGCAGAAATCAAGGGTTCGGATCGCGGCGGTGGGAGATATGCATGTTAACGAATCGTCGGTTGCTACGTTTCGGTTACTGCTCGCCCAGGTTCAACAGCACGCGGACATTCTGATCCTCTGTGGCGATCTCACCAACCGTGGCTTGCCGAGCGAAGCTGCTCTCGTCGCCGAGGAATTGTCGCACTGCACGTGTGCCGTGATCGGCGTGTTGGGTAACCACGATTTCGAATCAGGCCAGGCGCACGAAGTCGAACGTCTCATGTGCAATGCCGGTGTGCACATGTTGGACGACGAGCCGCGCGAAGTGCTCGGCATCGGCTTCGCCGGCGTGAAAGGATTCTGCGGCGGTTTCGATACCCATGAACTGGCCAGGTTTGGGGAAGACATGATAAAGAAGTTCGTGCACGAGTCGGTGGAAGAAGCCCTGCGCCTCGAAAGCGCGCTCTCGAAACTCCGCACGGAATCCAGGGTTGCCGTGCTGCACTACGCCCCGATCCGGCAGACGGTCGAGGGCGAGCCACCCGAAATCTTTCCCTTTCTGGGGTCCTCCCGTCTCGCCTACCCGATCGACCGCTACGGCGTGACCGTCGCTCTCCACGGTCACGCCCACCGCGGCACGCACGCCGGCTCGACGGCAACCGGGGTGCCGGTCTATAACGTGAGCTACGCCATCATGCACAACCTGAACGCGGAGCAACCGTATCTCATGCTCAATCTGTAGCCGATTCGAGCGGAAGCGTTACTTCGAAACAGGTTCCCGTTCCTTCCCGACCGCAAACAATGATTTCTCCGCCATGTTGCCGGAAGATATCGCGTGCCCCGGCGAGGCCGATCCCGGTCCCGGGGATGCGACCCTCCACATTACTGCCGCGGTGAAAGCGATCGAAAATGAGCGGCACGTCCTGTTCCGGAATCCCCACCCCCTCCTCCTCGATACTGACGCGTGCAGTTGTCGGATGAGTGCCATCGACCTCAACTGCGATCTCAATCCGTCCGCCCGCCGGGCTGTAGGTAATGGCGTTTGATACGAGATTGGTGAATGCCCTCTCCAGCCGGTCCGCGTCCCACCACCCCTGAATGCTGGGCTCGAGCGCGGTGACATGCATCGTGTGGAGCTCGGTCGTGTGCTGCTGCTCGGACGCGATGTGCTGGAGGAGCGCCACGAGATCGGTGCTCCTCCGAATCAAGTCGAGTGAACGTCCCATCTGGATGCGAGAAATATCGAGCAACTCGTTGATCAAGCCACTCATCCGGGTAGTGGTACTGTCGATTCGACGCAATCCGTCCAACAATGCTCTGGTTTCGGGTGTATTGGCCCGCGCGGCACGCCGCCCCAGAATTTGAGATAAGCCTTTGATCGTGGTCAGCGGCGTCTTCAAATCGTGGGCGGCGGCGGACAGAAAATCATCCTTCTGTCGTTCCAGCGAGCGCTGTGCCGTCACGTCGCGAAAGGACACAACGCCTCCCACCTTTGTTCCGGCGTCGTCGACGACCGGCGTAGCCGAACACTCCACGATCAGGCTCGAGCTGCCCGGCTTCCGGATGACCACATCCTGGTTCACGATGGTCTCGTTGCCGACGGAAGCGCGCACCAGCGGCAATTCATCGCTCGGAAAGGGTTCACCGTCCAGTCGGAAGGCGCTGAACGCCTCCGCTTGAGCCGCTGGCCTGATCCCCACGACGCTCGGACCCAACAATCTCTGTGCCACAGCGTTCGCGAATATCGTCGTGCCCGAGGCGTCGGCAATGACGATCCCGTCCGCGATCTGGCCCAATATTGCCTCGCGTTCCAGCGCCGACTGCTGTGTCTCCCGCAACAGCCGCGCGTTGTCGACTGCCACGGCGGCGCGTCCCGCCAGGTCCGAGGCGAGCGCTAGATCGGCCTTGCCGTACCGGTGCTCGGATTCCGCCGAGACGAACATAATGGCGCCGAGCACCCGACCACGGGCCACCAGCGGCACAGTCATGGCGGATACGAGCCCCAGTGCGCGCAGGGTGTGCAATAGATCATGGTCTGGAGTGAGCTCGACCAAAAGCTCATCGGGAATGTATGGGATGAGTTCGGGTTCTGAAGTGCGAAGTACGCGTGCCACGCCGGTCGGAGCATGTGGGTCGAAAGGATACCGAGCCTCCAACTCGTGAGCCAGAGCCACCTTGTCCGGATCGATGTGCGCTACAGCCAGCAGTCGAGTATCGCCCGATTGGTCGACGATGTACACCGAACACCAGTCGGCGATGTGTGGGACCGCCAAACGCGCCACGCTCGCGAGCGTGGTCGAGTAATCCAGCGAACTACTTAACGTAATACTGGCCTGAGCGAGAAATTCAAAACGGCGGCGCGCATTTTCGGCTTCATCACGCGCCGCCCGTTCTGCCTCATACAATCTGGCCCGCTCGAGCGCCTGCGCGCACTGTTGTGCAAGCGACAATGCAAACGCCTTGTCGTCATCACCGAATGTCCTATAATCTTCAAAGCTGAAACCGAGTGCGCCAAAGGCGTTGCCCTTCACCAACAGAGGGATGCTGGCGCTGGCCCGCATGGGCAGACCCTGCCGGGCAGCAGCCAGCTCCGGAAAGCCGTTTTCCCATTGGTCTGCTGATTCGATCCAAACTGCGCTCCGGGTGCGAACGGCTGTAGCGAGAGGAGTGCCGGAATCAAGCGGAAATCGGGCAAATTCTCGCAACACGTCGTCGCTGTAACCGGTGGCCGCCACGAGCTCGAGTTCGTCCTTCCCCGGAACTGACCGACTGATCGAAGCGGCAATGGCGCCGAGCGCGTCCATCCCTTGAGTGAGAATCACGTCCGCAACCTCCGCCGGAGTGAGGGCTTCGGACAGGGCCGCCGACACTCGTTGTAGCCGAGACGTGCGCTCCGCCGCCTCTTCTGCTCGGGACCTCGCTGCTTGTTCTCGCGCCAGCAGAAGATTCCGTTCGATCTCTGCTCGCTCGCGATCGGTGATGTCTTCCGCGATGATGACCGTGCCCCGCACCTGACTCTTGTCGTCGTACAGGGGCGCAGTCGAGATGCTGACTACGATGGACGATCCATCCTTGCGCACCCTGCGGCGATGGAGCCCTGTGACGGTCCGGCCCCCCAGCACCTCCCGCAACACTTCGTCCGACTCCCCGACTTCATCCAACGGTATGGTTGGAGACGGCCTTCCAATCACTTCAGGAGCGGACCATCCGAACATGCGCTCTGCTGATGCGTTCCAGCTTGCGACGCAACCATTCGAGTCCAGTGAGACGATCGCCAGAGGCGATGCTGCCACCACGGCACGCAGCGTCGACTCGGCCACCTCACCGGCCGATCTTGCCGCCATCTCTCGCTGCAGCGATTCGCTCAGCCGGCGTTCGGTGTCGATGACTTCGCCTGTCATGCTTACAGACTATCCAATCGAGCTGCGAGGTACGCTGCGTATTATTGAGCGAGTACACTGATCCTCGTCAGGACGCTGCACGGGGCACCATGGCCTCGCAGCTGACTGCCTGGGAGCGCGGATACGTGGATGAGCCAAAATCGGAGCGCCTGACCTACGGCGCATACCTCTGCGTGTCCCAACTAACCAGTTTGCAGAAGCCTCTGGCCCAGCCACCGGTGCGCGGAGAGATGTTTTTCGTCATCGGTCAGCAGGTTCAGGAGTTGTGGTTCAAGCAGCTCTTGTTCGATCTTGCAGAGGTCATCCGTCTCGGCGATGACGAACTCTGGTTCGACGCAGCACGCTTGCTCGATCGGGTGAACCGCATCCTGAGCGTGCTGGCCCAGGAAACGGAGCTTCTTCAAACCCTTCCTCCAGCCGAGTTCAAGGCGTTTCGGCCGATTCTCAGCACCGCGAGCGGGTTCGAGTCGGAGCAGTTTCGCGAACTGGAATGGGCCAGTGGATTGCGCGATGCCAATTTCGAGCGACTCCTGTCGCATCTGCCGGGTGGATCGGATATCGTCGCCCGGTGGCCCCGGAGCCTACGCGACGTGCTGTGCAGGAGTT
>JANWJD010000010.1 GCA_025449555.1 Chloroflexota bacterium | reverse complement strand
TAGCGCCGTACTATGTCCCTGACCGATGCCGAAGTTCTGCGAGTCATGACTGGCACGCTGAAAACCGGCCACAAACTGACCGCGCCAGGGTGCCGGTACCTGCGAAGCCAGCCGTGTGGCCTGCCCGGGCAGTTCACTCGCCGCTCGATTTGCCAGGACCGAGCCAATCACCGCGGAGCCCACCGCCTGCCCTACCTGGCGATTGGTGAAGAGGAAACCCGAAGCCGCTCCGGCCAGCGCCGGCTGTACGTCGCGCATGGCCAGCGTGGTGAGTGGGGCAAAGACGAAGCCCATCCCAATGCCGGTGACGGCGAGGGGGAGCACAAGCTGCCACGAGGTATTCGAGAGGGACAACGCATAGGTGGTCAGCGTGATTCCCACGAATGCGCCGCCGAGCCCGGCCAGGAGCGTGTACTTCCCGTTGATGCGATCGGAGAGGCGACCCGCGATCGGCCCGGCCAGCATGATACCGAGGGATGTTGGGATGAGAGTGAAACCGGTATGGATGGCGCTCATGCCCAGCACCGACTGCAGGAAGATGCTGAGGACAATGAACATGGCGAAGGGGAAACTGATGATGCTTGCGACCAGGTTCGCCGCCGAGAAGTTGCGGTCGCCAAAGAGGGAGAGCGGAAGCAGTGGATTCGCGGCTCGGGTTTCCCACCAGACGAAGACCACGATGAGCGCCACGGCGTAGACCAGGAGGCTGTAGATGCTAAGGATGCTCCAGTGGCTGGAGCCCAGTGAGAAGCTGCCGGGGGAGGTCATCGGACCCCAGGCATACTTCTGGCTCTCGACCAGGGCGTAAATCAGCGCGAACAGCCCACCTGAGACCAGCGCCACGCCGATCAGGTCAAGCCCGGGCGAACGAGCCGATCGAACCTCCGGCACCAGCAGGATGGCTGCCAGCACCGCGGCGATGCCGATCGGTACGTTCAGAAAGAAAATCGACTGCCAGCTATAGTTCGTCACGAGCCAGCCACCGACCGTGGGTCCCACCACCACGGCCAGGCCGGCGACCGAGCTCAGAACGCCGAAGGCAGCTCCCCGCCGCTCGGGCGGAAAGACGTTGGTGAGGACGGTGAGGCTCTGGGGCGCCAGGAGGGCGGCCCCAATCCCCTGAAAGACCCGGAAGAGGATCAGTTGATTGGCATCCTGCGATAACCCGCAGGCGGCGGAGGTTACGGTAAAGAGACCGAGGCCGAGGATAAAAAGCCGCTTGGGCCCGACGAGGTCGCCCAGTCGACCGGCCGTAATGAGCAGCACGGCAAAGACCAGAATGTACGCGTTGACGACCCACAGGATCTGGTCGAAGCCGGCATGGAGATCTCGTTCCATGGTGGGCAGTGCGACGTTGACGATCGTGGTATCCACCAGGATCACGAAATACCCCAACGTGAGTACCAGGAGCACGATCCAGTTGTTCGTCTGGATACGCGGTGGTACGAGGCGGGGGGCGGCTTGAATGTCAGAATTCTGCACGAAGCTGACTCCTTTCTGGCGACCTCTCTACTGCTGTCCACTCTACCGGACTTCCCTGACAACTGTATGTCAGTCTCTATGAGAATTTGGAACAAATATTCCGATTCGTTCCTGATGGTAGAGGGACCTGAACGGGGTAAGGCGCGAGAGCGGTCGCGCTCTGTGTCCACAGTACGCCGCCGGCAGGCCGCGCACATCGGCTGAAAAGGAGACGCGGCCTCCGACAAATGGCCGATACCGCGTGGGGCGCGGCCCGCGTACTATAGTCAAGACAGAATGCGGATCGAGCGCCGTCGGCCCTCTAACGGCCTACCTGTAAGCTGATCTGCCTGGTTGATGATCGCGGTTCAGCGCCGTGTCATGGAGGTTCCGGTCAATGACAACACGGTCAAAGCCCGATTTCGGATTTTATACAGATAGCAACAAACGCAAAGAGGCCGAGGAGCAGGTGCGAGCGAGTGATGCGCTCTATCGTGCTCTGGTTGATACCTCGCCCGACTCCATCGTGCTGACCGACCTCTGCGGCGGGATTGTCATGGCAAACAGTAGGGCAGCCGAGCTGTACGGCTACGCGACGAAAGAAGAAATGATCGGGCTGAACGCGCTGCGCTTTATAGCGCCGGAGGAGCGAGAGCGCTGGGAACGGGACCTGCGCTTTGCCGTGCAGCAAGGATGTCTACGGGATCGAGAATACGATCACCTGCGCCGAGACGGAAGCCGGTTTCCGGCCGAGATGAGTGCCGCCCTCATCACCGACACCGAGGGGCAGGCACGGGCGCTCATTTGCGTCACACGGGATATCAGCGAGCGAAAGCACGCCGAGAAACGGCTGCGCGAGCGAGACGAGCAGTACCGCAGCATCTTCGAGGCCACCAGTGACGGCATCATCATTAACGATCTGGATGGCTGTGTGGTCGAGGCCAATCCGGCCGCCTGTGCCATGCACGGCTACACGCGCGAAGAGTTCATCGGACTGCATCGCACGGCCTACGTCCACCCCGACTACCACGACGCCCTCCCGGGCTATATCGAGGCGATCGCCGCGAGTGGTTCGGTCCATGTGCGTGGAGTCAACACGCGCAAGGACGGGAGCTCGTTCCCGGTCGAGATCCACGGCTCCGAATTCGTGTACTGGGGCAAGCCGCGGATTCTGGCATTGGTACGGGATGTCACGGAGCAGGTCCAGGCCCAGGAGCTGCTGGAGAAGCGCGTGATGGAACGCACCCGGGAACTCTTTACCTTGCTGGAAGTCTCCCGCCAGGTTGCGTCCACCCTGCGCATTGAGCCGTTGCTCAGCGCGATCCTCGACCAACTCAAGGGGGTAGTCGACTACGAAGGCGGAAGCCTCCTGAAACGCAGCGGTGACGACCTGGTGATCGTGGATTATCAGGGGCCGAACGCGCGCGAGGAGGTAGTTGGCCTGCGCTTCCCGTTGGCGCGCATTGAACCGATCTGGGAGCTGGCGCAACAGGGGCAGCCGATCATGATTTCCGATGTGCGCGGAGACTCGTTCCTGGCGCGGACCTTTTGCGAAGCAGCGGGTCCGCTCATGGATGGAATCTGGAAATACATTCGTTCCTGGATGGGCGTTCCGCTCGTGCAGAAAGGCAAGACGATCGGCCTGCTGAGTCTCTCGATCGACGTGCCGAACTTCTACTCCGATCAGCAGGCGCATCTGGCACTGGCATTCGCCAGCCAAGCCGCGGCGGCCATGGAAAACGCCCGCCTCTACGCGCAGGCGCAGGACGCAGCCGTGCTGGAGGAACGAGCCCGGCTGGCCCGAGAGCTGCACGATTCGGTGACCCAGTCCCTGTTCTCCATGACCATGCATGCCGAAGCAGCCAAAGTCTCGCTGGAGCGCGAGAGCGAGTGGATCAAGGTCCCCGCCGGTGAGCGGGCGCTGCGCAATCTGCGGCAGCTGGCCGAATTGACCGAGGGCGCTCTGGCGGAAATGCGGGCACTCATCTTCGAGCTTCGGCCGGGAGCTCTGCAGGAGGAAGGTCTCGGCGCCGCCCTGCAAAATCACGCTGGGGCGCTGAGTGCGCGCGAGGGGCTGCCGATCGAGGTACAGGTCCCCGAGGTGCGGGTTCAGACGGAGCCGTCAACCGAAGAGCACCTCTACCGCTTCGCGCAGGAAGCGCTGCATAACGTGGTCAAGCACGCCGGCGCCAGCCATGCCGTGGTGCGTCTGCAGACAGAAGAGAACGGCCGATTGGTGTTGGAGGTCGAAGACGACGGGTCGGGATTCGACCCTGCCGACGTCCCGGCGGGGCATCTCGGTTTGCGCACCATGGCCGATCGACTGGAGCAAATCGGAGGAACTACGGAGATTCAAAGCGTGCCGCGTCAGGGCACGCTGGTGCGCGCCTTGACGCCCGCGGCATCGTGAGCAGGACCGATACGCGTGATGGCTGAGGCACTACCCATTTACGTGCTCCTGGTGGACGACCATGCAGTGGTCCGGCGCGGCATCGAGGCCTACCTCGAGGTGGTTGACGATATTGAGATGCTGGGCCAGGCCGCCACCGGTCAGGAGGCCCTGGAGCGCATCGCCCAGTTTGAAGCAGTGGGACAACCGCCGGATGTGGTCCTGATGGATATCATCATGCCGGAAATGGATGGGATCGCCGCGACCGCCGCGATCAAGCAACGGTGGCCCGAGATCGAAGTCGTCGCCCTGACCAGTTTCATCGAGGAGGATAAGATCCACGGTGCGCTGCGAGCCGGTGCCATCGGCTATCTCCTCAAAGACGCGGCAGCGTCTGAGGTGGCGGCGGCCATCCGAGCGGCGCACGAAGGCCAGATGCGGCTCGACCCGGCGGTCGCGCGGCGCCTGTCGGAATCGCTGCGCGAGCCGCGGCAGTCTGCGTTGGTCGAGCCGCTGACCGAGCGGGAGCGCGAAGTGTTGACGTTGGTGGCAGAGGGCAAGGCCAACAAGGAGATCGCTCGGGAGTTAGGGATCGGCGACCGGACGGTCCGCACGCACGTGACGAGCATTCTGGGGAAGTTGGGCCTGGTCTCTCGCACCCAGGCCGCGATTTACGCGGTGCGCGAAGGGCTCGTTCATGAGTCCGGCCGGCCACTCGCCTAGCCTGCCATCTCCGATCCACCTGCCGGAGGACGGTGCACGGGTGAACCCACGACGCTGATTGTTCGGCCGCTGTGCACTGTGTACGCTAAAACACGCTCGGCGTGCATGGTGACTCACCGTAGCTGCGTGGATCGAGCCGACTCGTTCAGAGATGTGAGAGGTAAGGATGATCACCGTAAAGGCTCAGCAGACGCACGATACCAATAATAAGCGGACAAACGTCCAGACCATCGTGGCGGAGATTATTGCAGCCATTCGGGAACGGGGCGATCGGGCGTTACGTGAGTACTCGGAACGACTCGATCGCTGGAGTCCCCCGCACTTCCGACTCTCGGCCGACGATGTTCAGGGCTGTCTCGCGCAGGTGCCTGAGCAGACGATCTCCGACATCCGCTTTTGTCAGGATCAGGTTCGAGCCTTTGCCACCGCGCAGCGAGCATCGCTCCAGGATTTCGAGGTCGAAACAATCCCTGGCGTTCGACTGGGACAACGGCACATTCCAATCAACAATGCTGGCGCGTATATTCCTGGCGGACGTTATCCCATGGTGGCTTCAGCCCACATGAGTATCATTACGGCCAAAGTCGCGGGGGTTGGTCGAGTTGCGGCCTGCACACCACCGCTCAATGGCAGCTACCCCGCGGCGACGGTCGCCGCCATGCACATGGCAGGCGCCGACGAGATTTACGTCATGGGGGGTGTACAGGCGATCGCCGCGCTGGCGATTGGAACCGAGACGATTCCACGGGTCGATTTTCTCGCTGGCCCAGGGAATGCGTACGTGGCCGACGCGAAGCGCCAGCTCTTCGGCGAGGTCGGGATCGATCTTCTGGCCGGCCCCACCGAGATTCTGGTCATCGCGGATGAGAGTGCCGATCCGGTCTTGGTGGCAGCTGATCTGCTCGGACAGGCCGAGCACGGACCGGAAACACCAGCGGTGTTGATCACGACATCGGAGCGTTTGGCGAGAGACGTGGAAACCGAGGTCGAGCGCCAGCTCATCATGCTATCGACAGCTGACATTGCGGCTGTTTCCTGGCGAGAATTTGGAGTGATTCAGGTCGCGGATTCGCTCGAGGAGCTCGTGAAGATGGCCGATGAGCTGGCATACGAGCACGTGGAAGTGCACACCCGCGAGCCTCGATTCTTTCTGCAGCGTCTGACGAACTACGGGAGCTTGTTTCTTGGGGAGGAAACGACGGTCGCGTACGGCGACAAAACGATCGGGACCAATCATATCCTTCCCACGGCGGGGGCGGCTCGCTATACCGGCGGGCTCTGGGTTGGAAAATACCTGAAGACCGTCACCTATCAGGAAGCTACCCCGGCTGCCAGCGTGGTCATAGGCGAGGTATGCGCCCGCCAGTGCCGGCTCGAGAACTTTGAGGGACATGCCCTGACGTGCGACGCTCGCGTCCGAAAGTTTGGCGCCGCAGGTGCGGCTTGAATACAGCCAACTCTCTGAAAGGTCGAGCGGCACTCGTCACCGGCGGCGGGCAGGGCCTGGGGCGAGCAATTGCTTTGGGCCTGGGCGACGCCGGCGCGTCGGTTGCGATCTGCGGGAGATCCTTCGACCCACTTCGCGCGACGCTGGACGATCTTCACCGGAGAAACGTCGACGCCATGGCCGTGACCTGTGATGTGTCGAACCCGGAGGATGTAGACCGTATGCGACGGGAATTGGAAGCGTGGCACGATTCCATCAGTATTCTCGTCAACAATGCCGGCATTCCGGGGCCGACGGCCAATCTCGTCGAGCTAGAACCGGACGACTGGGATGCGGTTATGGCGACAAACGTGCGTGGCGTCTATCTATGTTGCAGAGCCTTCTTGCCGGCGATGCTCGAACGCCACGACGGTGACATCATCAACATAGCATCCGTGAGCGGCAAACGTCCTCTTCCCCGTCGAACACCGTACTGCGCGAGTAAGATGGCCGTCATCGGGTTGACCACCACGCTTGCTATGGAAGTTGGACCGGCCGGCGTGCGTGTCAACACGGTATCGCCCGGGCCGCTTCGAGGTGATCGGATGACCGGCGTCTTTCAGCGTGACGCGGCGGCGTCCGGAACCACCGTCGAGGAGGCCGAACGCAGGTTCGTTTCCCGCGGTGCCCTCGGGCGCTTGCTCGAGGAGGAAGAGATCGTGGACAGCGTGCTGGCCGTTCTGGCCATGCGCGGACTCACCGGGGCCGACCTTGACATCAGCGGCGGGATGGTCGCCCGCTGAGCGGGGTTGATGGGACACGCCTCGGCTACGATACCGGCTATCGTCATGCTCGATCTCATTCAGCTGGGTGCGGCGGAACGAACAGAATAGTTCATACAAAGGCGACCACCGAACAGGACTGAAACTCCGACAATCGTTTGCAGCCCTACAATGCACGCATGTCTTACTGCTGTGAGAACGGGCCGATGCTAATGGCGAATTCCCGCGACGGAGTGCGCCTTCGATCGGGAAAACTCGTATTGACAACCGGAGTGAAGGCTCGTATTATAGGGGCAATTCTTTTATGCATTCGTATGCAGACGCTGGTTAGATCCTTGGCATTTGAGGGGTTCATTGTTCTTGCTTGGCGCTGTGCGAGCGATCGATCCAAATCTCCAGCCAGTGGGCGCATAGGTTGACCGATGGAATCAAAAAGGTAGAGATGCCGGTCTCCGCTTTCGATGTCGATGATTTCCTACGCCGGTCAGTGAGCGATATCTGGGATCAGAAATTGATTGGTCGAGTCACAGAGTACTTCAGCGCAACCGTGATGGTGCATCATCCTGGCAACAAAATCCGCTATGGAACTGACGGCCTGATGAACGACGTTACAAGCTGGTTGTCGGCTTGTCCCGATGCACGAGTATTCGTCGATAGCATCATCGGGGAGACAGACGGGCAACAATACCGAACCTCCCTACGATCCACGTTTGTTGGTCACAATACGGGTCCAAGCGTCTATGGGGCAGCCACGGGTAGGCGAATCGTCATGTCCACCATCGTCAACTCTCGCGTTCAGAATGCACGCATCACTGAGCAGTGGATCGAGTATGACGAGGTTGACTTGATCGAACAGTTGGGTTTCGATGTGCAAACCGTTCTCCAGTTCCGGCAGGAAGAAGACGATGCTACGGCGTTGGTTGAAGATCTCGGTCGCGGAGTGTCCACCTGGGGCGACCCGATCGCCACGCCGCAGGTAGTCGATGAACAGAAGGCATTGGACGGCGGAAATCTCGTGCACGCTGCCGTTGACGCCATCTGGAATGGCCGCCTTGCGGGGGCTCTCCCGCAGTTTTACGCGGAGCGCTACCGTGCGCAGATAAACGCTCGACCGATTTTCGGCATCGAAGACCTGCAGGTACAGGTTCTCGAGCTATTGGCAGCCCTGCCGGATTTGAGAGTCCACATCGACGATGTCTTCTCCCAGGATGATCGTGACAGACAGCAGATGTCTGCGCGCTGGACGCTTCTCGGCACGCATACCGGACCCAGTAAGTATGGCCGTCCATCCAACCAGTCTGTTCGGTTAACCGGGATAACGAACCACCAGGTCGTTGATTCCCGATTTCAAGCAGGGTGGACGGAATACAACCAATTGAGTCTGCTCCAGCAGATCGCGCCAAAGAGGGTATCGATGCCGGAGGGTGCGCGCGATGGGTGAAGGGGATGGCATGGCGCACAACCAGACTCTCTTTTACGAGTTGCAGATCCTTCAGCAACTCTGGTTTGGCAAATAGAAGGAAACGCCTGGAACGCATAGGAGGGATTGCCAGCGAGATATGTCTTTGACAGCGTCCGCCACTGCTCGTTTGACTATCGACGTGAAATCAAATGGAGGAGAAGTTCCATGAGAAAGTGGACATCCGTTCGCATCGCCACAGTGGTGTTGCTGGCCCTCTCGATCTGGCAGGGTAGCCACATCGCAAGCGCCGCGAGCAAACCATACGCCGGCACCACCCTCAACATGCTGGTGTGCTGTCCCACTGTGGCACAGTTCGTAGCCATGCAAAACCTGACCAACAGCGCGTTCACACCCCAGACGGGCATCACGGTCCACTGGGACACGTCAACCCCGTATGGGTCGATCGAACAGAAGTTGGTTACCACGGCGATCTCAGGGACCGGAGAGTATGACATAGCTGCCTGGCCCGATAGCTGGGGTTCCGCGATCAAACAGTACATGCTCCCGTTGGACTCGGACATCGCGAAGGCCAAGATCAACCTCAAAGATTGGCCGAAGGCCGACATAGCTGCTGCCAAAACACTGGATGGCAAACACATCGTGGGCCTGCCGTTCCGTGGCCACGCGCAATTGCTGTTCTACCGTAAGGACGTGTTCAAGAAGCTGAACCTGACGCCGCCGGCTACCTGGCAGGCACTCGTTAAGGATGCGCAGACCATTAAGGCGAAGACGAGCCTCGATCCGCTAGCGCTCTACTATGGTGGACTTGGTTCAGGACAAAACATCTTCATCTGGTTGAACATGCTCTGGAGTAACGGTGGCACATTGCTCGCAAAGAACGGCCAGCCGAAGTTCGACAGTCCCGCCGGCATCCAGGCGACGCAAATGTACATGGACCTCCTGCACAAGTACCACATCACGAATCCTTCGGCGCTGACCGACGACGAGGGAACTTCGTCGACGATCTACCAAAAAGGGAAGGCCGCCATGTGGATCGGGTGGTCGTGGTATGAGGAACTCTACACGAACCCAACGGTCTCGGCTCCCGTCGTCAATAAGAACACCGCCTTCGTCGCCGCGCCCGGCATGCAAGGAAAGGGTCGCGCCGCCTACGGTTACATCTGGGAATCGAGCGTTCTCAAGTCGTCCAAGCATCAGCAAGCTGCAGTTGCCTACGTCAACTGGCTAACCAGCGCTTCGGTGGAGCGTAAGATTCTGCTCAATAAGAGCGATCCCAAGACATCCACGGTCGTTGGGCAACATCTGTCCAATCTGCTGAATCCGCAGGTCAACGCGGCCAACTTCGGCGTGTCGAAGGAGATGGCTGCAATCCTGAAGAGCTCCCGGAGCGAGCCGCTCATCCCACAGTGGCTGAAGGTTCAGTCCATCCTCGAGGTTGACCTCAACAAGATGGCCAACGGGGCGAATGTCAAGTCTACGCTGGCGCAGGCGCAACAAGATGTTGCCGCTGCGGTGAAACAGTAGCGCAACGCTGAACGTGTCTCCACGGGGCCCTGGCCCCGTGGAGACACTGTTGCATTTCCTCGAATGGTGAAGGGGTAGGCGTGGCACACCAAGCGATCGGTGACATCTGGTTCGGCAAGCGTATCCGGTGAATGTGCAGAAGGTGGCTTCCTGCGACTTCCCACGAGTCTCGGTCGGCATAAGGAGTACGACGTATGGCTCTTAAACACGAACGGACATTGGCAGTCGCGCTACCCAATCGTCCGGCACGAGAAAGGACTGCACGTCGGCAGAGGAACATAGCGCGGATCATACTGCTGGCGCCGGCAATCATCGTCGTCCTGGCGACAACGACGTATCCCCTGATATCTGCAGCGCTCGTTAGCCTCCGAGATTGGAACCTCACATATTCGCCCAATCCTCAGGCCTGGGTGGGTTTGCGAAACTACTCAAATGCCCTACAAGACACGAGTTTTATCAATGCCATCGAGGTAACCCTCGAGTTCACCGTTGTATCGGTTGCGCTCTCCATGGTGCTGGCCCTGGCCATGGCGCTGGTCCTGTACAAGCCAGGCAGAGCCAATGTCCTGACTCGATCCGTCTTGATTCTTCCATTTGCCGTCAGCGCAGCCCTGAAGGGGTACTCCTGGCGGTTCATGCTGGATCCCGGCTACGGCGTCTACTCGAAGATGATCGGCTTCCTGTTTCCTCCCGCCCAGGGATACCTCTGGTTTACTCAGAAGAGCTGGTCACTCGTTTTTCTCGCGATGTCCGAGGTATGGGGATGGGCGCCGCTCATGGCTCTTATGTTCATCGGCGGCCTGTCCGCCATTTCCCCCGAAATCTTCGAGGCGGCCAGGGTTGATGGCGCCAGCGCCTGGACGGTCTTTGTTCATATCATGCTGCCGCTGCTACGACCAATCCTCTTCGTCGCCATGCTGCTCAAGATCATCTTTTCCCTTAAAGTGTTCGATCAGATCGTAACCATGACGGGCGGGGGGCCCGGCGACTCGACACAGACGCTGAATTACTACGTCTATCAGACCGCCTTTCGCGACCTCAATATGGGGTATGCGTCCGCGCTGGCAATAGTCCTGGTTATCGTGCTCTCTCTCTTTTCCTTCGTGTATGTGCGGATTGTGATCGGCAAGGCGGAGTAACACCATGAGCGTTCGTATGGGCCGAAATCTCGGAAGATCCTGGCACAGCCTGGCCATCCTGGCCATCCTCTTCTTCAACCTGTTTCCGATCATATGGATCGCCTTGACGGCCTTCAAGAATGACCGGTACATGTTCACCAGTGATCTCGCGTTCCCACCGACGCTGTCTAATTTTACGACAATCTTCTCGCCACCGCTCAATTTCGGTCCGTTAGTGTTCAATAGCGTCGTCGTCGCCGTGGGTACCATCCTCATCGCGATTCCGGTCGCGCTGACCGCGGCGTATGTGTTCTCTCGGCACACGTTTATCGGCAGCACGGCACTCTTGGTATGGATCCTTTCTACTCAATTCATTCCCGGTATTGTTGTTGCCATCCCGTACTTCAACCTGTTCCGATCCATCAACCTGCTGGATACGAAGACCGGGCTGATCATCGTCGAGCTGTCGGCCGTTGTGCCGTATGCGATCTGGATGATTAAAGGATTCATCGATGGTCTGCCTCGCGAAGTAGAGGAGGCAGCGCGCATTGATGGATGCAGCGAGCTGGGGATCGTGCGGCATATCACCCTGCCGCTGGCGGTGCCCGGGATTGCCGTCGCTACTGTTTTCTCCCTGGTCGCCACCTGGAACGACTTCATGTTTCCGCTGATTCTGACGCATCAGAACGCCGAAACGCTTCAAATTGGTTTAATGAGCACAGTGTCGGCGACCGGTATTCAATGGAACTGGATGTCGGCGACCGGCCTGGTGATCATGGTGCCGATCTTCATCCTCTCCTACCTGATCCGCAACTACTTCGTGCAGGGGCTCACGATGGGCGCGGTGAAGTGACGGGTGACCGGGACTCGGATCGTTTCCCGCTCGTCCTCTTACCCGGAACACTCTGCGATGCGCGTCTCTGGAACCACCAGGCGGCGTGGCTCGCGGATGTTACGACTCCCCGCTCGTACGACATCTCCCGTGATGATTCGATCGAGGCCATAGCGGCGCGCGTACTCGAAGAGGCGCCCGAACGCTTTCTTCTTGCTGGGCTCTCCATGGGTGGGGTCGTCGCTTTCGAGATTATGCGCCGCTCTCCGGAACGGGTCATCGCTTTGGCGTTACTGGACACGAATCCGGGGCCGGCTGATCCCAACCAGGTGGAGGCATGGCGCCGGGAAATCATCATGGCACAGGGTGGGTCCTTTGAAGATCTGGTCGAAGATCATTGGATTCCAGCTCTGCTGGAGGCCGGAGGGAGCATGGCAGGTGGACTTCGTGCTGCCATCCGGTCGATGGCACACAACATCGGGTCGGAGGGCTTCGTTCGTCAGATCGTGGCACAGATCGATCGGCGCGACAGTTGGCCGTCGCTGTCGAAAATTGGGTGTCCTACCCTGGTGCTCGGCGGCCGTCGCGACTCAATGTGTCCTCCGGCCCTACAGGAGGCGACGGCAACCGCCATTCCGACGGCCAGGATGGCAATTGTTGAGGACTGCGGGCACCTGAGTACGCTCGAACAGCCTGAAGCGGTCACCGCGCTGTTGCGCGATTGGGTGAGCACCACGCGTCGGCACGACACGCCGACACTCAGCCTGGGGCGGGGAGAACAGCGTGCGTGAGAATCGGCTCCTCCAGACCTGGGCAGGGGGCGGATATACGATCAACGGCTGGCTTCATTTACCCAGTTCGTTCGCCGCCGAAGTCATGGCACATCAGGGGTGGGAAAGCTTGACCATCGATTTCCAGCACGGTGTCCTCGATTACGCGACGGCCGTGACGATGTTGCAGGCCATTTCGACGACCGACACGGTGCCGCTCGCACGCGTTTCATGGAACAGTCCGGCGGAGATCATGCGCCTGCTGGATGCCGGGTGCTACGGCATCATCTGCCCCATGGTCAACAATCGTGCTGATGCGGAGAGGTTCGTGGGTGCCTGCCGATACCCGCCCCGCGGCTACCGCAGCTTCGGCCCGACGCGTGCCATGCTGTATGCGGGTGCCGACTACCCGGAATTCGCCGATCGGCACGTCATCACCATGGCCATGATTGAGACGGTTGAAGCCGTCGAGAACCTCGACGATATTCTGAGCGTCGATGGGCTCGATGCGATTTACATCGGGCCGGCCGATTTGAGCCAGACCTTTGGGGGAACCGAGCGAAGCGACCTTACGGAGCCTCGGATGGTGGATGTGCTCGACCGGATACTCGAGGCCACCCGTCGGCATAACGTTGTGGCCGGAATCTATACCGGGTCCGCCGCCTATGCGGCGATGATGGTGAACAAAGGAGCGCAATTCGTAACGGTTCAATCCGATTGGCGTCTCATGGCGGCTGCGTCTCGAGACGCCATTGCCGCTGTGCGGGCAAGTGTGACGTAGCATTCACTCCTGGTACGTTCGTCTCCCGTGCGGAGGCGATATGCATTCCTCTGCCTGTGTACCGGCGCAGCAGCACCCGAACTCAAACCGGAAGTGAAAGGAAGGGGCAAGGAGATGGCGAAGGTTGAAGATCGTGTACCAAAACAGGGAGCCGGGTCGGAAGATCCGCCCGCAACAGCCACGGATCTACGGAATAGAAGTAGTATCGACTTCAAGCACAAGGGTTCAATTATCGAGATGATGGCGGCGGCGGGAAGCGGTAGAAACCAGCCGCTGGAAGGATTCTTGTCGGATTACACCGATATCGTCGATTACATCATTCGCTGCACCCACAAGATGTGGGAGGAAGGCGGACTCGGTCTGCTCTATCAGCATTACGCCGAGAACACCGTCGTCTGGTCCGATTGGGGAGTGAGTTACGGTCGGGAAAGGACGATGGAATATGTCATTCAGCGTCAATCGAGCTTTCCCGACCTGCGCGGCTATGCGGATGATGTGATCTGGGCCGGCGACGATCGCGCGGGATTCCGGACCTCTCACCGCGGCACGCAGATCGGTCATAACTACGGTCCCAGCAAGTACGGTCCAGCAACCGGTAGGCGGATTCAGTTCCAGTCGATCGCCAACTGTGTGGTTCTGAACAATCGGGTGACGGAAGAATGGCTGGTGCACGACGAAATGACCGTCGTGCGACAGCTCGGGCTGGACGTGGATCAGGTTCTACGCGATCTCACGGAACAGATGTCCGCGGGGGCGCCGGCGGATATCATCGCGGAAGTGCCACGTGTTCAAGGGCAGACCACCCCCGCCTCGTACCAGCCAAAGCGTCCCGGTCAATTCGACGTGGAGGATTTTGTCCGCCTGGCTTTCAACGAGATCTGGAATTGGCGCTTATTCAACCGGATCCCGACCTACTACGCTGCCAACACCCCACTGCATGCTCCCTCCGACCGCCAGCTCTACGGTCACGGGCAAATCAGGGCGTTTGTGCTTGCCGTCCTTGCTGCCTTTCCCGACGGCATGATCGAGATCGATGATGTGTATTGGAACGGGAACGAAGAAGAGGGATATCGAGCCGCCATACGCTGGACCTTCAGAGGTACCCATCGTGGATTCGGAATCTACGGCAAGGCCACGGGCAGATCCATCCGTCTGATTGGATCGACGCACCAACGGATCAAGGACGGGAAGATCGTGGAAGAGTGGACCTTCTTCAACGAACTGGCTCTGCTGTGGAAGCTCCGGTACGCGTGAGAGCTGTGGCTCCGATGCGAGGGGGCGAGTAGAGCCTGGTACCGTGCGGATCAATCCGCTGGTGGTCGATAGCCGAGATCTGCCGCGTACACATCGACGCGGCGATCCGCGATTGGGTCGGACAATTCACTCCAGTGATGGCGGCGGGCATCCGACACGTTGATGTCGGCAATCAAGTAATCTTCGTCCGAGAAGCTGGCCGGACCTGCCAGATATCCCGTAGGGCCCACGATGCAACTGCTGCCGGCGAAGGTGCAACCCCGCTCTAGCCCACAGCGATCGGCGCAGATCATGAACACATTGTTCATATGTGCCTGCCCCATGTGCATGGGTGGCATCAGATTGTTGGACTCATCCACTAAGCCCGGCATGAGGTCCCAGCAGGTCGGATTGCAAATGATATCGGCGCCTTGTAGCTTGAGAATGCGTACGACCTCGGGGAACCAGGCATCGTAGCAGATGAGGATGCCAACCCGACCAAAGGGAAGGTGGAAAAGCGGCAGCCCCAGGTTCCCAGGTTCAAAGAAGAGCTTCTCCCTGTTCCACAGGTGGAGCTTGCGATACGTTCCTATATATCCACCTGGCCCCAGCAAGACCGCGCTGTTGTACAGCCGATTGCCGTCGCGCTCGCAGATACCTGCAACCACATGGAGCCCGGTGCCCTCAATTGCTTCGAGGTACACACGACACGTCGGTCCATCTGGTATCTGTTCCGACAGGTCGAATGCCTCGGCACGCGAATAAAAGAGGTACCCGCTGTTGCTGAGTTCGGGTAACACGATCAGATCGACCTGGGCATCGATGGCACGACGGAGAGCAACGAGCGCGTTCTGAACATTGGATGTTTTGTCGCCGACGCGCGGCTCGAGTTGCGCGGCGGCCACCCGCACCATTGCCTCTCGTCCTCGCTCGTGCGCAGACGCTTCGACCTGGTCTGCCACATGTTCCCCAGGTTGCACTCGTGCTTGCGTGACCAAAGCCTTTATGGACTCCAACTGCGGAATATGTCGGGAGACTCAGGGGAGGGTGAGTGGTTCGTCCCGCAGGAGCTGTTGCAAGACATGGAACTCGTTGAAGAGCATCCACTCCTCCTGAATGACACCGCCCTGGATGATCTCCTGCGTGATCCCCCAGAGATGAACCCGTCGTCCGGTGGGCGGACCGTAGACTCCATAGCCCCGATGGGTTCCCACGATGCTCCAGCGGAGAGCGACCTCATACCCGTCCTGGTCGTTCCCCATCCAGTAGAGATCATCGATCTGGAAGACTAGATCGGGGAACATGGCCAGGAGCGAGAGGACCAGGGACTTGTACTCCCCACGACCGTAGTACTCACGATCGCTCACGCCATGGAAGCGCAGCGTGGGAGCGTAGGCGGCATCGATGCGACTGAGCAAGCGCCAGTTCCAGATGTAGTGGTAGGCGCGCCGGATGAAGTCCTCGATCTCGGGCAGCTCGGGTGGTTTGGTCGGGAGGTGAGGCGGCTTGCCCTGGCCGGGGAGGCGTTCGACCTCACCGCAGCGGGCATCGTGCAGGGCATCGGGTGGGAGGCGGTTCCCCAGCTCCCGTGCCATGGTCATCACATCGAAACCCAGCTGCCGGAGCATACTTGCAGTGTTGTAGAGAACCCATTCCTGGAAAATTTCGTTCTCGATAGACGAGCAGTTTGCGATCGCCCACACCACCATTTTCTTACCGGTAGGCGGCCCGAACCGGCTGTAACCGGTGTTATGACCGGTCATGAAGCCGCGATGTGAGGTGAAGAAGCCGACATCCTCATTCCCCGCCCAGATGACCCCGTCCGCATAGATCCGAACGTCCGGAAATGCGTTCACCGTGTGGATCGTGTCGGCCACGATTTTATCGCGCCCATACTGTAGCCCAACGTCATCGGTCACCAGGGCATTGTGGCGATAGGTATCGTAGATATAGCCGATGTCCTTCTCTTCCCAGATGCGATGGGTGATCCGGACGATGTAATCCACGATGTCGACATAGGTATCCTCGAAGCCACGCATCGGCTGCCGTCGTTGGGTCGGAGGATGGAGCAGGTGCCGATCCGTTCCCCCCAGGGCAGCGAGCGAGATGCGATAGTCGGATGGCATGGGACGGGAGGCACTGACCAGGGGAGCCGGGATGCCATCCGCGCCGGTCGAGCCGTTCCTGGTCTCGACACTCTCGGTGGTGGTGTGGGTCTCGTCGTTGGGGCTCACCTACTCCTCGCTTTCATC
>JANWJD010000009.1 GCA_025449555.1 Chloroflexota bacterium | reverse complement strand
GACAGCTCCGGCCATTTCCGAGCCCTTGGCCGAAAGCGCATGAAGACTCACCACAGCTCCGGGCTGCACGGTTCCCGCAACCGTCGCCGCACCCAGGCGCAGGAGAATGCCGCGCGCCTGACCGCGCGCGTAGATCTGATCTCCCGTTCGAGCCACAAGCTTCAGGGTTGCGACGTCACCAAGTGAAAGCGGTCCACCTGTAACTGCCACCGTCCCGCTCCCACGTTCGTTCGTCTCGAGTGAATTCCAGGTAGAATGACCGTTGGCCCGGGTCACTGTGAGGGCAATGCGGGCACGTGCCGGACCCGTAAAACGAATGAGCCGAGAACCGGACTGGACCGCAAGTTCCAAGTTCGGCAGAGAGATCACTCTCGGATGCAGCCGAGATCCGATGCGCAGGATTTCTCCCTTTTTGAGTGGGACCAATCGACCTGCTCGATGAAGTTCGAGTTGAAAAGTGCCGTCGGGCGCCGAGTTAATTCTCGTGGACACCAGAACGACTCCCCTGCGCGTGAGAGTGAGTCGAGGCGCGTATCCTACCGTCCATCCCCGCACCAGCGCACTTCCTTCGAAGATCTGCGCGCCTGGCACAAACGCACTTGCGGCTTCCTGGTCTCCTCCGGCATCCGCTATGGTGCCAACGGCCAGTGCTCCCGCGGCGAGAGACGCGTGACCTGTCATGTTCCCGGCCGGGATCGAAAACGCCCTGGATCCGGGCGCCGTCACTACTGCTTCCCCAGATACATTCCCGCCCACACTCGTCAACGAGAGCGGGATAGACGCACCCAATGCTGCTTCACCGGACACACCGTCCGACCGGGCTCGAATAGTGAAAGGGGCCAATCTCATTGCGTCACTCTTGCCACCAGACTGAATTGAAACGACATCTCCGGAATGCGTCTCAACCGGATTGCCCCCCACGTCGTGCAGCATTGCGACGAATCCTCCTGAATTCACATCCGAGGTGGCCTCCGCCACTCCCACGATTCCTCCCTTTCGTCGGAGCGTGATCGTGACATGCTGGCCAGGCAATGCGACGCCGCTAACCAGCGAATGTCTGTTCACGACCGTCATCATCGGTCTCCATGCGTGCAAAACGCTTCGGAACCCCAGGGGCCATAGTGATGATGCCTGCTGAGTTTGGATTTGCATGAGTACGTCATGTGCGAGCCCGGATTGTGCCGCCGTCAAATCCTGCGGCTTCACTCCAGCCAAGGACGCCACGCCGGGCAAGCTCAACAATTGACTTGCGCTTGCGGTACCCCGCAGCCAGACCGCCGCCGCGGCGGAAATAATCTGGAATCGCTGTACCACCCCTTGACTCTGTAGATCGTCGAGCGCCGGGGCCAGCGTTTCCGCCTCCTGGGTAATCGATGCTTCGGTTCTCGCGAGTGCCACTGCCGGCGACGAGGTGCCGACGCTCTGGGATTCGGGCAAGTCCAAGAGTAGAAGCCGATCGATCGCGGGACTTCGTGCTGTGCCGCCGGACGACGAAAGCGGCTTTCCGAACCCGGTGGCCGATACCGACAATTGCAGGCCTAGTGGAAACGTGGGCCAGTCGCGTGGCGGATTAACGACCTGAGGGTCGCGCCCCGGGAGCCACAGGTAGGATGCATGCTCGCCGTCGAAGGTGTATAGAGGATCGGTTCCCTGGCCGGTCCAGCCATACGGGTCAGTGACGTGGCAATCGTGAAATACAGAAAAATGGAGGTGCGGACCCGACGAATGACCCGTGGTTCCGCTGATACCGATTTCGTCGCCGGCTACTACCTTTTCCCCTTGCTTCACCTCGATTTTGCTCAAATGACCGTAGAGGGTCACGTACCCGTTGTGGTGGTCGATCAAGACCATCTGCCCGTATCCCGCGTAGGCATCGCTCGAGTTCCAACCGGCGAAACTCACTGTCCCGGTGCCGGCCGCCAAAACAGGTTGATAGCTCAAGGCAAAATCATATCCGTTGTGTCCGTCATAATTGACGTACTGGCGTAGAGACGGTGCCCAGTAGGCGGGCCATAAGTCGGATTCCTGGCCGTCACTCGACGTCGCTGTTATGCCGTTCGCCAGGACGATTGTGCCGTCCACTGTGTAGTCGGGGCTGTCGTGATCCAGGTAGGAGACGAATTCCGTCCATCCAGCGTACGGGGAGACAAGAAACGGCAGTGCATTGCCATGTTGCTTCCCCTGGCACGTGAGTTGCGACGGCGCCTGTGAGGACACGGACACGTAAGGAGCAGTAATCGAACCGGCGTCGGGCGGCGGAGCCACGTTGGAAAGGGGAGGCGGACCGGCAGCGGGTCCAGTACCGGTTTCTCCGTTAGAGCCTGATTTCGATGACCCAGGTTGTGACTGCGGGTGGTTTTGCAGGCCCTGCGCCGAATTCGGATTCAAGGTGACCCCGACGCCGGCGGGACCGGTTTCGAGCTGGCTGGGAGCCGTTGCTCCGACGGCAGGTGGAGCGCTGGATTCGGGCACGCTAGCCGTTGGCTGGCTATTTTCCTTGGCTGGGGCAATCGGGGTGGAGTCGACGACTGCGGGAACCGGCTGAGTCGGGACAGTGTCCACTACTGGTGGGGACGTGGGCTGCACCGCAAGTGCGGTTGGGGGCGCGGACTGTGGCGTTGCATCGTCCGCCCAGGCGTTCGTCGCCACGGTAAGCCAGATCCCCAAGAGGCAAAGACACCTGGCAACTCTCACGAAACGTGCGCCCCCTCGAAGGTCAAATTACAAAGGTGAGTATATCAGCGGGTCCTGAGCTTCGGAGTGCGAGACGGTTGGTAAGAGCTATGGGAAGATCGCGTGGACACGCGCCCGCGAGTCCGGCACACCTCATGATCCTAGCCCGCGAAACATTTCCAGGTAGCTTTCCATCCCGGCGAAGCGGGCGATTGAGATCGATCTCCAAGATGCAACAGAAAGCGTGTGGCGCGTTCATCTTTGCCCGTGCAATCGATGATCGACCGGCCGCGACACCAAGTGTGACGACATTCTGTCGATGGGGGAGCAAATCGCTGCGCCACGCTCAAAATGGAGGTGCGCACGCATGACAAAGCGATTTCGCATGAGCTGGCCGACATGAAGGAATCGTGAAAATTCGATAAAGAAGCGTTCATGCATAACTTGCGGTAAATTCATATTGAGTGTAAGCTAGGCGGCAATCCCCCTCCTCACAGACGACCAAATCTCCGATCTTGGAGTAGTCCGCTGGGGCAACCACAACGTTCATGGCCTGTACGCAGCGCTGTCGTCTTGGCGCTGATCACGGCGCTCGTCGCCACTGCTGTGCTTCCTTCTCAATTGCAAGCGAACGCGGCGCGACCGCCTGCCTTTCGGGCAGTTAGCCTTCCTCGGCCCGTCAAGATCTACTCTTCTCGTCAGCTCCGCACTCAGCAGGTCGCAACGCAACAGGGACAAATTGAATCCTGCATCTCCGGGAGTGGACTGGCATCGTCGAACCAGCCGGCCCTGGTGCCTGACTGTGTCGCGAGCATATCGCCGCCAGAAGCTTTCAATCCAATCGGGACGCAGCACACCGTGACTTTTACGTGCGGTAACAGTGCCGGCTTGCTGAGCTTCCCAACGTCCGGCACGCAAGCGGCCGTGCCCGCTGGTTGTTACGATGTGAAGGCGTCCCTCCTGGATATAACGACCGGTAACGCTGCAACCTTCGATTCAGCAACCTGCGGCAATATTCGTGTCGCGATTATCACCTCGACCGTAAACTGTGCCGGCGCACAAAATCCCATCTGTTCCGTAGGACTTGCCTCGGCCGGCGGTGGCTCCTGTCAATCAAGCGCATGTCCAACCGGTTTTGCTTTCTCAGGCACTGCTTGTCAGGCTCCCCCTAACGGCAGCGGCGTGTGCCCGTCTCAGTCGACGGCTGTCACGAATGCGGGAGGTAGCGTCGTGGTCTGTATCGCGGCCTCGAGCACAACGGCCACGTCTGCAAATCAGGTCGTGGTAACTTTCAACTCGAGTGCACCGCACGTGTATTTCGTAGAGGTTTCGGGCTATGTAGGGACGACCTCAACCGGTACATGTCCGGCCGGCACGACGCTCGTAAAAGATGTGCCGATCGCCCCATCCGGACTGACACCTGTGGTGGTCGCAGGCGCTTGCCAATTCTCGGTGCGAGCTGAAAAGAAATATATCGAGGCCACGCGCCTCACTATTATCCCGGTCGGAACCTGCACCGGGAGCCTGATCGCTCGCGTTAACAACGTCGACTTCGTTTCGCCCTGTTTCTTCAAGGTCAAAGCAACCGGTACTGTGATCCTCAAAACAGGGGTCGACTGCACAAACGGTACGGAGCCTTCGACCGGGTCGAGCGCGGTTCCGGCCGGCTTCCTTCCAGATCCCGAAACGCTCATTCAGCCTGTGTACCAGTGCGTCGACGGCACGTTGTCGGTTATCGACGTCGGCGTGCCCGGCATTCAGGTCAACCTTGCGTCGAATAACGGTAGCTTCAATCCTACGTGTATTCCGGTGTCGCGCGCGCTCGCGTTGCTCACCACCCCGACCCCCACGCCAACGGCCTCGCCGACGGCAACCGATACTCCGATTCCCACTGCCACTCCAATTCCCGGTACGCCAACGCTCACCCCGACGCCCATCCCTACGCCGGCGCCGTTTCGCCAGTCGGCAGCCTGTACCGCCAGCCCCAGCGCAACGCAACAGATGCAGATCCAAGTCAATCCGGTGGGACTGGCCGGCAGCACAAATGTCGACGTTGCCGCAAGTATCGTGGCTCCTCCAGTACCGGGACAGGACGTAATCCTGCAAGGCTCGTTAGATCTTGGCTCCATACCAACACCTAACTTTCCGATGTTCGGGACGATCTTCTACCCACCAAATCCAGTCTTCTGCGACAGCGGCAGGACTGATGCCCTTGGCAATGCTTCTTGCACGCAAAGTCCAACGCCGATCGACGGACTTCAGTTTCCGCAGTACGTCCCGACCGACATTAGTTTTGTAGCAAACTGTCAGGAATACGGGATCCACACGTACTTCGTCGATCCAGGTGGCAATCCACCGCCGGCTACTTATCACTTCGGAGACCCGTTCTGCGTGATTCCCACCGCGTTTGGCAATCTCTCGGTTCGAGCGACGTTTTCTTCAACCATCAATACGCAGCCAGCTCTGACCACTGGCGATGTGTCGTTGGTCCAAGCAGAGTTCGCCACCGCCAGCCCGACGCCGGCTACACCAGTGTCGACGGATACACCCACACCGGCTTCGACCGACACCGCGACTGCGACCCCCACAGCCACGATCACCGATACGAGCACGCCGTTGGCTACAGACACCCCGGTGCCGCCCACGGCAACGAACACTGCGACTCCAACGGCCACGGCGACCGCCACACCCCCGCCACCGCTCAAGTTCCGCCTCGACGCTGCTCGGGTCACACTCCCGAAACTGGAGAACAAGCGCCAGGGAACCGATCAGGTGACACGCGGTCAGAAGACATCACTGGTCATGTACTACACGATCAAATCCATGCCGAAGGCAGTGAAGCGCGTGACCACCTATCAGATCAGAGATGCCAGCGGTCGGACCGTGTTTGGGGTCACTTTTCCTCCGGGAACGGAAGATCACAGCGGACAGTTCGCTCGGTACACCGCGTACATCGTGCCGACGAACCTTCCATTCGGCGTATACACTTATCGGGCCAATCTCACGCTGGCCAAAAGCACACAGACCCGCACGTGGCTATTTGCCGTCGTCAGGGGATCTGCCGCGGTCAGCGCGTTCAACAGGCATCTTGTCCACTCCTACTAGAATCCGAAAATACTTGTTCTGGCTTTGCGCTACGAGGGTTGACGGTCTCCCGGGTCTAGATAACTTACGGCTTCAACACGATTTCGCGCGTGGAGTTTGCGTAGCACATTCTGGACGTGCTTTTTCACAGTCGACTCCGATATAAAGAGCTGTTCCGCGATTTCTCGGTCTCGCGCCCCGCGAGCGATCAGCCGAAGTATCTCATCTTCCCTTTCGGTGAGATTGGTCGGAGGCTTGCGGGTCTGTTCCAGTCCGCCGCGCTGAATGTACTTCACCATTCTCGCCGCGACGAACGGCGAGAGGGATGACTCCCCTTGCATGGTCTCGCGGATGGCAGTTGTCACATCATCGGGTGAGACGTCCTTGGTCAGAAAACCTACCGCTCCTGCCTTAATTGACTCGAAGAGATTTTCGTCGGTATCCGAGACAGTCAGCATGACGATGCGAACGTCGGGCAGCGACCCAGATATGGTGCGGGTGGCTTCGACACCGCTCACCTTGGGCATGTTGACGTCCATCAAAATGATGTCGGGATGCGTTGCCAGAGCGCGAGATATGGCTTCCTGACCATCGCTTGCCTCGGCTACGACTGCCATGTCTGTTTCCGCATCGACGATCTGCTGCACACCTCGGCGCCAGAAGACATGATCATCGACCAACATT
Organism: Chloroflexota bacterium; assembly: GCA_025449555.1. Taxonomy (GTDB): domain Bacteria; phylum Chloroflexota; class UBA5177; order UBA5177; family UBA5177; genus JANWJD01. Next base: position 9,005 of record JANWJD010000009.1, on the reverse strand, counting down.
ACCTGAATCGGCTTTTCCAAGAATATCTCCTGCAGTTCCTGGTGAGAGCGTTGACTCCCGCTCGCGTCCGCGACGCGATAACGGGAACAGTGCTGGAGCCGACGACCGGACTCGAACCGGTAACCCCCTGTTTACAAGACAGGCGCTCTACCTTTGAGCTACGTCGGCGCGCCGCTCACATTGTAACGAACCTCGCAAAGCAGCCTAAGTGCCCCTGGTGCGCTGGCGGACGCATTCGAACATAGCTACGGATCCCGCGACGCTCGCGTTGAGACTTTCGATCGAGCCATGCATTGGAAGCCTCACCAGCAGGTCACAGTGCCCCTTCGTGAGGTGTCTGAGACCGTTTCCCTCACCGCCAATGACGAGGGCAAGAGGCACTGTTAGATCTGCTTCAAACAGCTCCGTGCCGGCGTCCGCGTCGAGCCCGATCAGCCAGATTCCCGATCGCTTGAGTTCGTCCAACGCTCGAGCCAAATTGGTGGCCTCGAGGATGGGGAGAAGGCTTAATGCCCCGGCCGACGTTTTCGCCACTGTTCCGGCGAGTGGGGCACTCCGACGTTCAGGAACCACCACCGCCTGTATTCCTGTCGCTTCGGCCGACCGCAGGAGTGCGCCGAAATTATGCGGGTCCTGCACCTGATCGAGGACAAGCAAGAACGGCCGTTCGGAAGCTTGGGAGGACCGTTCCAGCAGGCTCTCGACCGATTCCAGTCGTTCGATCGAGACGAGAGCTGCCACGCCCTGCATGGTCGCTCCCGGTGCCACGGCTTCCAATTCGCTTTCGTCCACTCGTCGCACCGGTATATGCCGCCGCCGAGCCTGGGATTCGATTTCGACTAGTACAGGAGCCGGCTTGCGTGCCGGAGCCATCAGCACGCAACTTGCCCGTCCAGCCCGCAGCGCTTCCAGGACCGGGTGACGACCCCAGATCCATATCGAATCTCCACTCACCCAATGTGTTCCAGCACGCACACCGCCTGCGCGCTGATGCCTTCGCCTCGCCCCTCGGGACCAAGCCCTTCGTTCGTCGTCGCCTTCACACTCACATCCTCTAAAGCAACGCAGAGCAGGTTCGCCAGTCCCGTCCGAATTTCAATGACGTAGGGAGATAACTTCGGCTGCTCCGCCACCACGGTAATGTCGACATTTTCTACTCGCAAGCCCTGGGCATCCAGCATGTTCACGACCTGACGCAAGAGAAGTGCACTCGACATGTCTTTGTAAGCGGGATCGCTCGGCGGAAAGTGTAGTCCTATGTCGCCCAGCGCAGCCGCCCCCAATAAAGCATCCATAAGCGCGTGAAGAACTACGTCCGCATCCGAATGACCATCGAGTCCGAGCGGGTATGAAATCTGCACGCCGCCCAACCACAATCGTCTCCCTGCCTTCAGCCGATGGATGTCATACCCGATGCCCACCCGCATCAGCTAGTCTTCCAATTCTTCACGACTTGTCGCACGAGCCAGAGATCGTATGACGTTGTGATTTTGAAGTTGCCTTCCTGTCCCGGGAACACTCTGACACGGAATTGACACGCTTCCAGGAGCCCCGCATCATCGGTGGCCGAGTTCACGGAAGCATATTCAGAGGCATGCGCACTCTGGAGGGAGCGCAACCTAAAGAGCTGTGGAGTCTGTACGGCGCGCAGAGTGCTCCGATCGATCGACTGCAAAACGTCACCGTGATCGTCGACCTGTTTTATAGTGTCAGATACCGGCAACGCCGGCACAGCACCGTCACAGGTGGCGAGGAGTTCGACTCCCTGCTGAATGAGACCGACGCGGGCGAGCGGTCGGGCAGCGTCATGCACCGCGACCATTGACTGGGATTGCAGCTGATCGAGACCTCTCGCAACAGAGTCTTGACGGCGTGGTCCTCCTTCAACGATTGTCGGCGAGCACTCGAGAGCGGCTACTTCATACTGAGCCCTCTCCTTCTGTCCTGCCTGCACTACCACCACGGTACGCTCAGCGACGCCGATCAATGCATGGAGAGAATGCCACAGGACAGTGTGATGATCCAATAATGCCCACACCTTGTCGGTACCCTGCATGCGGGCGCTTGATCCGGCCGCAACGACGATGAGCCCGAGCCCGGGAATCAATGCGTCATGCCCTGCTTTGGATGGGCGAAGATCATGCGACCGGCGGCGGTCTGCAGAACCCTCGTGACCACTACGTCCGCATGTCGATTCAGGAGCTTCTTGCCGTTCTCGACCACAATCATCGTCCCATCATCAAGGTATCCCACACCCTGATTCACCTCGCGACCCTCTTGAACAATCCGCACACTCATGTCCTCCCCCGGCAGCACTACCGGTTTAACGGCATTTGCCAGCTGATTGATGTTCAAGACACGCACTCCCTGGAGATCTGCTATTCGGTTCAGGTTGAAGTCGTTGGTGATGATGGGACACGACGCCGCTCGCGCCAGCTTCACAAGCTTTCCGTCGACATCGGGAACATCACGTGGATCGTCATCTGAAATTCGAAGTGGCGTAGGAGACTCCGTCTGTAGGCGTTTGAGCATCTCGAGCCCGCGCTTACCCCGAATGCGCCGGATCGGATCGGCGGAATCTGCGATGTGTTGCAATTCGGTGAGCACGAATCGGGGAACAACGAGCGTGCCGAAGAGGAACCCAGCCTGATTGATGTCCGCGATGCGACCGTCGATGATTGTGCTCGTGTCCACCAGGTATTCCACGTCGCGCTCCGGTGGGTCAGCCGACGCCGACAGTGTCCTGGCCAGCAAGAAGTGAGAGAGTTCGCGATGGCGCAGGAGAAGTAGCGATACCCCGATATATCCGCAGGCAATGGCGGTAATCGCGGGGAAAAGATGTCCGAGTGACCACGGCAGGAAAGACAGCGGGTATGCCAGAAGGGCGGCTACAACCAGGCCAAGAATGAGTCCCATAATAGCCGCGACCAGTTCGCTGACAGGCAACCGATGGATACGGCCGCTTACGACTGAATATGGCTTTCCGACAACGAACGGGGCGACCGCGAGACCGCCCACCAGGCCGATAACAATGCCCAAAACCGCGTTCCGCGGTTGCTGGGCGTCGCCACCGAGCAGACTTCCAACCTGCCAACCTATAAGGGCGAAGCCAATGGCACCAACGGTCCGAATACCAATCCCGGCGTGCATCGGCCGCAACCTCCGTAGGATGCGTCAGAAGAGTGACTAGACGCGGACGCAACCGGCAACAAACATGGCCTCGCCTATAGACGAGACGCCGATTGCCTGCATGCGGGCAGAGTCATCAAGGTCGCGAAGGTTCCGCTTCGGCACTATGCATCGCTCGAATCCGAGCTTGCGAGCCTCCGAAACCCGTTGACGGACATGATTTACGGACCGAACTTCTCCCCCCAAACCGATTTCCCCGATTGCGGCAAAGTCCTGCACGGGGATGTCGAGTAAGCCGGAGACAATTGCAAGACATGCAGCGAGATCGGAAGCCGGTTCGGTCAGGCGCATACCCCCCACCACGTTCACAAAAATGTCCTGCGATCCGAGTGACACGTTGGCTCGTTTGCTGAGTACGGCCGTCAAAAGCACGAGTCTGTTCAAGTCGATTCCGGTCGTTGTTCGACGTGGAAGCCCAAAGTGCGTGGGTGTCACGAGTGCCTGCAATTCCACCAGCAAGGGACGAGAACCTTCGAGTGTGACTGTCACCACCGAACCAGACGTCCGCGATTCGCGATCGGATAGAAAGTGGGCCGAGGGGTTCTCAACCTCTTCAAGCCCTCGCTCCTGCATATCGAAAACGCCAACTTCATTCGTCGCGCCGAAACGATTCTTGACGCCGCGAAGCAATCGATACGCACGAAACTGGTCGCCTTCCAGATAGAGGACGGTATCCACCATGTGTTCGAGCACCTTTGGACCGGCGATACTACCTTCCTTGGTGACATGTCCGACGAGGAAGGTCGCCGTGCCTTCACCCTTGGCGAGCCGGGTTAATTTCGCGGTCGACTCTCTAATCTGTCCAACGCTGCCCGCGGCCGAATCGAGTTCTGGACTTCTCATGGTTTGAATCGAGTCGACGACGAGTAGCGACGGTCCCATTCGAATTGTGTGTTCTGCGATGGTGTCCACGTCGGTATCCGCGAGGATGTACAGCTCGCTCGAAACATCGCCCAGCCGGTCTGCTCGCAGCTTCACTTGGTGAGCCGACTCCTCTCCGGTGACGTACAGTACCGTGCCAGCAGAGTCGGCCACCATATTGCTGATCTGTAGCAAGAGCGTCGATTTTCCGATGCCCGGCTCTCCGCCAAGCAATACGACTGAGCCGGGCACGATACCCCCGCCGAGGACACGATTGAATTCTTCGAGCGGCAGACGCATGCGCCGGTGTTCTACATTTTCGACTGAATGCAGTGGAACAGGTGACGAGTTGGGATCGACCCGCATCGAACCATTTCGGCTCGATGCGGGTCGATCAATGGTCTCCACCAGAGAGTTCCAAGCGCTACAACCGGGGCATCTGCCATACTCGCTCGGGTACTGTCCGCCGCATTGCTGGCAGATGTACTTGGTATGGACTTTGGGCATTAGCTCTCCGCTTCGGCGATGCTGAGTTCCGGTGTTGGAACTTCCTCCGTTTTCAATTCGATGCCGTCTTCGGTGCGCTCCACTAATACCCGCGAGCCTGGGTAGAACTTCGCCAGGAGCATACCTTCTGCGAGCGGATCTTCGATTAGATTTTGAATCGTGCGTCGCAACGGCCGGGCACCGTACGTGGGGTCAAAACCCTTGTCGACCAGATAATCCTTCGCTTCCGGAGACACCTCGAGATCAATTTGCTGCTCGACGAGCTGCGACTTCACGCGTGCCAACATCAGGTCGCAAATCTGATGAACTTCGATCTGTGTCAAAGCCTTGAACACGATCGTAGCGTCGATGCGGTTGAGGAACTCGGGCTTGAAAGTGCTCTTCAACTCGTTCATGATCTTTCGGATCATATCCTCGTGCTGGTGCGCCTGACGCTTCTCATCGTCACTGGTGGATCGGTTTATCTTGAACCCAAGTTGCGCGTCCTGGTTTAGCAAGCCGGCACCCACGTTGGAAGTCATGATGATGATCGTGTTTCGAAAATCAACCGCACGTCCCTTTGCGTCCGTCAGCCGCCCGTCTTCCAGAATTTGTAGCAGGATGTTGAAGACCTCAGGATGCGCTTTCTCAATCTCGTCGAGCAAGATGACCGAGTATGACTTGCGCCTTACAGCTTCAGTCAATTGTCCGCCCTCTTCGTATCCAACATATCCGGGAGGTGCGCCAACCAGGCGAGCCACGGAATGACGTTCCATGAATTCCGACATGTCGATCTTGATGAGAGCTTCTTCGCTGCCAAACATGAATTCGGCGAGCGCCTTTGCCAGCTCTGTTTTCCCCACACCGGTGGGTCCAAGGAAGATGAAGCTTCCGATAGGGCGTCGCGGGTCCTTCAGGCCGGTGCGGGCACGCCGTACCGCGCTCGAGATAGTGGAAATAGCTTCGTTCTGACCGATTACCCGGTTGTGGAGCGCACCCTCCATCTCAAGGAGACGCGCCGACTCCTCTTGCGCGATCCGCATCACTGGAATGCCAGTCCACATGGCCACAATCTGAGCGATGTCCTCTTCCGTTACTTCGAGTTGCTCGCTGCTTTGCTGGTTGTGCCACCCGTGCTCGAGGTCTCCGATGCGATCACGTAGTTTCTGTTCTTGATCGCGGAGTTGGGCTGCCAGTTCATACTTTTGATGCTGGATGGCACCATCCTTTTTGTCCTGGATGGTCTCCAACTCCTTCATCGCATCCTTTAGATTTTGCGGGGCAACTGCGCGTCGCATGCGAACTCGAGAAGAAGCCTCGTCAATTAGGTCGATCGCCTTGTCGGGCATGAAACGGTCGGTAATATATCGCTCCGCCATCTCCGCGGCACTCTTTAGCGCGCCGTCGTTGATTTTGAGGCGGTGATGTTCCTCAAATCGCTCACGGAGTCCTCCAAGAATCTCGATCGTCTCTTCGACGGTCGATTCGCGCACCGTGATCGGTTGAAAGCGTCGCTCCAGGGCAGCATCACGCTCAATGTATTTCCGGTACTCATCGAGCGTGGTTGCGCCGATCGTCTGAATCTCGCCGCGAGAGAGTGCCGGCTTCAGGATGTTGGCGGCATCAACCGCGCCCTCGGCCGCTCCGGCTCCCACAATGGTGTGGAGTTCGTCGATGAAGAGAACACAGTCACCGGACGTTCGAATCTCCTCGATGATCTTCTTGAGTCTCTCTTCGAACTCGCCACGATATTTCGTGCCCGCCACCAGCGAACCAATGTCGAGCGTCAGCAATCGCTTCCCTAATAGATTCTCGGGTACCTCACCACTCACGATGCGCTGCGCAAGTCCTTCCACAATTGCGGTCTTGCCTACGCCCGGTTCACCGATGAGGGCGGGATTGTTCTTGCGACGGCGAGAGAGTACCTGCAGAACCCGTTCTATTTCGTCGCCTCGTCCCACGATCGGGTCAAGTTGACCTGCACGCGCCTGCGACGTCATGTCGATTCCAAGTTGGTCTATTGTCGGAGTCTTGCTCGACCGGCGATCTCCATGGTGAGGTGCGTTGCCCGTCTGGGTCAATACCTTGATTACCTCGGAACGCACCTTTTCCAGATTTACTCCGAGGCTTTCCAGAACACCTGCGGCAATACCCTCACCCTCTCGAATCAGGCCCAGCAGCAAGTGCTCGGTCCCGATATAGTGGTGACCCAGCCGACGTGCCTCATCGACGGCAAGTTCGATCACCTTCTTCGCCCGCGGCGTCAGGCCGATTTCACCCATCACCTGCCGTTCTCCACGACCGATGATAAATTCCACCGCACTTCGCACCTTGGTGAGTTCAATCCCGAGATTGGAGAGGACCTTCGCGGCGACTCCCTCACCCTCACGCACCAGTCCCAGAAGGAGGTGCTCGGTGCCGATGTAGTTGTGGTTGAAACGCTGCGCCTCTTCCTGCGCAAGCGTCAGGACTTTGCGGGCACGCTCCGTAAACCGGTCGAAACTTCCGCTCATGCTCATGCTAGTAATTTCCGATCAATGATCGCGCCTTGTCTGTGATGGCAAGACCGAAAGACGTTAATCTAATCGTTCGCCGATCGTTGGGAAGCAGCCGACGCTACTTCCGTTCCTTCGTATTCGTTTTGTTCCCCAACTTCATCGGACGGGACAGATTGTGCTTGGTTGTCGGTGTCACTATTGCTGTTGACGTTGTCTTGCACCACCGTCGAATTGGAAGCGGACGCCGCCTCCGCAGCCGGCTCTGGTTCGGTCGTGTCAGTGTGAGGAGTCGGCTCCTCGACTTCAACGTTTGCAGCAGTTGGCTCCTGGGCCGTCGTTGTAGAAAGGGACTCTGCTTGCTCTTGAGGAGCGTAGGCCCCGAAATCTTGACTCGCGAAAGAGCCATACTCCTGGGAATCTCCAAAGCTCTGAATCTCTTGCGGCTGAGACGGCTCTTCCGCCTGGCGCACACTCAGTCCCAATCGACGACGTTGATTGTTGATGTGAATGATTTTGACGTTGACCGGCTGACCTTCTTGTACTACCTGTGCCGCATCCTGCACCGGGAGGTCCGTTAATTCGCTCAGGTGAATGAGTCCCTCGAGACCCTCCTCGACTTTGGCGAATGCTCCGAACTTGGCGAGTTTTGTGATAACGGCCGGCACAACCTGTCCCACGTGATACCGTTCTTCCACGGTGGTCCAGGGATCCGGCAGAGCCTTCTTCAGACTCAGGGCGATTTTCTTGCTGTCGCGATCCACGCTGAGGACCATGACATCGATCTCCTGGCCGACTCGCAGCACCTCGCTCGGGTGATTGACTCGGTTGTATGAGATCTCCGATACGTGCACAAGACCGTCAGCACCACCCAAATCCACAAACGCGCCGAAACTCGTGAGGTTGCTCACGATTCCCTTTCGCACCTGACCCGGTTCCAGCTGATCCATCAACTCGTCTTTGCGCAGCGTCCGCTGTTCCTGCACTGCGGCTCTCTCCGAAAGGATGAGTCGATTGCGGCTACGGTTGATCTCGATTATCTTCAACGGTAGTCGCCGACCATTCATGGCCGCCAGCGTTTGTGTGACTTCTTCGTTCTCGCCTTCCTGACGGGTTACGTTGCGCAAATCGAGCACCTGGGACACCGGCACAAAGCCACGCACCCCTTTAACGTCAACGATAAGCCCGCCTTTGTTGAAGTCGACCACGGGACCTTCGATGAGCGCTCCGCGGTGGTAAAGTTCTTCGATCTCTCGCCAGGACCGCTCCATGCGCGCACGCCGCAGTGACAGGACAGCGTGGCCGTCTTGTCCTTCGGGCTGCATGACATAAACGAGCGTCCGGTCACCGACATGCAGCGATGGTCCCTCGTCGCCTTCCGAGAAGAATTCCCGGGCGGGGATCACACCCTCAGACTTCATGCCGACATCAATGAGCATCTCGTCCGGGTCGACACGAACCACGGTACCTTCGACGGTTTCGCCGCGACGCAGACTTCGAAACGCGTAGTCATTGTCGCGCAGCAGAGCTTCCATGCCGTCCTCGGCATCCGCATTTTCCTCAGGAAGATGCGCCTCTGCTGGCTGGGTCGGCGCGCCTCCCTCCTGTTGATGGGATGCAGCCTCACCCAATTCGTCGTTATTCATTTTGCTCCTTCGGACCACTACACGAGGTGAAATAGGTGTAAAAAGTGGAGTGGTCCTGTATATACCACAGGCCCAGGAGATTAGAGAATCCCTGGGCTCAGGCATTCAAAGTATACCAAATAGGCACCAGGCAGTAAAGGGTTACCGGGCGCTCAGGTTTACATAAAACGGGCCTGGATGAGGACTTTCCGGTCGCTTGCAAGCGGGAGCCTGGATGGCTCGGCAGCCTCCAAGAAGGAGGAATAAAGAGCACCGCACTGGCAGCGGCCGATCGTCCCACCGAGGTAGACCCGGCAGTATTGTAGGTGCTGCTGCGTTTCACGACCGT
>JANWJD010000008.1 GCA_025449555.1 Chloroflexota bacterium | reverse complement strand
TATTCGGGCAACGCGCGGCTCGGCCCCAATCTCCTTCCCGATCCCGCAGCCGCCGGGTGGTCGTTGCAGCCGGGGGTGCACGTCGAGGCCGGCTCGCTGTCGTTCGCCCCCGGTGCCGCGACGGGCGACCTCAATGCAACCGGCTCGGTTGCAGTCCAGCCTGGCGACATCTATGTCGTGAGTTTCGAATGGAGGAATGCGGCTCTGAACGGCACTCAAAAGGTTTTCGTGAGCGTGTTCGACGAGAAAGGAAGCACCGTGTCTATATTCCCGACCGGAGATGGCTATTCATGCGCCAAATCGGATGCGTGGGCGCGATCCTACTTTGCATTCGATGCTCCCGCCGGAGCGGCTTTGGTTGCGGTGGTGCTTCGGGTCAACGGGAGTGGCACCGCTGAATTCCGCAATGTGCAGCTTGCTTCAGTGGTCTGACGCGAGGGTGGACGAACGAGGACCAGGAGGGTGATCGCAACTCCAGCGCTGACCGTGGTGGTCGTGTCCTACAACACGAAGGAGTTGCTACTGAACTTGCTTGACCAGCTGCATGGTGCTACTTGGCTTGTTCCGATTGTGATCGACAACTCCTCCGGGGATGCCTCCGCTGACGCGGTGGCGGCCAGATTCCCCTCGATCGAGGTGATCCGAAACGGAGATAACGTTGGATTCGCGCGCGCGGCGAACCAGGGCATCGCGAGAGCCGCCACACCCTACATGGTCCTTTTGAATCCTGATACTGACGGCACGCCAGATCTGCTCAGGAGCCTGCTCACCTACCTGGAGGAACACAAGGACGTTTGGGCGGTCGCACCGCGGCTCATCGCATCTGATGGCAGTGTGCAAACGATGGCAGCGGGATTTGCACCTACCCCCGCACGTGCATTTCTCTATTTCATGGGTATCTCGTACTTCCTACCCTGGGCCAGCGTCGGGTTCAGCGTACCGCCGCGTACCGCGCGTCCGATCGACGTCGACTGGCTCTCAGGAGCGTGCCTGACATTCCGGCGCGAGGTCATCGATCGAGTCGGGCCGCTCGACGACACATTCTTTTTGTACGGCGAGGACATGGATTGGTGCCGCAGAATGCGAGCGGCCGGAGGGCGTCTCGTACTGCTCGCCGACCACGACCTCAGACATGCGCGGGCGGCAAGCTCGGGTCACGAGGTTGTTTCGACCGACTGGCTTGTCGGGCTCGCCCGCTATGTCCGGCCGCAGACGTCCGCGATCGGCATTCGGCAGTTCTTTCTGGCGGCAGCGACCGGCTTCTGGCTGCGTGGCTCGCGTTTTCTGCTGCCCCGCAATCGATTGCGGAGAAAGACTCTTTGGGGTTATGCCAGGGCCGCCGCACGCATCGCGATGGAGTCTCAGACCTCGTCGACAGCCGATCCCGCGCCTACGGGGGGTCGCACATAGAATGCAGAAGGGCATGAGCGAGGACGAAAGGGGTCTAGCGCTTCGAGCCAACGTCGATACCTACGAGCACTTCGACGAACGACGATATGTCAACGGCGCTCCCCACCTCAAACACGAGTCGATCGGGAAGGCATATCGCTCGCTCGTGGAAAGGTCGCTTGTCCAGATCCACAAAGACCCATCAGCAGTTGACGTTCTGGAACTGGGAGCGGGCAACGGTCTTGCCTCAAAACCGTGGTTTGAGCGAAAGGCCCCGTTGACGGCTGTGGATTCATCGCAGCTCATGCTTGCGGACCTGGGTCGCAGGGCCGCCGCGTACGGAATCAAGCCCACATTGATTGTCGATGACGTGATGAACTATCTCGACACGACCCGCGACACTTTCGACATCGTCACCCACGTGTCGATGATCCACCACGTCCCTGACTACCTGAGCCTGCTTGCGCGTTCCAGCGGCAGGGTCCGAGTTGGAGGCTGCCTGATCACGTTTCAGGACCCCCTCCGCTATGACCGCATGCCCAGGTTCCATAGATTCCTTGATCGCGTGTCGTACTTCGCATGGAGGGCAGGCCAGGGAAACCTGAAGAGAGGGGTCAAGACCCGGTGGCGTCGCCTGCGTGGGGTGTACTCGCCAAGCGAGGTGGTCGACTTCGATGAGTACCACGTAGTTCGCAACGGCGTCGACAGCGAAGCGATCGTCAAGCTGCTGCAACAATCATTCGACAGCGTCGAGGTCATTCCCTACTGGTCCACCTACAGCCGTGGCCTGCAGTCTCTTGGCGAGTGGCTTCGACTCAAGTCGAGCTTCGGAATCCTGGCTTCGGGACGCAAACCGAACTGACAGCAGACCTGACGCGGCGAATACGCGCTCACTGGTTGACACTCAGCCTTCTCGGCGCAATCGCAGCTCTCGCCGCCGCATTGCGCTTTTACCGGCTGACCGGCCGCAGCCTCTGGCTCGACGAGATCTTCACAGCCAAAGCCGCGCACCTGGCCGGCCCGGCCGAGGTCATCGCCTTCGCCAAGGCGGACATCGACCAGATGCCCCTCTTTTATCTATTCACCTGGCTGCTGCACCCCTGGGGAGATGGCGCTTTCGTCCTGAGGCTTCAGTCGGCGGTGGCCGGGTCATTGGCAGTACTGGCTGTCTTCGTGCTAGGCAGAAAGCTTTTGGGCGTCCGCGGAGGCGTGACGGCGGCCCTACTGATGAGCCTGATGCCGTACGCCGTCTGGTTCTCGCAAGAGGCGCGGAACTACGCGTTGTTCATGCTCCTCAGCACCGTTCAGATGTACTTCGCCTACCGGGCGATCAAGCAGGGACGCTGGTTTGACTGGTCAGGCCTGGCTGTCGCATCCGTGCTCAACCTGTACAACCACTACCTCGCACTCGAGACCACAGCCGCCATCGCCGTTTACATCGGCGGGTTCGTGCTATTCGATTTGCTGCGCGGCTCGTCGAACCGGATCAGGATCTCGGCCGCGCTTAGCCTCGCGATAATCGCCGCCGCGGCGGTCTTCGTGCGGTGGCGTCCTGTCCTCAAAGCGCTCTACTCCGCGGCTTCACAGTTGATCCTCGAAGGTCGGGTGCATCGACTGGCCACGGCTGCAGTAGCGGCCGCGTTGGTCACCTTGCTTGCCGGAGTCTTGGTGGTTTTCAGGCGCCGCTTAGGGGTAGTCCAATCCTGGTTGAGTAGGGAACCGGGCAGACGCTTCGGCTCCGCCATTCTCACCGGCCTTGTGGTGTTCGTCGCCTACGTGCCGTGGCTACCGGCGCTTCGCGTCTTCCTCAGCACCCCCACCAAAGGCTTCGGCCGGCTGGACGTGAACCGAGGGCCAGACCTCGGAGCGCTGGCCAACATCCCTGCCGGTTTAGGAATCTCTGGATTGCTCCTGGTGGTGTTCTCTCTCGGGCTGGTCGCGCTCGGAGTGTGGGTCTTTCGCGGCCGCGCCGCCGAGGCGGCGTTGCTGATCTCATGGCTGGCGATCCCGCTGACTCTTCTACTGCTCGTCGTGCGCTGGGCGATTGTTGATGTGGACCTTCGGTATTTCGCCTTCCTCTTCCCCGCCGTGACGCTGGTCGTGGCCGCCGGAGTCGAGGTGATCTGCTCGGGGGCGGCCGCGCTGGCCAGACGGATGCGAGCCGCCACCCTGGTGCGATTCGCCGACCCGGTCGCCGGGACCCTCATGGTCGCGCTGTTGGTCGTGCAAGCTGTCCCCGCGCTTGCCACATCGTATGGAGCACCGAAGAACGACTGGCGCACCACGGCGCAGCACATTGCGGCCTCAACTTCACCAGGATCGGTGGTGATGGCGATAGGCAACTACTCTGACTGGGTTGTCCTGTGCCTCCAGTATTACTTCAGAGAGATGCGGTCTCCAATCACGGTTGTGGATGGAATGCAGGTCACCAGTGACGTCGTCGACCAACTGGCAAAGAGTGCTGGGCCGACATGGGGAGTCATCGACTACCCGTCCGCCGCTCAGCAAACCTGGCTCGACCAGGCGACCGTCGTGAAAACTGATTTCGTGGACGTGACCGGAACAATCCACGTGATCCGAACTTCCGATTCCTCTCTCTCCCCCGCCGATCAGGCGATCCAGATGCTCCACTGGGAGATTCCCCTCGAGGCACAGCTCCGGCCGTCGGCCGCCCTCCTCGACCTCCGGTCAGGACACGCCAGTCTCGGCCCCAACCTTGCTCCTGGGGCGCCGGGAAGCGAGTGGAACCTGCCACCTGGGGCGGCCGGCGGCGACTCCGTAGTTCTGACCCCAACCGCGTCTAACCCAGAGCTGAACGCCTACCTCACGCTGTCACCTCCGCCCGCGGGGAACGATTTCATTGTCACGTTCGACCATCAGAGCGAATCCTCGATCACATCGCAAACCGTCTCAGCCATCGCGTTCGACAAGTTGGATCGGGAGCTGGCCGTCTACCCGACCGGGAGCGGCTTCGCGTGTGCTCCGTCCGCGTCCTGGACCCGGTCTTACTTCGCCTTCACGATGCCACAAGGCACCACCTCGCTTGTGCTGGTGTTCAGTGCGGATGGACGAGGGACTGCCGCCTTTCGGTCCATCCAGCTGAACTCAATTTCAGACAGCTCGTGAAGGTTTCTGGTTTCACGATCGCGCGCAACGCGATCAAGTTCGGCTATCCGATCGCGGAGTCGCTGCGATCACTTCTTCCGCTCGTTGACGAGCTCGTGGTCGGAGTCGGCGATGGCGAGGACTCGACGTGGGAGGTGGTGGCCGGAATCGCGGACCCGAAGATCAAGCCGTTCAGGACCGTTTGGGACATGAGCCGGCGTGAAGGGGGAGTCCTGCTGTCGGAGCAGACAAACATCGCTCTGGCTCGATGTACCGGTGATTGGGCCATGTACCTGCAATCGGACGAGGTGCTCCACGAAACCGAGATCGCCACGATTCGTTCGCGCATGGAACAGCATCTGAATCGCGGGACGGAGGCTCTCTCGTTCCTTTATGTGCACTTCTACGGTTCCTACAGCACCGTTCAGGACAACTGGTGTACCTGGTACCGGCGCGAGGTTCGCGCCGTCAAGACCGGACGCGGCATCGTTTCCGTCGGTGACGCCGCCGGGTTCAAGTCGAATGCCGGCGGCACGCTCCGGCGTCTCATCCGAGCGGATTCCGGCGCGCATGTCTACCACTACGGCTGGGCGCGTCCGCCGGCCGTCATGGTGGAAAAGCAGCAGCACGTCGTGCGCCTCTACGAGGCTGGACCCGGCGCCGCGGCAATACCAGAGGCCGCACGGATCGACCCAGACCGTCCGTACAGGATGTTGGGTCATCTCACGAAATTCACCGGCTCGCACCCGGCGGTCATGCAAACCCTGGTGTCTGCGCAGGACTGGACTTTCGACGCGGGAATCGAGAGGCAGCCTGCCCGCTGGCGTCGCTATATCGCGATCCTCGTTTCGTGCCCCCGGGATTCAATGCGTGTCTTCATCTCGCGCGTGCTTCTCACGTGGAACACCCACATCGCATCTCCCAAGCTACGGTAAGGTACGTCCGCTGACTGATTCAGCCACATGAGCCGGCTCTTCAAGAACGTCGCATACAACGTGACCGGTCAGGGTGTCGTCCTGGCCCTCGGTTTCGTCGGTGTGAAATTCATATTCGGCCGGCTGGGCCCGGATGCCTTCGGGATCATCTTCTTCAACGCTGCGCTGACGGGAGTTCTCACCACCGCGCTGGAACTGGGGGTCCTGTCGACCACGATTCGCCAGGTATCGGCGCACTACATGACAGACCGCGAGTACATCGGCCGCCTCATCCGCACTGCATCTCTCTTCTATTGGGGCATCGGGCTCGTGCTGCTCCTGGTGGTGTTTGCAGCCGCCCCTCTTCTCGTGGATAAGTGGATCAACCTCAAGGACATCAGTCACTCGACCGCGACAACGATGTTGAGGTTCTTGAGCATCACGACCTTGATTACACTGCCCCGCGCGTTCTACTCAAGTCTCTTTCAGGGCCGCCAGCGGATGGAGCTCAACAACGGTATCGACGTTGCCTCGAGCGCCATTCAGCAGCTGGGGGTGATCGTGATCCTCGCAACGGGAGGCACCGCGTTCGGTGTGGTGGAGTGGATCGCCGGCAGCGCTGTGCTCAGCACGATCGCCTACATGATCATCGTGGCCCGCATGTTCGGCGTCCGGGTCCTGGCTCCCGGTTACTTCCCCGAGGTGGTTCGAAGGAACCTGGGATTCACCGGGCACATGGCGGCTCTCTCGCTGCTCAACGTGGGACTGCTCCAGTTCGACAAGATCGTGGTCAGCAAGCTCCTCCCCATCGCCAGCGTGGGTTACTACTCATTCGCGTCGACCGTTGTCATTCGTATCTCATTTGCCGCAGGTGCGATCGCTCAGGCGGCTCTCCCCTCTTTCTCCGAATTGCACGCGCGCCACGATCCAGGCGGGCTGCTGGTGCAGTACCGAAAGCTGCAAGACCTGGTCAGCTTCGGCATGGTCCTACCCTTCACGGCGGCCACATTCGCTGCGTTGCCGGTGTACAGCTATCTCTTCAATCGACAGGTTGCGGGCATGCTGCTTGTGCCAACGGCGCTTCTGTGCCTCGGCTTCGTCATGGGCGCGACCGTCAACATGCCATATACCGCCTCGGTCGCCATCGGAAAACCCCACATCGCGTCCCGAACAAATTTCCTGGCGCTCTTCATTGTCATACCGGTGACCACCGCGTTTGTCTATCTGTTCGGGCTTACCGGTGCGGCATTGTCGTGGGTCGTCTACAACCTGTTCGTTTACGCGTACATGATTCCGCGGATCTGCCGCGAATGCCTGGGCATATCCGCGTGGAGCTGGTATGCCCACATCACCAAGGTCATTGCGCTCGGCACGCTTTCATATGGCTCGATGTGGCTGCTGGTGGTCATCCCCCATTCGTACTCGGCGATCGCCCTGGCGACGGCCTACGCCGCCGCCTCGGTCGCTTTCGTGGCCGGCGCGTTGCTTTTGATGGGTCCCGATCTTCGCGGAACAATCTGGCGACTCCCGCGGCGGATCGCAGGACGCCAGGTTGGCACGGTGCCGTAGTTACGAGTTACTCGCCCCAGGCGATCCGGCTCATGTAGGTCTTTGCCACGTCTCCAGCCTCTGCGTACTGCCGAGTGCGGTTGTCGGCAACCAGCAGATTCGCCTGCTCGCCTTTCCGGAACGTGTCGCTCTGCGGCCATTGGTCGCGCGTGTAGCCGCGGCCGTCTCGGCCCACTACGACCACCTCCAAGCTCTGCGCCATCAGCTGGGGCGTGAGGCCACGCTTGCCGCTCTCGAAAAGCCACGTGGACCACTTCGTGCGGAGTGACCCGGGCACGAGTGCCAGCCAGCGCGAGCGCTCGATCATGAAGGCATTCGATCTGAGATGGGGATTCGGCGCCGGGGAAAAGTTTGTCCTGTATCGTCGCAACTTCCGCAGCCGATTCAGATGCTTCACCCAGCCCATGGGAGAACGGGGTTGGCCAACCTCTGCAATGCGGAGCTGATAGTTCGTGTAGAAGCTCTCCCATGAGCCGGTCGCGCCGGCGGCGGCAACACCAGGCTGTGTGGCGTTGTCGTACAGCTTGCGCAGCCAACCGGCCGCGAGCACGCTCGAGTAAGAGTTGAGGAAGCACAGAAACCGACCTTCGGCGTTCCGTGCCCCCCAGAAATATGCTCGCAAGTCACGAACAGGACGGGGGACGT
This sequence comes from Chloroflexota bacterium, assembly GCA_025449555.1. Lineage (GTDB taxonomy): Bacteria > Chloroflexota > UBA5177 > UBA5177 > UBA5177 > JANWJD01. Next base: position 43 of record JANWJD010000008.1, on the reverse strand, counting down.
GCAGTTCGCGGTGCGGGATCCCGGCCAGCAAGGCCCGGTGTTC
>JANWJD010000007.1 GCA_025449555.1 Chloroflexota bacterium | reverse complement strand
GGCGTGGCCACCGAACTCTCGGTGCTTGTTTTGCCGTCGGAGGATAAGACGGCCGTCGCTCTGGTCGTGTTGATACTGGTGCTCCTCATCCAACCGCAGGGCATCGCGGCCATGGTAGGACGAGCCTGAAATGAGTTCGGCCACCGAGTATTACCTGATCACGATCGCCATCTATGCCGGCTGCAACGGCATCATGACGCTCGGACTCAATCTCCAGTTCGGGCTGGCGGGCGTCCTTAATTTCTGTTTCTATATTCTGGTGGCTGTAGGAGGCTATGCCGCGGCGCTCACGGCTATCGGGCCGGTATCACCTGACTTCGCCGGCACTGTCCAATACGTGGGCGGCTGGCAGTTTCCCTGGCCCGTGCCGGTCGTCGTGGCCGGCTTGGCCGGCGCCCTGCTGGCAGTTCTCGTCGCTCTGATTGCCGTCCGCCGATTGCGTAGCGACTATCTTGCCATCGCCACGCTGGGCGTAGGGGAAGTTGTCTGGCTCCTGGTGGGAAACACTTCCAGTCTGGTCAATGGGTGGAGCGGTCTGACCAGCGTCCCCGAGCCTCCGAACCCGAATCTTGGGTTAGACCCGCTCACGTACTCCGGTCTCTTCTGTCTGATCGTGCTCGCCATTACGGTGCTCGGTTTCGTGGTTACCGAGCGACTCACGCGGTCTCCGCTGGGACGAGCCCTTCGAGCCATCCGTGAGAATGAGGATACGGCGGCGGCCTGCGGTCAGAATGTGTTCGCGCTCCGACTGCAGGCCATGGTGCTTGGAGGGATTCTGGCTGCCGTCGGGGGAGCCCTATTTATCGAGTACATCGGATCCATATCTCCCAATCTTTGGGATATTCCCGAAACCTTTATCCTCTTCGCGGCGCTCATTATCGGAGGCCGAGGCAATAATTGGGGAGCTATAATCGGCGCCGCGCTCGTGCCGGTAGGCTTTTTCGAAGCTACGCGTTTTCTTCCGACCTTCACCGACAACCCGAACATCTTGCCGGCTCTGCGCTGGGTCGTGATCGGGGTTCTGGTGTATGCATTCCTTCTGTTCCGTCCCAACGGATTACTCCCTGAGAGGAAGACACTGGGGCGCGAGCATGCGCCGGAATCCGCCGAGACTGGTGAAGAAGATTGGAGCAGGATCACCGCATCGGTCGGTCCACAACTGCGTATGGTCCGGGCGCCGGCTCCAACCGCGACGAAAATCGCTTTGAGGATCGAACGAGTATCCAAGTCGTACGGCGGCGTGCACGCGCTCGATCATTGCAGTTTCACTGTCAACCAAGGCGGAATCACGGGATTGATCGGCCCGAATGGGGCCGGAAAGAGCACCGCAATGGGGGTGATCGCCGGAGCCATTGCGCCCGATTCAGGCACCGTCACTTTTCTTGATCAACCGTGTAGGCGGCCCGCGCACCGAGTCGCGCAACTTGGAATCGCGCGAAGCTTCCAGATTCCTCAGGAGTTCTCACAACTGACGGTGCTCGAAAATATGATGGTAGCCCCGCTGCGGCAACCGGGTGAGAGCGTGTGGCGCGCACTGGCCGGTCCAAGATTCTGGAAAGCAGATGAACGAGCATCACTGGACCGCGCCTGGTGGTTGCTCGAGCGCTTCCAACTCGCTCATCAGGCCCACGAATACGCCGCAAATCTTAGCGGCGGCCAGAAAAAACTGCTGGAGCTGGCTCGCGCCCTTCAGTCGAGTCCTAAGCTCTTGTTGTTGGATGAACCGACCGCGGGGATCAATCCCGAGCTTGCATCGCACATCGAGGAACACATCGGGAGCCTTCCGGCGGAAGGGATCACTGTCCTGATTGTCGAGCACGAAATGGGGCTCGTGCGACGTTTGTGTGATCCCGTGATCGTCATGGCCCAGGGGCGCGTGCTATCCGAAGGTTCCTTCGATCAGATCGCGGCGAACCAGGAGGTCGTGTCGGCCTACCTTGGAGCTTGAGGCGGTGTGCGGGGGAGTCGAACGTCCGAAGGAGCAGACGCTGGTAATCGAGCGACTCAGCGCCGGGTACGGTGGGGGACCCATCGTCAAGGAGGTATCACTCCTGGCGGCTGCTGGTCAGGTAACAGTGGTCCTGGGGCCAAATGGAGCCGGCAAAAGCACGATGCTCAAGGCGGCCATGGGACTCGTTTCCCGCATGGGAGGAACGGTAACGGTGAACGGACGCGACGTGACACGGCTTCCTCCCGAGTCAATCGTCGTGGCCGGCATGAGCTATACCCCGCAGGTGGACAACGTATTTCCCAGTTTGACGGTAGACGAAAATCTGCGGATGGGAGCGTACGTTCGTCCGCATGACCTTCAAGAGCGACGTGAAGAGGTACTCACGCTGTTTCCCATGTTGCGGGAGGCTCGGCGCCGCAGAGCGCGCACCTTGAGCGGAGGTCAGCGAAACATGCTGGCGCTGGCTCGTGCTCTTATGCTCAACCCGGCGGTTCTGCTGCTGGACGAGCCAACTGCCGGTCTCGCTCCGCTCGTAGCGCGCGAGGTATGGCGACGCGTGCGCGCCGTTGCCGATTCTGGCGTCGCGGTCGTGGTCGTCGAACAAAACGTACGAAGCGCGCTGGAGAATTCGGACTACGCGTACATTCTCGTATCTGGACGAAATCGGTACCAATCTACCAGTGCCGAGGCGCTGCAAGAAGAGGGTCTCGGTCGGATGTTCCTGGGGGCATGAAACTCGTCCTACGTGGTGTACGTCTTTCTTTGGAGTGAACAGCGGGAGGTGAAGAAGAGTCTGGGTCCGCACCAGTGTTGGAGCACGTGAGTCAACGAGAGGTCAGTGAAAGGGAAGCGAGATATGAACATGGAATCTGGATTCGCAACCCGTCTAGCCAGGACGGTGAGCACGCGCCGGGCACGAATGAGCCTGCTCATTGTCGCCGGGTTGGTTCTCGCAAGCTACGCGGCAATCCCGGCGCCTGCCGCACAGGTGAGCCGGCCCGCGGCCGCAAGCGCGATCAATATCGTGGTCAATGCGCCGTTCAGCGGAGTCGCGGCGGAAATAGGGCAGACCTCGTTTCTCCCTGGCGCGAAGACTGGCGCCTGGGAAATCAACCACCATGGCGGCATTATGGGACGCGGCGTGAACGTCGTCCTGGCAGACGACCAGGACGATCCGGCCGACGGGGTAGCAGCCATCAACAAAGCCCTGGCTGCCGACAATCCATCCGCCATCATCGGGCCGTCATCCGATACGGCCGCCGCTGTTGTGCCGGTCATCAACCGATCGCATGTGGTCGATTGGTGCCTCTGCGGTACCACGCAGTTGGACCACATGAAGTACCCCTACATTTATCGACCCAGTCCAAGTGACGCTCTGCTGGGTGCAGCCATGGGCCTGTGGGCGCGCAAGTCAGGATACACCCGGGCTGCGTTCGTATTCTCCTCGAATGTTGGTTCGCAAACGCTCGTGCCACTTTCGGTCAAAACCTTTCAGTTGATGGGCGGGCGGGCCGTCCTGAACATCAGGGTAAAGGCCGCCCAACCGGACTACCGAAGTGAAGCCCTTCAGGTGCTCAATGCGCATCCGCAGGTAATCGTGGGTGAACTGGAGGAGCAAACGGTGTCGACGTTCATGTCCAATTTAAAGCAGCTCAATCACGGAAAATTGATCCCGTGGATCGAATCGGATCTGGGCGCTGCTCCCGAATTTTTCCGGGTAGTCTCCAAGGCAATCGGCGCGGCGAACGAATCGCAATACGTACGCGGCATTGCGGTCGAGGGACCAAAAGGCTCAACCGCGTACCAAGAGTTCCGACGTGCACTGAAGGCGGTCTATCCCACAACGCAGCAGCAGCAGGAGTTGGTCACGAATGGCTACGATGCCACGATCATCTCGGCGCTGGCAATGACTGAAGCGCGCAGCACGAATCCTTCCATCTGGCGTCAAAAGATTCTGTCAATCACGAACGGGAGCGGGCCGATCGCGCACACCTACGCGGGTGCGGTTGCGCTCATCCGTCGTGGCAGGCATCCTCATTACGTCGGCGCATCCGGCGCTATTACCTTCAACAAATTCCATAATTCATCGGGCAACTTCTGGGTCATTCGATACACGCCCGGCGGAACGTTCACGCAGATTGGCACCATGACACCGCATGAGCTGTCACCCTTCTTGAAATACAGCCCATAGACGTTCGTCCGGCCCCGTCCCGCCTCCATGGAGAGAGGCGGGACGGGGCTACTGTCAGGAGACGCTTACTCTGTGAATAGGTTGGACATACATCCAGCGGGCGACGCGGCATTCATGGTTGACATGGGACAAGAAATCGACCCAGCGATCAACTGGCGGGTGCGGGCGACTGCGGCACGTGTCGCATCACGGTTGGATGAGTATCCGCGGGTAGATGTGACTCCGGCATACGCAGCGTTCATGGTGAGTTTCGATCCGGCGCTCGTGGCGGCCGAGGTGGTTGAGGCTGCGATTCGCGAAGCAGCCACCGATACCCTGCCGGATCCTGGCCGTCACCGCCGTTTCACTCTATCCGTCGCGTACGGTGGCGAGCATGGTCCCGATCTGGAGGAGTTGGCCAGGACCCACGGTATTTCAATGGATGACGTCATCGCGCGACATGCCAGCCGGGATTACCCGATTTACTGTCTGGGTTTCTCGCCGGGATTCCCCTTTCTTGGCAATCTCGACCCAGCACTCAGCACGCCGAGACTCGAGACGCCTCGCCCACGAGTCCCGGCGGGCTCTGTTGCCATCGGCGGGAGTCAGACGGGTGTCTATCCCACGGAAACCCCTGGTGGATGGCGGCTGATTGGGAGAACCCCGCTCACGCTTTTCGATGTAAACCGAACCCCGCCGGTCCCGTATGAGCCCGGTGATGTCATCCGGTTCGAGCCGATCCCTCCGCAGGAGTATGACGAAGCACGCGCCGCACAGCGCATGCCCGTGAGCTCAGTGATAGAGACATGAACGAGCGATATCTGCACATCGACCATCCCGGGCTGCTTGCCACGGTTCAGGATCGAGGACGATTCGGCTGGGAGCACGTCGGCATCGCTCGGGGCGGTGCGGCTGACCTGCCGTCGTACCTCTGGGCCAATCGTCTGGCGCTCAATGACGATGATGCGTCAGTACTGGAGATGACCTTGGTTGGAGTGCGCGTCACACCATCCACCAACTGCTGGGTCGCGACTACCGGTGCGGTCGAGATTCGGGTCGACGGCGCCGAGCGTCCCAGTTGGGCAGGTTTCTGGCTCCATGCCGGCAGCGTGCTCGAGGTCAAGAAGCTGGACGGTGCTCGGGCCTACCTGGCGCTGAACGGTGGTATCCAGGTCGAACCCGTGCTCGGTAGCCGGTCAACCAATCTAGAATCTGGCTTCGGCGGCTTCGAGGGCCGCGCGCTGCGTCGGGAGGATCGATTGCCGCTCATGCCCGCGGTGGTACATTTCGGCCCGCGCTCTGTGCTGCGTCACCCCCATCCACCCAGGTATGCGCCACCCGTGGTGGCGTGCGTCGTACTCGGGCCACGACAGGAAGCATTTGGGCCTGAGGCTCCGACCGTGTTTCTGAACTCACGATTTCGGATATCCCCGCGGAGCAATCATGTCGGACTGCGACTCGACGGCACACCCATTCCAACTGCGCCGCGCGGCACTCGGATTTCCGAACCCATGCCCATCGGCGGCGTGCAAGTCACTCCCGCCGGGCAACCGATCATCCTGTTGGGGGGGCGGGGAACGATTGGGGGATATCCGCTGCTCGCGACGGTGACCACGCGGAGTGTATGGGCACTTGGCCAGGGCCGGCCAGGAGACGAGGTGCATTTCCAGCAGGTGGCACCAGCAGAGGCACGTGCCGCAACCATCGCCCTGTGGCGAGATGCACCTCACCCAGTGACGGATTCATTGTGACGCCGGCACAACGCACGCCGCCCCGGGTCCGCGAGGAAAAGGAGGGAGCTGTGAGCGCGCAACTGGTGGACCTGAACTGTGACATGGGGGAGAGCTTCGGAGCGTTTCGCATTGGAGAGGATGATGACATCTTGCCTTCTGTGACGTCGGTGAGCGTGGCATGCGGGTTTCATGGGGGTGATCCCAGAGTGATCGACCGGACGGTGAAGGAAGCGTCACGGCGCGGTGTGGCAATCGGCGCGCACCCCGGTTTCCCCGATCTTGTGGGCTTCGGCCGGCGAGATATGAGACTGTCGCCTGACGAAGCTCGGACCGACGTCCTCTACCAGATCGGCGCCGTTTCCGCTTTCACGCGTGCCGCGGGTGTGCCGCTCCAGCACGTCAAGCCCCATGGGCAGCTCAACAACCTTGCCGTGATGGATCGCACGTTGGCCGAGGCTATCGTGGCCGCCGTCCGCGCATTTGATGACAATCTCATCCTTGTGGCCTATGGCGGTGAGCTCGTGCACGCCGCCCAAGACGCCGGTCTCACGATCGGGTACGAGGTTTTCGCGGACCGAGCGTATAACGCGGACGGAACCCTCGTCTCTCGGCGGCAGTCGGGAGCCATTATTCAGGACGTCGAGCAGGTCGTCGGACGAGCAGTCTCCATGGTGCAAGAACATCGGGTCAGGGCAATCACGGGAGAGAACGTCGAGGTGCGCGCCGATACTATCTGCGTTCATGGGGATACGCCAGGCGCGGCCTCAATTGCTGCCGCCCTCCGGGCCGGACTGACAGCAGTCGGCATAGCCGTCCGTCCACTTCGTGACGTCGTTCAGCAGCGTGACAGAAACGTGGCTTGACATGAATTAGAGCCCGGCCACCATCCCGGTCATAGCAATTTCGACGGATAAATCCCATTCAGCTTAGGAGAGGAAATGCAACTCGTTCGATACGCACACAACGGACACGCAGAAATCGGAGTATTCGATGCAGGCCGAGTTCTGTCAATCTCGAAGGCGCTCGATCGCTACCTCAATCCCATCGGCACTCGCGTCGAACACGATGGTTTAAGTCGCTCACTGGGGCGAGATCCCAAGGCGCTCCTCAGCCTGGGATCGTCGGCGCTTGACCTGGTATCGAACGCTCTGCACGCTGCCGGCGCCGAGGCCGTCGTGGCAGAGGACGGTTTGACATCCCTACGCTTTCTGCCATTCGTGACGGATCCCAGCAAGGTTCTCGGGTTGGGCTACAACTACAAATCGCTGTGTGAAAAAGAAAGCGTCGAATATCCGGAAAGCCCACAGCTCTTTGCCAAAATGCCTACGAGTCTCGCAGGACCGCACGACGATGTCGAGGTTCCAGCGGTACTGGATAAGGTAGACTTCGAATCGGAGCTTTGCGTCATCATCGGTCGAACCGCACGTGCCGTGTCACGTGAGGACGCCCTCTCGTACGTGGGCGGATACACGGTGATGAACGACATTACCGCCAAGATCCTCCCGCGCCCCCGAACCGAGGCGCAAACGACGACGGTTGCCTTGAAAGGAGCCGACAATTTCGCCCCCATCGGGGCCGTCGTAGTGACACCGGATGAACTGGGAGATCCCTCTGAACTGGAGATGGTGTGCCGTGTGAACGGTGAGGAGCGCCAGCGTTATCTAGCGTCTGACATGATTCACGACGTCGCGGCGACCATCGCGTACACTTCTTCCTTTATAACGCTGCTACCGGGCGACATGATCTCCATGGGCACGTCGTTGGGGATTGGCATTATTGAGATCCCGCCGCGCCTCCTCCACGATGGTGACCGGGTAGAGTGCGAAATCGATGGTTATCCCGGCTGCAACAATATCTTCCGAATCCCCGGCCAACTGCGGGCTGGAACGAAGTCCGCCGCCTCGTGATCGAGCGGTTCGATCACGCCGTAATCGCCGTTCGGGATCTCGACGCTAGCGCCGAGAGCTACCGTGCTCTCGGATTCGGCGTCGAGGTCGGCGGCCGTCACACCGGCGCCGGCACGTGCAATGCCATCATTCGTTTTGGCCTGGATTACCTCGAACTGATTTCGGTGGAGGACCAGGAGAAGGCATCGGGCACTCCGCGTGGAGCGGCCCTGGTGCAATTTTTGCGAAGCCATGCAAGTGGACCGCTCGGTTTCGCGCTGGCTACGCAGAACCTCAACGAACTCGCCGGCAGACTGGGGCGCTCAGGTCTGTCGGTGCCCGAGCCGTTCGAGATGGAGCGAATGCGACCGGACGGGCGGCTCATGTCATGGACGTTGCTCGTGCCGGGACTGGTCGCGTGGCGCCGTGCCTGGCCGTTTTTCATCCAGTGGAACACTCCAGACCCGGTGCGTTTGTCGTGGGAGCGACCGGCACAGCACTCGAATGGCGCAGTACGTGTCGCGGGAGTAACCGTGGCTGTGGACGACTTCGACGGCGGCGTCATGCTGTACGGACGTCAGATCGGGCTGGCAATGACACCGCATGCCCAATTTTCTCCCGCGGCGAGCCGAAGCGCAGGCTTCAACCTTGATGGCGTCCAGATAGGTGTGATTGATCCGGCATCGGACAGTTCGGCCCGCGAGTCGGTCGCCCAGTATGGTCCCGGTCTCTTCGAAATCGTTCTTCAGACCATTGACCTGGATACGACGATCGACGTTATCCAAAAGGCTGGAATACGCGTACCGACCGTGGACGGAGACGCGAGCACGGTGTGCGTGCTGTCGGAAGCCACCGGCGTTCGTCTCAAATTCACCGCTCGACGCTGATGCCACATCGGCGGCGCACGCCGTCCCATGCCGGTGTTCCCGCTCTAAGCGGTCATCCCGCCCATTGATACTTCGTTATCAAATGCGCGCTCGCGCCGAAGCGCTTCGATTACATCCAGGAAGGTACGGACGGCGATTGACTGGTCACCGCGACGCCACGCCACCACGACTTCACTCGTGATCCCCGGCTCCTCGATCGGACGAAACACCACGCCTTTCCGGTCAGTTGATGCCGCGAGTGATGTTTCTACTATGCCCCAGCCCTCTCCTGACGCCACCAAATCGAGCGTGACTTTCACTTCGGAACTTTCGTAATAGGCTAGGTTCGGTTTCGCACCGCCGAGCGTTCGGACTTGCGACATCAGGTGGTCGAAGAGTCGAGGGTTTACTTCGCGATTCATGGTAATGAGCGGCCGATCGATGAGCTCGCAAAGGGGGACGGAAGCAAGACCCGCCAGTGGACTGTTCTCGGGTAACGCCACGAAGTGCCGAGACACCCAAATCGGTCGCGTTATGACCGCATCGTCCGGTTCTGGGTACCGCACGATTCCGGCCTGGATGGATCCATGCTTGAGCGACTCGATCTGCTCTGGTGTGAACATGACGCGGACGGTCGGGTGAAGTCCGCGTAGGCGATTCGATAGCGTATTGAGGACCAGGCTTAGGCGCTGCGTACCGATTCCTGCACTGCATCCAATGACGAATCGCGTGTGTCCTGTCTGGCTGAGTTCATTGGCGTCGTGGACGAACTGATCAGCTTGTTCGAGCATCCGGCGCGCCGCAGGCAACAAGCTCGCCCCTGCCGCAGTGAGTCGAACGTGGCGGGTCGTGCGGTCGAATAACTCGATTCCTAGCTCGCTTTCGAGCGCGCGCACCTGCTGGCTCACCGCCGGCTGAGCAAGATACAGCTGCTCCGAAGCCCGTCGAAAATTGAGCTCATGCGCAACCATCACGAAGGCACGGAGGTGCCGAAAATCCATTGGTAATAGGCTCCTGTTATGAATGGTTGTCTTTCCAGCCCCTGGCGGTCAAGACTCAGGACCCTATACGGCTGTGCGCCACCGGTCGTTTCCGGCGGAAGCCATGTGTGGCATTGCAATTTCATGCCGTTGGCATCTCAACAAGAGGGAGCAGCCGCGGACCAGGCCCGGGCTCCGAACGCGCGCCTAGATGTCGTCAAAAACTCCTCCCAAGGTCGCCTGGCAGCCACATGAGAGTTCGATCCCCCTGCAACAGGGAGATCTGCTGCTGGTTGCATGGGCGAAGACAGTCGAGCCTCAGCGCGGGAGCCCCACAGCCCCATACCCGGCGGTCGGCAAGCGCGATTCCTTTAGTCTCCGCTTTTGGGATGGGAACAACCCGCCAGTCCTTGAGATGTGGGGCCGACTGAATTACGGTCTGGTCGTGGTAGTGACGGACGACTGCGCCATCGACAAGGAGTTCACGATCCTGCGCGACCGCTATGTGGACGATGGAATCGACCCCGATGTGGCAGCCGAACGAGCAAACGAGCAAGCTGAGCCCTACATCGCCGTCGCGGAGGTGTGGCCTGTGGATGCACTGCCCGAGCATCTGCAACGAGATGCGGAGAGCGGTGCGGTTGGCTATGTGCCGTTGTCGATAAGCAATCTGTTCCCCGAGGACACACGAGTCTACGTGACCGATCTCAATCGGATGGCCGGTGTCAGTTGGCGGGCCATCGATCGACGTCTGGCGATGCGTGATGAGCGCTGGCGGCAGCGCCTTCAGACGCAGCTCTGCTGTTTCTTTGCTGCCAGAACCATCCGCGTCAACGAGGAACTGGCAGAGATCTTCAATCAACCGGTGGTGCGAGCGGAGTTTCTAACACCTCCTTCCGGCAGTCCGCCGCGAACTCGCGCCCGGCTTCATTTTGCCGACGGGACCAATGTGATGCTCGAAGCCATGCTGGACAGCGGAGGGGAGCAGGAAGTAGGAAGTGCTCGACCGGGGCTGCAGACCAGACAGTGATGAGACGCAGAACCGAAAACGGCCCCGGAAGTTCTCGACATTCAGGTTTGCAACCATCTTGCAATCGCCGGCAGACCTCATAGGCACAATCGTGCCGGCGCTCGGTGCGGAGGCGCCCGGCCAACTGCGGGCTGCGCCAGCCTGGACGCGACGCCTTTGCCGCTCATCTCCGACCGTGCGTAGTGAGGTCTGAGCTGATATTTTGTCGGTAGAATGTGGTATACTACCGGCACACGGCGTGCGCTGCGCAAGGATTGCGCCTAAGCCCGCGGAAGGAATGCGAATACTATGCCTGTGCCTCTCCATGCACCTCGGATCGAGAGGAAGCTCATCCGAGAAGAGGCATATGCGGCACTCAAGGACTGGATCGTCGACGGCATCTTGAAGCCGGGTGAAAAGCTGCGCGATCAGGATCTTGCCGAGAAACTTGGCACCAGCCGCACACCTGTGCGAGAAGCGCTTCGACGTCTGGAAGATGAAGGGCTGGTTGAGACCTCGTTAAACCGATGGACGCGGGTCTCGTCGCCTGGCGTGGGCGAGGCGCAACGCATTTATCCCATCTTGTGGACACTCGAGCCCCTCGCCTTGCTTTTGGCAGCGCCCAATCTGGGCACTGTCGACATAGACGAGATGGTCAAAGCGAACGCCGACCTACAACAGGCTCTCCGGAAGAATGATCCGCTGAGAGCATCCGGAGCCGACTATGACTTCCACAACGCGTTTGTGCGCCGATGCGACAACCCCGATCTGGTCCGCATTATCGGCGATCTGAAAGTCAAGCTTCGCCGCTTGGAAGTCACCTACTTCGAGGGCCTTGTGGTCGCCGACAGATCAGTGGGCGAGCATCAGAAGATTCTAACCGACTTGGGACGTGCGAACTACGAGGCAGCAGCGCGGTACCTACGAGCCAACTGGGAGAACAGCTTGCAGCGCATCACTGCGAGCCCCAGTCTGGATGGGCGCGTCGGCGGTCAGACCCAGGCAGGCTGATCCCCGGACGGAGCCTGGACGGCATGGCGCGTCTCGGCCGATATCGTCCTGCGGGTAGTGGATGGGAGGGAACGTGCTCCCTCCCATCTCGGAACTCGTCTGGCTCTATGGGTTGGTCGGCTTGGTAGTGAGCGGAACCTTGATCTTGCCCTGAGCAATGAGCGTCTCGACCTGGGCGACTCGCTTGGCCACCCGGGCCGGCACCAGCCCGTGGTACGACGAAAGACCGGCGGCGTGCTGCTGGACACCGTAATACGGTTTGCCGCTCTTGAAGGTACCGTTGGCCACCTGCCGCGCTATGGCGAGGATTACCGCCGGCGAGTTGATGACCGCGCTGGTGAGCACGATCTTGGGCGCCAGGTTGTTCTGATCCTGGCTGTCTCCGATTGCCCAGATGTGGCGCGATTTGGCGACGCCGATGATGGCAGGTCCTCCGTTGTCATCTTTCTGGCAAAGAACATCGATTCCCGTATCGACCAGTGCCGTGGCGGCCTGCTTGGCCTTGGCAACATCGGTGAATGAACCGGTGTAGGTGACGTGTACACTTGCCCGCTTGTTCACGTACTTTACTCCGAGCTTGAACCCTTCCAGCTGACTGACCACGAAAGGAAGTTGCTGGCCCCCGACACAGCCAATCTTATTCGTCTTGGTCATAAGGCCGGCCACGACCCCTGCCAGGTAGCCTGCTTGGTTCTCGGCGAACTGGGGCTCCTGGAGGTTGGAGGGCGTCGAACTGGCACCGGTTATCGCCACAAACTTCACCTTGGGGTACCGCGACGCAATCTGAGACATCGGCTGACCGTACTCGAAGCCGTTACCGAAGATCAGATCGTATCCTTGGGTTGCATAGTTTCGAAGCGCCTGCTGAATGTCCGCCAACTGCACGCTCTCGGTGTAGGCCACCTTGGCATGGACAATCTGCTTGATGCTTTGAAGCCCTCGGTATCCATTCCCGTCCCATGAGTTTCCGGTGACGGGTGCAGAGAACAGCATGGCAACTTTGAGTTGCGTCGCGCCGTGAACCTGCGTCGGGCCGACGGCGCCGACTGCGAACACGAGGCATGAGGCCAGTACGAGCCCCAGCACCCGCGACTTTTTCCACGATCGATGGAACATCATATCTCTCCTCACTGGGAAAGCTGATCCTCTGGATTACTCTCCGCAGCCGGGCCGTCGCCCGTAAAACACACGATTGCAGCCACATTGCCGGTGTAACGCGGCGGAATTATTAGACTTCACAGCTGATCGGACCACCTACAGGAACGCCTCGAGGCTATACGCCTACTCGCTCGGATGGCGACACCTCACCCTGTGTACCTGCGTCAGGTGACAGCCCCAGACGTGGGGCGATGTTGTTTCCAAGGACTTTCTCGAGCCCTTCCTCGCTGAGATTGCAGCCCTGTGGATAGTCCCAGGTGAGAACCTCCAGCATGCGGATCCAGACCCCTGGTTCGTTGGGTGGGCTATCCGTGCCAAAAATCATTTTCTCCGGCCCGAGTAGATCCATGAACTCGACGATTCGGGACTGGAAGCACCACCCGGTCTCGACCAATACATTCGCGTTCTTCTTCGTCATCCAGGCAGCGTCAAAGGGGTAGGCTGCTCCCGTCTGGATGCCGAAGTGGCCAATAATGAAGGTCGTCTGCGGGCAATGATCGATGAGGGGATAAAATTGGCTAGGGATGCTGTAGGGCGGATCGCCAGTGTGGATCAAGACAGGGATGCCCAGCTCGCCCGCCTTCTCTCCAAGCGGAAAGATCCAATCGGTCGCGCGATCTGGCCGGTAGGCGTGCATATTGGAGTGGATCTTGACCATCTTGAAGCCGTCTTCCGTGACGTGCCGCTCCAACTCCTCGAGCCCTACCTCGACTCCAAAGCGAGGATTGTAGGTGAAGCATCCGATCAAGCGATCTGGGTAGTTGTGAACGATTTCACGGCAGTACGCCATGTAGTGCCGTACGCCTTCTCGTCCGGTCGGCATTCCGTCTCGCCACACAGTATTGCCGGGTGGCGGCTGAACGACACTGTAGTCGACCCGCCGCTCTTTCCCGCAAACCATGTACGGACCATCCATCAGTTTGATCAAGCGCTCACCGGTAAATGGTGTGCCGCCGTGACGCCAGGCGGCATCGACCGAGTTGGTGGGATGGGTGTGGATGTCGATGATCATACTTGCACCTCGTTGCGTTCACATTGCTGACCGGAAGTCTCCCATTGGCACTACCAAGCACTCCTTCCGGTCTACCTCAGTGCAATAACAGACGCCTCCCAGCACGCGCTCATAGCTCGAGCGAGCCAGCGGTCGACGCTGCTCCTGACATCGCCCTCCTTTCTCCAACGGATTGTTTCTGCTACCCGCCTTCCACAGAGATGTACTCAGACAACTCTACGTCGGGATAGTTAACCTTCGTGAATTTCTTTCGGCGCTCCTCCCCCAGCACCGCAACTACTATGGCCTTGCCTTGCAATTGTTGTGAATCCGAAGCGGGGTCGAGGTCGTTACCGAGGGCACCAGGTATGCGAATCGGTGCCTTCTCCCACATTGTTCGAGTCGCCAACGCCCACATGATCTCCGAAGGGTCATAAATATTTACATCATCGTCAACAATCACAACCGCCTTCACGTTCACGTGCGACGCCAATGCCGCAATGCCTACACTCTCCGCTTCCCCCGCGTGTGGTTCGTGCATTGAAATCACCGCTAGGAATCCGCTGCCGTACGTCGGGAGATGCACGTCGCTCACGCGGGGACTCATGCGTCGAACGCTATCGAACAACGGGCCCTCACGGGTGACGGCGTTACCCAGGATCAAGTGTTCCGGTGAGGCTCCAGCCATTGTTTCAAATAGTGGGGCTCTCCGATGGCTGATCGCGCTAATGTGCGCCACCAGCTGTGGACCGCGTCCCGAGTAGTGCCCGGTAAACTCCGCCATCGGGCCTTCATCCCGCCGCTGACCCGCTAAGACTTTACCCTCCAGTACGAGTTCCGCGTGCGCCGGTACCAGCACATCGCAGCTCATCGCCCGCACGACTTCGATCGGCCGGCGCCTAATCCCACCGGCGATCTCATATTCGTCACCTTTGTAACGAAACGCCGCGGCCATAAGCAGCGCGGGATCCACACCCACTGCAACACAGAATGGTAGGTCCTCCTGACGAGCTTCGGACTTTGAAAAGAACTCCTTTATGTGCCGCCATGCGTTCACATTCAAACCGGTGGTTCGATCATCATAGATTTGCATGCGATTAAAGGAAAGATTGTGGAAACCAGAATTCGGATCACGTGCGATCACGACACCCGCGTTAATGAATGGACCGGCGTCGAGCGGAGCATGTATCGGCACTGGCAACCGCGTGAGAGCCACGGTCGAGTCCCTTTCTGCTACTTCTTGTGAGGGCGCCGCGACCGAGGTCTCATGCGCAGGAATCGGGTTGTCGAGAGCCTCTGCCAGGCGGCCTCGAACGTCGCCGCGCTCGCAATCTAGCGCCAGCGCCATATGGGCGTGTGATGCCAATACACCGCCCACCACTGGCATCTGATGCCCCTTCACATTGTGAAAGAACGCGGTTCTGCCTGACCTCTCAACTGCATGCAACACAGCTCCGAGTTCTCGATCCAAGCTGACCTCCCGCCGAACGTCGACTACGAGGCCATTGGCTCGCAGGACTTCAAGCATCGAACGGAGATCGTCCACTCGAGGGGTCCTACCTAGACCTGCCATTTCTCTCCCACGTCGGATGGATGGTCGGGTGCGCGTGACCACGCGCACCCGGACAGATACCATTCTGGCCCGGACCGCAACCGGGGTTCGGCGAGTTTCCAGCTTTCGGTCGGAATGTTCCTCCGTCGCGAGCTACGGCTCGATCTCACTACGCCGGGCATGTCTGCATTCGCAACGACCTTGAGAACGGGCTAGCGGCCGTGTCCCGGCAGGAAGGAATTGGTGTACATACTGCTAATGGGCAGTGACTTCTTCATTGCACCTATGTAGAGCAGATGCGCGACTGTCGCCCGCCACCGTGCGGGACTCATGTATCCTACTCCGTGCGACTTCGCATCCCCGCCGAAGACGAGAGACTCTTGCGCCACAGCGTTGACATCCATCGCAGCGGCGGAGAACCCTTTATTAAACTGATTCATGTACGTATCGACGGTCTTGTAGTCTGTTTTGTACGCGTTCCATCCCTTAACCGTTGCGTCGACGAAGGCTCGCACCAGCGCGGGATGAGCCGCTGCGTAGGACTTCATGGTAAATATGACATTCGAATACGGGTTGTAACCTGAGTTGGCGACCAGAAGATATCCCACGCCAATGCCGTGCTTACTGGCCGTGTAGTTTTCAACGCCGAGGTAGCCCTGATTGATCGAAGCCGACGATGAGAGAAAAGGCTGAAGCGAACCCGTGTACGCGACCTGCTTCACCCCGGTCAGATGGTACTTCTTGACGATGTACTCCCAGTAGAGCGACCCCGGGAAAATGTAGGCCGTACGATTGGACAGTTGCCCGAATCCGTGTATCCCCGAGTTCTTGTGATAGAGCAGAATAAATCCGAAGGTCTGGTATGACGCGGCGATGCCCTCAATCGGGATACTCTGCGACACAGATTGCGCTATGGCGTCTCCATCATCGTACCCGAATTGCGCACGACCGGATCCGACAACTTGCTCCGGCGACACGTCGGCTCCAGCGATGAGATTGACGTCGAGCCCAGCTGCCTTGTAATATCCGAGCTTCTGCGCAGCGTAGAACCCGGCACGGGCCGGCTCAGCGTACCATCCGAGGATCGCGCTAACCTTTGTCAGCTTGGTAGATGATGAACTGCCGGTCGAAGCGTTCGTGGCAGTGGAAGTGCCGCAGACTGCTAGAACGAGGCAGC
>JANWJD010000006.1 GCA_025449555.1 Chloroflexota bacterium | reverse complement strand
GTGAGGTCATTTTTCATATCTTCCCTTCTTGTCAACCAGTCGAATCGAGAAGCCGCGCGAGCTGAGACAAACGATAGGTCCGGTGCTTGAAGGGAGAGCTTTGCAAAGCTGAAAGGATTCTTGGAATATGTCGGCTACGTCATTCGCGGAACCATTGAGTCACCACGAGCGAGCCGACGACGGAGCGGCCGGCCCACGACCTCCTCTCCACTTCCGAAAACAACTCTAAGGCGCGCGGAATGCAGGCCCCCGCGTAGCGCTGCTCATTCCCAGCGATTCCCATTGACCAAGGTCATGACCGAAGATCACTTTGGCGTGTTCGTCCGCGGCGATACCGTGCAGGCGCTGCAGGCTACTGCGCGCCGCGGCAATGTCGACCACTGAGCCCAGATTCCCGGTCCTCCAGTGCTCCTCGGTGATTACCGCGTCGAAGGTAAACAACCAGGGCTGCGGTTCCAGGCGAACCAGCATCGATTGATGACCCGGTGTGTGGCCGGGTGTCCACACCATCTCGACGCCGGGCAGCGGGCTCCAGTCTCCGCGTTCGGCGCGAAAATGCAGATCGGGCGCATCCCACACGGACAGATACGTTTCGGGCACCCTCGCCGCCAGAAACTCCTCCTCCTGGGCGGCGATCGGCACATCGGCGAACAAGCAATTGCCCCCGGTATGGTCGAAGTGGAAGTGTGTGTTGACCACCAGCTCCAGATCGGCGGGCGTGAGGCCGAGACCTGCCAGTTGCCGATCGATCCGTTGGTCGGGAGATGTGACGGCTCGAATCCAATTCGGATCGACCTCATACCGATCTCGCAGCACCCCCGGACTGTCCACTACATCGGGCATCAATCCGGTGTCGATCAGCACGGTGCGTCCGTCGCATTGAATCAGCACCTGCAGCAACGGCAGGCGAACCCGGCGGCGCGAATCGTCACCCGGATGAATGACGTTGCGATCCACGTCGAGCATTCCGCCGGAGAGCAGGTGGAGGGCTAGACCTCCCACCCGTCTTCTTCCACTTCCTCCTCCATCCGATCTAGCCGCTGTTCGAGGCGAGCGACGGTCGCCCACAGCGTCTCGACGGATGCCACCAGGTGGGCCAGAACGCCCAGGAGCTCGGCAACGATCGGGGCAGCGTCGTCCCACGATGCTGCCCGGAGATCACGAATGCGTTGCAGCAAATAATCGCGGTCGGTGGTCGCACCCTCCGCCTGGCGGATAGTGGCCTGCCGCAGCAAACGATCGATCTCCCGCTCGCTGAAGACACGGCGCAGCTCTTCCAGCACCTCGTCGAGCGGGCGATTGGCTTCCACGGATCGTTCTCCTCGGCGGGCGACGCTCCGATCCATCGCTCCGCTGTACACCTTATCTCAGGATACGCGCAGCCGAGAACTCCTCCCTCTCACTCTTCCATGCCGGTGTCCATCCACCGCTGAAATACTTCGACCCGTTCCTGGGGCCACGCGCCGTCACAGGGCATCGATCCGTTGGCCAGGCGCGCGTGGATGGCCCGAGCGTTCTGTCTGACGTCGGCGCACGACCAGAGGTCAAACGCAGCTTGCATCGAGCGTCGGTCGTGCTCTCGGTACAGCGGCTTGATGTGCTGCTCGAAACGTACCGGTTCGCCGGCGGAGGGAAGCACTACGGGCTGTTCAGGCTCATCTTCCTGCGGCGCCAGCGGCGAGACTCGTGACCCGGGAGGACCTGAAGCCGTGTTCCAATCCCAGTGAGGCATTGGCATGTGCTCGGGTGGGCGGGACTCGGATTGGGAGTTCTCGACCGCCAGTCGCGAACCCCACTCGATATACGAACCGAAGGTGGAGCGAAATTCGGCGTCATTCGGCAGCCCGGCGTCCCGGGCCGATTGCATAAGAAGGGCTACCCATCTGGAACGTTGCTCCTCACTGATGCCTTTCCCAAGGTGCTGCGAGATCATGCGGGTGTAGCCGCCGTACTCCTCGCTGTAGCGCTTCGGACCGCAGAATACTTCTCCCAGCCACTTCGCCACCCGCTGCGGATGATCTGCCGCCATGTTGGCGAACAGTGGTGCCAACAGCGGTTCCTGTGGCACGTACTTCTCATAGAAAATGCGCGTCATCCGGGTCAGTGCCGGCAGCCCACCGGCCCACTCAAACACCGTCGGTTCGCGCTCGGGATCAGGTATCGGGTTGCGGAAATTGACGTACCAGTGCATGCCGCTGCAGAAGGGTTTGTTCAATGAGTGTCCGCAACGGCACAGTGCGTAATGCTCGAGCGAAGCCCCCTCATTCCGCGGTACATCTTCGCCATCGCCGTCCCTTAGAGGGATGCCCCCGGAGATGCGATACGGACCGTCTTTGGTGACTTCGATCGCTGCGTCCCGGGTTCCATGATAGTCAACTTGCTCACGTGCCTCGATTCCGTCGATGGCAAAGCTGAGTGCCCCCGACGGGCAATCCCGCACGGCGCGAATTATCTCGTCCATCCTTCCACCGCTGGGGGTGACAAACGGCTCCTGGCCCTGGTGGAACACTGCAGCCAGCCGATTGGTGCAGAATCCGGAGTGCTGGCAGGTGCCACGGTTGTCCAGAACGTCCACCTGCTGGCCAATGTACCGATCTCGCCGATCAGGCACCCGCGCCGGGTCCTTGCCGTCTCGAAAACCGATAGCGGCATGGGCGCCGTCACAGAACGGCTGCAGCGCGGAGGCGCCACAGCGACAGAGGGCCATCTGAGGTAGCGGCTGAATCGGCCGGCCCAGCCAGTCCGTAAGGGTGTCGACGTTGGTCGTGAGATAGGGTCCGTTCGGCGCTGCCAGGATCATGCAGGGCAGGTCTGCCTGGATGGCTCGCAATTCGGCCATTCGGGTGGAGGCAGTATCCGGCCCGTCCACCGGTGCGCACCTGATGGCGAGATCGTGCAAACCGGCGCTGGCCTCCTGAATCTCGTATGGGAGGTCGGGTTGAAGGCGCAGAATCGTCACATCCTTCGCGAACTGCCACAAACGGTCTTCCAGGATGGAGGTGTTGTCGTCCGCGCCACTCGATGTGCCTGATTGTGTAGGTGGCAACGCCTGGTCCGCCGGAAGCATTCGGGCCAGGGCGTCATCCAGCGGGCGGATCACCGATCCTCGAAGGCGAGCAGACGCAAACTGGAGCAGGGCGGATCGTTCCGGGGGCAGGTCCGGGGAAGCCAACTTCCGCACTATCGCATCTGAGAGTGAGTGGCCGCGCGCCAGCACCAGGCGTGTCTGTTCCGGTCCCCGAACCGACGCATGACGGTCGGGCTGAGACGTCGATATGGTTCCTGACTCGGACATGTGTGACTCCTTGCCCTTATTTCTACCGCAGGCCGATGGGATCAGAACACTAGATATACGGTCAGGGCAGGTCCGGATCGACCATCTCACTCCAATGGAAAAGGCCGGTAGCAGATGTCCCGCTACCGGCCTCCATTATTGGAGTTAGTGGCCGCCGGCTGACCTCCAGTACTGTTGGTTGTAGGCGAACTGCGGCGCCTTTGAGATGATGTTCTGCGCCTTCAGGATCGTCCAGGTCGTGCGGAAGGCTGCAGGCGACATATAGCCGATAGTGTGTGACATCCCCGGCCCGTAATCGATCAACTTCGCCACGTTGCGCGCCATGTAGATCTGGTGGGCCAGGGTGGTCGTGCCGGGTTGAGTGTGGTTGAACGATAGTCGACCCGCCACATCCGGGTGTGCCACGGCGTACTGCCAACCCCGGATTGAGGCCCGCAGGAAGGCAATTGCTGCCTGGCGGTGGCTGCTGAGCCATCCCGGCTTGGCGAAGATGCCGTCCTCCAGGACGATGATGCCGAGCTTGTTGTAGTCGAACACGCGGAGCCGGCTGAGCGGAACGCCATGCTCCAGGACGACGCCCAACTCGTTGTAGGTCATGGCATGTGCCACATCGATCTGGTGCTGGAGGAACTGATCCATGGTGAATGTCTGGCCTACCACGGTCACATACTTTCGGGCCGGGCTGTACCCGAGCTTGTTCATCAGTGCATAGAACTGGTACTCGTTGCCCGACGGCCAGACTCCAACCTTCTTGCCCCGGAATTGCTTCACATTCGTAATGCCCGAAGACTTGAAGGTGATGAGGCGCATACCAGTTGCCTGATAGATCTGGGCCACATTGACCAGATTGACGCCCTTGTCTCGTGCTGCCAGCAGGGCGGACAGCCAGTCGATGCCGAAGTCGGCGCCACCGGACGCCACGACCTGCTCGGGCGCGATCTGCGGACCTCCCGGCTTGATGGTGACGTTGAGGCCGGCCTGTCGGTAGTAGCCCTTGTCAAGAGCGACGTAGTAGCCGCCGAATTGGGCTTGCGGCACCCATTTCAACTGGAGGGTGATATTCGTCAAGGCGCGTTGCGGATGCGCGGCGGTACGTGCCTGCGCGGTACGTCCCAGTCCGAACGCCAGAAGACTGATCGCCAAGAGAACGGCCACGCGACGGGTCCAACGGTTGCTCATCTTCTCTCCTCAGGATGCTATTGGCTTGTCGTACTACTCGGGAATCGGTTCCTCCCCACCATGCTTCCTCGCGCTGTCCTGCCTCCTTGCTCCATCACTCCGGACAATTCATGGCACGCGTTCCAAGTCGTCCCTGATTCCGCTCGGATGCTCGCCTATGATCCAATGCTCAACCGTCTCCTCGATACGACACATGCCACGATGTAAAGATGCGTTCCAGAATGACGACAATCAAATACGCGCCGATACCGATGCCACAGGCAACTACTACCGCCGACCAGGCCTTGTCCATCGCCAGCTCAGGTGCCTCGTTGTTGATATAGTACCCGAGTCCCGCAAAGGGACCGCCAAAGTATTCCGCGACGATGGCCCCGATCATGGCCAGTGTGGTGTTGATTTTCAGCGCATTGAAGACGAAGGGCAGTGACGCGGGCAGACGCAGCTGCAGGAAAGTTTCCCACCCGTTTGCCGCGTACGACCGCATCAACTGCAGCGAGAGCGGATCGACCGAATTCAGGCCGCGATACGCATTGAGCACCATCGGAAAGAAGGTTAAGATAGCCACGATGACCGCCTTCGACTGCCACTCAGCGCCAAAGAGTGCCACCGAGATAGGTGCCATGCCGATAATCGGAATCGAGTTCGTGACAGCTGCGTACGGCAGGATGCCGCGCGCGAAAAATGTCCAGCGGGTGGCGAGTACGGCGACCAGGAAACCGATACCTGATCCGAGGAGAAAACCGGGTAGCGCCTCTTCGACGGTGGTGTAGTAGGCGTCAGACCACAACTCGTCGATCGTGGGAATGGTGTGCAAGATTCGGCTGGGAGCAGGCAATGTGACGTACGGAATATTGAAAAATCTGACCCCCAGTTCCCACACAGCCAGCAGCAGCACGAAGACGATTGCCGGGGGCACGAACTGCAGCGTGACACGCAGAGGACGAGCCGTATTGCCCGCGCTCATATGGAATTTTCCACATGCCACCGCACGATCACGCGCTCCGCGATAACCACGGCCCCATACAGCGCCAGACCGAGCAGGGCGGCCGACAGGACGGTCGACCAGAGCAGGATATTCAGTGAATACTGGCTCACATTGAGCAGCGCCTGCCCCAATCCGTGCGGCGAGCCGGAGGGTAGCTCCGCGATAATCGCTCCCACCAGGCTGGCGGTGACTCCGATTTTCAGGCCGGTGAAGAGAAATGGTAGCGCCGCCGGCAGCCTGAGCTTGAGAAACACCTGGCGCGGATTCGCCGCGTACGATCGCATGAGTTCGAATGCCAGCGGCTGGACGCTCTGCAATCCTTTATAGGTACTGATCGTGATCGAGAAGAAGGCCAGATAGGCCGAGATCAGCACCTCGGAGCGGAGCCCGAGTCCTAACGACACCATGATTGCCGGCACCAACGCCACGATTGGAATGGTCTGTGAGGCCACAACGAACGGCATGAGCGACCGCGCCAGGAGCCGGCTGCTCATAAAGATCACGGCCAGAGCGACACCGATCAATGTACCCAGCAGAAACCCGAGCACGGCGGCGTGTCCGGTCCAGTACACATCTACCCACAACCCTCCAGCCGCGGTCGGCTTCTGCGACAGGCGAGTGATGAAGTCGCCGATGGTCTGTATCGGCGTGGGCATGAGCGGCTGGCCGGTCGACAGCGCCTGCCGAACCTATTCCCCGGTGGATAGTCGATTCCACGCGTTCGGATCGACATCCTGCATATGGATATTGAGGTATCGCAGATTGAAGTAGATCGCGGCCGCATACCAGAGGAGTACGAGCACGATGAACGTCACCAGGATCGGAAGGACGCGGTTCAGCCAGCGCTGCGCCCGAGTCGGATCTACGCCCACGGAGTTCGCAGCATTCGCTCCGACGTCCATCCTCAGTGCTCGTACAGCCGAGAGCGCACCTCGGCGATGAGACGAAAGAACCGCTCGTCCTCGCGAATCTCCGCTCCACGGGGTCTCGGCAGGTCAACCTCGACGATGTGTTCGATGCGGCCAGGACGAGGCGTCATGACGACGATGCGATCCGACAGAAACACCGCCTCGGGGATGCTATGAGTCACGAATACAACGGTCGTGCCCGTTCGACTCCAGATACTCAACAGTTCCAGATTGAGACGCTCGCGAGTCATCTCATCCAGCGCGCCAAACGGCTCGTCCATCAGCAGGATCGACGGTCGAAAGGACAGCGCGCGCGCGATGGCAACACGCTGCTGCATACCGCCGCTCAGTTGCCAGGGATACCGCTTCGCAAAATCCTGCAGACCAACCAGTTCCAGCAGTTCCGCGCACCGTTCCGCGCGTTCCCTTTTCGACACCTTCATGATCTCCAGCGGCAGCTGGACATTGCGCTCCACCGTGCGCCAGTCGTACAGTACCGGCGACTGGAATACCATCCCGTAGTTGCGCTCACGGCGCGCCACATCCGCCGATTTCCCATGCACTTCCACCCGGCCGGTGGACGGCTGCAAGAGATCGGCGATGACGCGTAACAAGGTACTCTTGCCGCAACCCGACGGTCCGATCAAGGAGACAAACTCTCCCTCCGCGATGTCGAGCGTGATGTTCGTCAGGGCATTCAGCCGCTCACCGCGGGTAGTGTAGACCATGCTGACGCCACGGATACCGATGGCAATGGCCAAAGATTGATCTTCCGGCTGCGGGGCATCGTGCTGGTGGGTGAGAGCGCTCATTGCAGGCGGCCAACCTCTTCAATCACGCGGTTATCGTGTGGCCACAGATTTCGGCCCTGGCACCACGGAGGCGTTGTTGCGCGCTAATGCCCAGTGTACTTGTGGCCCTTTCAGGTACGCAATGACGGTGCAGGGGTTGGGGGGAAGTGCGGTCGTAGCGCGTCTGCGTCGTGGACTGGCAAGTTTCCGCCCCATCGTGTAAATTGCGGCGGACTCCGAAGTGATGCCGGCACCTGGGCATGACATCGGCAACGTGGTCGCGGATGGGGGATTCACCGTTCGGTATGCACTTCGATATGGATGCGGGACTCACGATGGTCTCCGACCCGCGGCGTCTCGCGGCGCTGCGCCGTCTCGCTCTGCTTGATACCAAGGCTGAACTGGCGTTCGATCGCTTGACTGATCTCGTCACGCGCGTGCTCGACGTGCCGATCGCGTTGGTCTCGCTGGTCGACGATGATCGGCAGTTCTTCAAGAGCGCCGTCGGTTTGCCCGAGCCCTGGGCATCCGAGCGAGAAACGCCGCTTTCGCACTCCCTGTGCAAGTACACGTTGGCGGGCGAGCCACTCGTGCTGGACGATGCACGCGCCTACCCGGAATTCAAAGACAATCTGGCGGTCACCGAGATCGGAGTCGTGGGGTACGCGGGTGTCCCCCTCGTCACCTCTGAAGGATTCGCACTCGGCACCCTGTGTGCGATGGATACCAAACCGCACCCGTGGAGTGAAGAGGACTTGACGATCCTCGCGGACCTTTCCGCGGCCGTGGTCACGGAGATCGAACTGCGTGCCAGTGCACAGGTGGCCGAAAGGCAGGCTGCCACGGTGGTTGGCCTTCAGCATGTCACGGAAAGTCTCTCGGCGGTTAGTACACCTTCGGAAGCAGCCGAAGTGGTACTCGGTCAAGGACTGCGCGTGCTCGGGGCCGACGCGGGTGTGGTGGGCTTGCTGAGTGAAGACGGTACCGAGCTGAACATTATTGCCGTTCTCGGGCACCACAGCGATTTGATAAGGCAGCACCGAACGGTGCCTATCCTGGCCCCGTTGCCTATCGCCGAAACTGCACGGTTCGGCCACGCGATGTATTTCGAATCTCGGCAGGCGGCGCACGACTACTTTGCCGGTCAGGATCTGCAACCGTACTCCGCTTTTTACGCCGCGTTCGAAGCGGTGGCTGCCGTGCCGCTCATCGTGGATGATCGAGTACTGGGCTCGTTTGCCCTGCGCTACCGTCGCACGCACGACTTCTCGGAAGAGGGGACCGACTTCTTCGAGACACTGGCCAGGCAATGCGCCCAGGCCATTGAAAGAACACAACTCCTCGAAGCAGAGCGACAAGCCCGTCTTCAGGTCGAACGCCTCGCCCGTGCCAAAGAGGAGTTTCTGTCCGATGTGGCGCACGACCTTCAAAATCCACTGACCTCGATCAAAGGATTCGCCCAGATCCTGTTGCGGCAAGCTCGACGGGGCGAACTGGATGCTGATCGGGTGATGCGGAGCGCGACTCAGATCGAATCGACCGCACGCCGCATGGAGGATCTGATTCAGGAATTGCTGGATGTTGCTGCGCTCGAGGGCGGTAATTCCGTCCTGCTAAGGCTGCAACCGGTCGATCTCGTGGCAGTCGCTCGCCGGGTGGCCAGCACGCAAGCGGGACGAGCGAGTGAGCGCGTCATCAGAGTCGAGACGGAGCAACCCCGGGTGATTGGTCAGTGGGATGAACGGCGCATCGAGCGAGTTATTGCCAACCTTCTCTCCAATGCCATCAAGTACACGGCGCGGGACGGACGGATCGATGTCAGAGTAAGGCAGAATTCGGATGAGAACCTGGCCCTCATCGAAGTGCAGGATAACGGCATTGGTATCCCGGAAGGCGATCTTCCTCACATATTCGACCGGTTTCGCCGTGGATCCAACGTCGAAGGTACTACCTCGGGTACCGGGCTGGGATTGGCTGGAGTTAAACAACTCGTGGAACAGCACGGGGGCACCATCTCCATCAAGAGCACGGTTGGCCATGGGACGACGGTGTCGGTCGAGATTCCCTGCGCCCGCCTCCCGGAATCTGAAGACTCGTAGCGTTGGTCCTCGTGGCCAACCTTCGCCTTCGGCTCACGCATCAATGCTCCCGCCGAAAATACAGCGCCCACATCACCAGCGGAATCTGCAACGGCAGTCGTGCCCATGCTGCCACCGCCCGCCATCCCCGTCGATCGTCAAGTGCCATTGCTTCCTCATCCCCTGTTCCCTTTCTGCGACTGAGGCGCGGTGCATCCCGCTGCCCCCGCTTCCAGTAGTAGCATAGGGGCATATTGGCGGTTCGCCGCGCAAAATTTGGGTGGAGTGAGGAGGCCCCGGATGTATCAAGCCGCGCCCAATCGGTATGAGAGCATGAAATATCGGCGCTCGGGTCGTAGTGGACTCAAACTGCCGGAGATATCGCTCGGTCTGTGGCACAACTTCGGGGACCAAAACCCACTCGAAACCCAGCGACTCATTCTGCGTCACGCCTTCGACCGGGGCATAAGTCACTTCGACCTGGCAAATAATTACGGGCCGCCTTACGGCTCCGCGGAGGAGAATTTCGGTCGCATTCTGGCGTCTGATCTCCGTCCGTATCGCGACGAACTCGTCATCTCTACCAAGGCCGGTTACGACATGTGGCCGGGACCGTACGGCGAATGGGGCTCGCGCAAATACCTTCTCGCGAGCCTCGACCAGTCGCTGCAGCGCATGGGCCTTGAGTACGTCGACATCTTCTACTCCCATCGACTGGATCCCGACACCCCGCTGGAAGAGACCATGGGCGCACTGGCCACGGCTATTCACTCCGGGAAGGCATTGTACGTCGGTGTGTCATCGTATTCAGCCGGCAAGACACGTGAAGCTGCCGAAATTCTCCGTGGCATGGGGATTCATCCGCTCATTCACCAACCGTCGTACTCGCTGCTGAACCGATGGATCGAAGAGGATTTGTTGGATACGCTCGAAGCCGAGGGGATTGGCTGTATCACCTTCTCCCCCCTGGCACAGGGCATGCTTACCAACAAGTATCTTTCCGGTATCCCGGAGGGATCGCGCGCGAGCCGCGACTCGTCGCTCTCCCAGGAACTCCTGAACGACGAGAATCTGGCGAGGATTCGCGCGTTGAATGAGATTGCCTCGAGACGTGGCCAATCTCTGGCCCAGATGGCGCTCGCCTGGACGCTGCGTGATCCTCGGGTGACCTCTACCCTGATTGGGGTCAGTAGCGTCCAGCAGTTGGACGATAGCCTGGGTGCCCTGAATCACCCGGATTTCTCGCGGGAAGAGCTCGCCGAGATCGATCAGTACGCGGCCGAGGGACACATCAACCTGTGGTCACGTTCGAGCAGCGTCTAAGTCGCAAACATCGGACTGTTCGCTCCTCCTCGCCCCAGCACGCTACTCCCTGAGAGGAAATACGAAAGAAGCCCGTGAACGACGACGCGACCCGCGGCTCGGTATCGGAGTCGGAAACTGACATTGAGTCGGCGATGCTGGGCGAGCTGCGAGAACGGGAAGCCCAGTATCGCGAGATCTTTTCCGCCACGACCGATGCGTTGTTTATCGCAGATATGGAGGGATACATCGTCGAGGTCAATCCCGCCGCGTGCGCCATGTACGGCGTTGAGTACGACGAGCTCGTACATTCTCGCTCTCGGGTTCTGAGCGCGGAAGACATCGACACCATCGAACGAACCGGTTTTTTTCGCGATCGTACGATCAATCGACGCCGGGACGGAACACCTTTCCACATCGAGGGCACAGCCAAGCGCTTCACGTACCGAGGGAGCCCACATCTGCTGCTGGTGGCGCGAGATGTGAGCGAGCAAGTCGAGGCCTACGGGCTGCTCGAGCGCCGGGTGGAGGAACGTACCCGAGAGCTTCGCACCTTGCTCGACGTGTCGCAGAGCGTGGCCTCCACGCTGGATCTACAGCCCTTACTCACGCTCATCCTCGATCAACTGAATCTCGTGGTCGAAAATGACGGCTCCGCGCTGCTGTCGCTGCAGGGCTCCGATCTCATCGTGCTGACTCGACGCGCGCCCACGTCGGACGGCCATGCCTTTCCAGATCGATACACCGTGGAAGCGCACGAGATGATGTGGGACTACCTCTGTCGCGGGGAACCGGTGATCATTGACGATGTGCGCGGAGATTCTCCGATGGCGCGGGCGTACGGGCGGCTTCTGGGCGAATACCTGAGCGGTGCTTTCAGTTACGAGCGCTCGTTCATGGCGGTGCCCATGATGCTGAAGGATCGCATTGTGGGACTACTCAGCGTGTCCTCCAGCCGGGAGGGCTTCTATACCATGCACCATGCGGAACTCGCTCACGCGATCGCGCAACAGGCTGCTATCGCGATCGAAAATGCCCGGCTTTACGCGCAGGCCCAGGATCTGGCGGCACTCGAAGAACGCCAGCGCCTGGCCCGCGAACTTCACGACTCAGTAACGCAGGCCCTCTTTGGCATCAACGTGGCCGCGCACACCGCACGGGCGCAGTTGCAGCGCGACCCGGACAAGGCGCACGAGTCGATCGAATACCTTCGTACACTCGCCCAGGGTGGAATGGCTGAAATGCGAGCCCTGCTCTTCGAACTCCGTCCAGAGTCACTCGAAAGCGAAGGGCTGGTCGTCGCCATACAGAAACAAACACAGGCCCTGATCGCACGGCACGAGATTCCAATCGATCTCACGCTGTGCGAGGAGCCGCCCACGACCCTGCCGGTTAAAGAGGCCCTGTACCGCATCGCGCAGGAAGCGTTGAACAACACGTTCAAGCACGCACGTCCCACCAGCGTGTCGGTCACGCTCGCCACTGTGGGCGACACAGTGGTGTTGGAGGTTGAAGACGTGGGCGGCGGCTTCGACGCAAACGCGGACTTTCCTGGCCACCTGGGACTTCGCACCATGGCGGAACGGGCGGCGCGTCTGGGAGGTACTTTGAAGATTGAAAGCGCCGTGGGCCAGGGGACTCGTCTGCGCGCCACTATTCCACTCCGTCCCTAGCCAACGCGTGAGTCGAGATGCGCGCCTGGTCGTCACCGCTCGCGGTGTCCGTGCATTCGCGTATGGTCTGCTGGGCGTACTACTGGCCGTCGCGCTCAGCCAGATCGGTCTGGCACCTGCAGCCATCGGCCTCCTCATCACCGTTTCGCTGATCGGCGATTTCTTTGGCACGTACCTGATCGGGATCTTTGCCGATGTGTGGGGGCGTCGTCGCACGCTGCTCACCCTCGCGCTTCTCATGGCGGCCACGGGCATCACCTTTGCCCTCACTCACATCTACCCGCTGCTGGCGGCCGCGGCGTTCGTCGGCACGCTCGGGACAACTGCCTCGGAGACTGCCCCGTTTCTGCCGATCGAGCAGGCGATTTTGCCTCAGGTATCCGACGCCTCGAAACGAACTGGATTGTTTGCACGCTACAACCTGGTTGCGTCATTTGCCGGTGCCGTGGGAGCGCTGACGGCCGCCCTACCGGACTTGCTCTCTCACCTTGGGCTGCCGCTCGCCATTGGAATCCGTTTGATGTTCGGTCTGTACGTGGCAGCGGCTCTGGGTGTGGCTGTGCTCGTACTTCAACTGTCTGCGAACACGGAGGCGCCGCCCGCCCAGCACTCGTCCAGGACATTCACTTCCTTCCGGCAACGGCTGGTGCCACCGCTCGATCAATCGCGTGGCATTATCCTCCGTCTCTCGGCGTTATTCAGCGTCGATGCGCTGGCCGGGGGCCTGGTGGTGCAGAGCCTGATGGTGTTGTACTTCCACCTTCGCTTCGCTGTGCCTCTTGCGCCGCTGGGTGTCCTGTTTTTCGCCGCCAATACACTCTCCGCGCTGTCATTCCTGGCCGCCGTACCGCTGGCACGGCGCTTCGGCTTGCTGAACACACTGGTGTTCACGCATCTACCATCAAATTTGCTCCTCGCTCTCGTGGCTGTCATGCCCACCTTTCCGCTGGCGGCTGCTGTCCTGCTACTGCGTCAGGCGCTCTCTCAGATGGATGTGCCGACGCGTCAGGCGTACACCATGACGCTGGTGGCACCGGCCGAACGAACGGCTGCGGCCAGTGTCACATCGCTGGCGCGCAGTGCGGGATCGGCCGGCAGCCCCATCGTCTCCGGATTGCTGCTACAGGGCTCGGTCCTCGCGCTGGGACTCCCCTTCGTCCTCGCCGGTGGCATCAAAGCGGTGTACGACCTTTCCCTCTGGGGCATCTTCCGCCGAGTCGAGCTACCGGAATAGTCTCCGGCCGGAGGGTACCAGGACTCGGATAATCTCCAGAAAGCCACCGACCGGTACAAGACTGATCGTAAGAGCACAATCTCCTCCACCGGCGCGCAGCCCAGTGGAGCGTCGCGGCGAGGGTACCCAATCAGCCGTTCGATCCTCCCTGTCGCTGCAGGACTAGACCATCACAGCATCGTCGAGCGATGCACCGGCAAACTGGCTGTTGTACAGATCGGCGTAGAAGCCACCTTGTGCCAGCAGTTCCCGATGATTACCGTGTTCGATAATGTTGCCCTTGTTCATGACCAGGATCTTTTCGGCATCCCGAATCGTCGACAAGCGATGGGCGATCACGAAGCTGGTTCGCCCCTGCATCAAGGTTGCCATCGCTTGCTGAATCAACACTTCGGTACGTGAGTCGACGTTACTGGTTGCCTCGTCGAGGATGAGAATTGCCGGATCGGCGAGCACAGCTCGTGCGATGGTGAGAAGCTGCTTCTGCCCTTGTGAGATATTTGATGCCTCCTCGTTGAGGATCGTATCGTACCCCTGGGGCAGCGTCCGGATGAAGTGATCCGCATGCGCTGCCTGGGCGGCACGGACAATCTCATCCTCGGTGGCGCCTCCTCGCCCGTAGGCGATATTGTCACGAATCGTTCCATTGAAGAGCCAGGTATCCTGCAACACCATGCCGAAGATGCTGCGCAGCGTGCCACGCGTGATGTCTCTAATGTCAACGCCATCGATCGTGATTCTGCCGCGATCGATCTCGTAGAAACGAATCAGAAGATTGACCAACGTGGTCTTGCCGGCCCCGGTCGGTCCGACGATGGCAATGGTCTGACCGTGATGTACGTCGATGTTCAGATCGTCGATCAATGGGGCATCGGAATTGTAGCTGAAGGTGACATGGTTGATGGCAACGTCCCCGCGTGGGGAGTCAAAAACAATCGCGTCAGTCGGTTCGGGTATCTCTTCGGTCTCGTCCAGCAGCTCGAACACACGTTCAGCGGACGCAACCGTCGACTGGATGATGTTGGCGATATTGGCGGTCTGCACGATCGGCCAGGTGAACTGTTGAGAGTACTGGATGAAGGCCTGCACATCACCGATGGTGATCCGACCCTGCGTGACAAAGATGCCGCCGACCACCGCAATGATGACGTAACCCAGATTGCCGATGAAGGTCATGAGCGGCATGATGACGCCCGAGACGAATTGCGCCTTCCAGCCGGCGGTGTAGAGCCGGTCATTAATCAGGTTAAAGCGCTCGATCGACCGGTCCTCGTGACCAAACGCTTTGACGATCGTGTGGCCGGTGAACATGTCTTCGACGTGCCCATTGAGCCGGCCCAGCTCCTTCTGTTGCGCTGCAAAGTACTGCTGAGATCGTTTGGCGACCACACCGGTGACGAGACCGTAAAGGGGCATGGTCACGAGCACGATCACGGTCAGCAAGGGGCTGATCGTCAGCATCACGACCATCACGCCCACGATGGTTACGACCGACGTGATGAGCTGCGTCATACTTTGCTGCAAGGTTGTGGCGATCGTATCGATGTCGTTGGTGACGCGGCTCAGGATCTCGCCGTGAGTTCGGGCATCGAAGAACTTGAGCGGCAGACGTGCGAGTTTCGCGTCGACGTCGCGGCGCAAGGCATACACGGTCTTCTGCGCGACTCCCGCCATGATGTACTGCTGCGCGTAGTTGAACACGGCACTGACGGTGTACAGCGAAATCAGGATCAGAACGATGTGCCCGATATAGCCAAAATCGAGCGAGTGGGTGGGTCGATGTGCTCGCACCGCGATCAGATTTCCGACGACCCCGTTGAAGATCGCGGTCGTCGCCTGGCCCAAGATCTTTGGCCCGAGGATTGCGAAAAGTGTGCTGAGAATGGCGAAGATGAGGACGACGACGAGCTTTTTCCGATAGGGCGATAGATAGCGCACCAGCCTGAAAAGGGTGCCCTTGAAGTCCTTCGGCTTTTCCGGCGGGCGTCCCATGGCGCCCCAGGCGCCTCCGCCCATCAAGCCAGGACCACCCGGCCGCGAAGCAGCCGGAGTCTCCGGCCGGCGTACGCTCACGCTACCTCCTCGGCTGAGAGTTGCGAGGAGACGATCTCGCGATACACGTTGCAGTTGTGCATCAACTCGCGATGGCTCCCGATACCCGCAACGCGGCCGTCATCCAGCACAATAATGCGATCCGCGTCCATCACGGTGGCGACGCGCTGCGCCACGATCAAGACCGTCGAGTCAGTTGCCTCCCGTTTCAGCGCCGCTCGGATCCGCGCGTCGGTCCGGAAGTCGAGGGCTGAGAAGCTATCGTCGAAAATGTAGATCTCGGGCTTTCTTACGAGTGCGCGGGCGATGGAGAGCCGCTGTTTCTGCCCTCCGGAGAAGTTGCTGCCGCCCTGAGCCACCGTGGCCCCCAACCCGTCGCTCATGAGTGAAATGAACTCGGTTGCTTGCGCGACTTCGGCGGCGTGCATCAGCGCTGCGTCATTCGCGTCCTGATTGCCATACCTGAGATTGTCGGCGATCATGCCGGCAAAGAGCACCGTTCGTTGCGGTACCAGGCCGATCTTCGCACGCAGCGTCTGCTGGGACATCTCTCTGACGTCAACGCCATCCACCAACACGCTGCCGCGGTCGACGTCGTAGAAACGCGGAATGAGGTTGACCAGCGTCGACTTACCCGAGCCGGTGCCGCCGATGATCGCGGTTACCTCGCCGAGTCCGGCGCTGAAAGAGATATCGCTCAGTGCGGGCTGTTCGGCGCCCGGATAGCTAAAGGTGACATCTCTGAATTCGATGGTGGGGGATGGAGGAGAAATCTCAGGTCCACCGACCGCTTCAATCGGGTGGAGCGGATCGGCGATCTCGGGCACGGTATCCAGCACCGCGTTGATGCGGACGGCGGATGCTGCGGCACGGGGGATCATGACGAACATCATCGACACCATGAGGAAGGAAAACATGATCTGCATGGCATATTGCGTGAATGCGATCAGCGACCCCACGTGCATGCCGCCACTGTTGATCCGAACGGCTCCGAACCAGAGGATAGCCACAGTCGTCAAGTTCATCAGTAGCATCATGATCGGCATCAGCAACGCGACGATCCGATTGGCCCGAATTGCATTGTCGGCAATATCGGTGTTCGCGTGGTCGAAGCGTTGGGTCTGGTGATCGACTCGATTAAATGCTCGGATAACGCGGATGCCGGTTAAGCCCTCGCGCATCACCAGGTTGAGTCGGTCGAGCTTGATCTGCATCAAGCCGAACTGCGGTATCGCGGCTCGAGCGATCAGCACGATTGCGATGACGAGAATGGGGACAGCCACGGCAAGTACCAGGGTCAAAGGGCGATCTTGTTGCAAGGCCAGGATGAGCCCGCCGATGGCCGTGATTGGGGCGCCGATCATCATACGAAGAATGACCAGCGTCACCATCTGGACCTGAGTCACATCGTTGGTGGTGCGCGTAATGAGCGTGGCCGTGCCGAACAGGTCGACCTCATGAAGTGAGAATGTCTCGACGCGCGCGAAGAGCTTGGCCCGCACGTCGCGGCCAAAGCCGACGGCAATGCGCGATGAGAGAAAGGCAGCGGCGATCGAGCAGACCATTCCTCCCACTGTGATCGCCAGCATCACCTCTCCCGTGCTGACGATATAGCCAATGTCCTTGCGGGCGATGCCGTGGTCGACGATATCTGCCATCAAGGTCGGGAGATAGAGCGTCGAGAGCGTCTGCAGAAGGACGAATGCGACGGTTGCCCCCAGAGCGGTAGAGTACGGCTTCAAGAACTGGTACAGGCGGATCATGATTCTCTACCTTCGGCTTCAAGGTTGGCGCCGGTTTGATGGACGAATGGCCGCTCGACGATGCCGGTCTCCTGCTCTGCCGTCTCGACGTTGTCCAGCAAGCGACGTAACAATGCCTGAAGCACCGGGAGTTCGTCGGCCGCGAAGCCGTTGAGGAGCCGGCTGGTGACGCCGCGCACCACCAGAATCAGATACGGGATCAGGGCCCGCCCGGCGGTCGTTGGCTCGATGACGATCGCACGTCGGTCCGTGACGCTCACTCGACGCACGACCAGCGCTTTCGCTTCGAGGCGATCGAGGAGCCGGGTGATCCCGGCATTGTCGGTCCCCAGGCTGGATGCGAGCTGCGTTGGTGTGGTCTCAGGCGTTGCACAGGCTCGCAGGAGCAGCGCCCCTTGCTGACCCGTCAGGTTGAGGGGAGCCATCTGCCGGTCCAGCGTGACGGCAAGGTGCCGAGAGAGATGGAAGATGAGGTGCGCGATGCTCCGATCCAGATTGGTCTGAAGCGCGTCAACCGATTGCGACCGTAGCTCATTCACACGACCAGATTAATTGCCGAGACAATCTTTGTCAAGACAACGTTTCGCTCGGGATTCCGCAGGCACTACCAAAAGTCGGCTTGCATCAATCAATACGAAACAGTACGATACGAAATCGTATAGATTGTGCCGATGCCAACACCACCGTGATTCAATGGGAGGACGCGACATGACTGACGACGAATTCTTGCTAGCCTTCATGGGTTGCACGCTTCCGAACGATCAATTTCATCAGCGTGACCACTTGCGTCTCGTCTGGCTACTGATCCGCCGCCTGAGATTCGAGGCCGCGAGTCGTGCGGTGACCGCTGGCATCCGGCGGTTCGCGACCTCTAACGGCCACACGGATAAGTATCACGAGACGATGACGCAGTTCTGGATAGGCGTCGTCGAACATGCGCGTCAGTCGCGGCCGGATATCGATGACTTCGATGAGTTCCTGGCCGTGTTCCCACAACTGACCGACAAACACCTTCCGTTACGACACTGGGAGCCCGACACCATATTCAGTCCGGCGGCCCGCGCGACCTGGATCACGCCGGATCTGCTGCCACTGCCCTGGTAGAGCAGCGACGAGAACCCTGGCTCGGCGTCCGTGCATGGTACGCCGCCTGTAACGTCGCGTCTGGTGGGCGACCCCTCGCTCTGTCGAGGAGGCACCTTTCTCTCATCCGCACGCCACGCAACGGTACCCGAGCGCCAGGTCGACTGGGTCCGGATTGGACGTCACCGTCCGGTACAGCGTGACCGGCGCTCCAGCGAAGATGGAGACGGTCTGGAGCGTCAGCCGAAGGCGGATGGGGGTACTGCCGGGAACGGTACAGGCAGTGACATATGCCAGGTGGACGGAATCGGCCAGCCACGTCCACTCCGACAGGACACAGCTATGCGGCGTCGGAGCTGAGACGTGCAGCGGTCCGATCTGACCGGCCACATAGAAACCGCCGGTAGGATCGGTGGCAGTGTATCGACCGTTGGGCGCATCCTCGAAGTGCGTGGCACCCTGCATGCCGTAACCGAACGGAGGGACGCCACGCAAACCGTGGCCGTTGCCCTGGGCGAGCCGTGCTTGACCACCCGTATGGGGTACGAGGAAGATGCCGGTCAACTGCCGGCCGATACCAGGAGCCCCGATTGTCGCTACCTGTAACGTATGGTTCGGCGGCGCGAGTTGCGAGGTCGTATAACCGAGATCGTCTCCCACCGGCACGGATCCACGCCCGTTGGGCCCGATCAGGACACCTGGTCGGAAGGTGACGGTCACTATTTGCTGCCTTGGAGCATTGAGCCGGCGAACAGCCACCCGCAATGTGCGGGGAAGGCTCGCACCCGTTGGAGGAAGTGGCGTTGCGATGGACCTGCCGTCGCCGGAGAAGATGAGGTCGAGGTTCTCTTGGGGCAGCGTCGATCAAGCTGGGCTAATCGATCAGGTGCCGCTCTCCGCTAGCGCCCCTATCACCTTCCGGAAGCCTTCCAGATCGTTTGAACTGACGCGCGCAACCACTGTGTCTTCCATCGATTCCAGGATGCCGGTCACCTGCCGCGCGGCCTCAACTCCGCCCGCTGTGAGACGAATCATCACGGAGCGGCGTGAGGTGGGATGGGGCACGCGCTCGACCAGCCTTCGAACTTCCAATCGATCGAGAATGCTGGTGAGGGTTGAACGCTTGTGACCGAAACTCGCGTGCAGTTCGTTGATGGAACTCGCGCCGGTTTGGGCAAGCGCGCCGAGGATGTGCGCCTCTGCCTGCGTGATGCCGAGCTCGCGGAGCGACTCCTCCATGCGCAGACCGACAATATGAGTTGCGCGCTCGAGCAGTGGAATGATGCGGTCGTCGTGTGCAGGTCTCACTCTGGATACTACGATATCGCATCATAGATTTGGCGCGGATCCGCACGTATGGGTCAGAAGCGCAGATGACCGATTGCACAGCCGCTTCACGACGTACCATGAAGACGACTGGGAGTAGGGAGCTTCATGGCACGGATTCTCGTGGTCGAAGACGAGCACCAACTGGCTCAGGTGATCGGCCGGCAACTTACCGCCGCCGGGCATACCGTGACCCTGGCCGGAGACGGCGTGACTGCGCTGGAGATGCTGGAGCGGAGCCCGATGGATCTGGTGATGCTCGACTGGATGCTGCCCGGGCTCGACGGGCTGGAAGTATGCCGCCGGATTCGTGCCGT
>JANWJD010000005.1 GCA_025449555.1 Chloroflexota bacterium | reverse complement strand
ACTAGCCCAGGCCCTGCCGCAGCAGGGCATAGAGCGCGGTCCGGTCCGCCGTGGCTACGCCGATGACACCGTCTCCGGCCCCGTAATACAGGACCAAGCGATCGTCCAATTCCACCAGGCCTGTGCCAAAGACCACATTGCCGACCGGTCCCGCGATCTCATAGGGCGCTTCCGGCCGGAAGATCGGATCGGGATGTCGGTACAGTACCCGAGTCGGATCGTCCACGTCGAGCAACGCCATCCCCATGCTGTACATGCGCTCATTTCTCGGCCGCAGGTACTCGTTGCCGTGATAGAGCAATAGCCAACCCCAGGGGGTCCGCAGGGGAGGTGGACCGGCCCCAATGCGCTCACCCTCCCAGGTGCCGGAGATAGGTTCCAGTACAGTCACCGGCTCGGACCATTGGTGCAGGTCAGGCGACGTCAGGTACTGGATATTCGGGAACTCTCGCACCAACGCGGCGTACTTGCCGGCAATGCGTTCGGGGAACAGCAAGCCGTCCTTGGTGTTGGCCTGTGGCAAGAGGGAAGACACCTCGACCATCGATTGGAAATCGCGGGTCAACCCTATGCCGGTGCGCACTCTGAAAGGCGCCGTTTCCCAGTACAGCGGCGGTGTATCGGCCGTGTCGACCGAGGCCTTGCAGTAGGTGAGGTAGAACTGTCCATCCAGCGGCGTGATACGTGGATCCTCCACGCCTAGCCGCGCATACGGATCGTCGAGCGCGGCCTCATAGAAGGGCAGCTCGGAGCGCTCATCTATATGCTCGCCGTCACGGCTCCAGGCCAACCCGAAGCGCGACAGCCCATCACCTCCCACCGCCCGGTACACCAGGGCCACGCGTCCGTCCACGACCGCCACGCCGGGATTGAACACAGAGCGCGATTCCCACCAGCGATCGGTGGTAGTGAGGATGGGGTTTAAGGGAGAGCGGGTGAAGAGCGGGGGCATGCTCGATTGTACGAGGAGACGAGGTAACCCCGATGTGCACATGAGGGATTTCTTCTGGTATGGAGGCGCCG
This sequence comes from Chloroflexota bacterium, assembly GCA_025449555.1. GTDB lineage: Bacteria > Chloroflexota > UBA5177 > UBA5177 > UBA5177 > JANWJD01. The sequence continues at coordinate 9,163 of JANWJD010000005.1, read as the reverse complement.
TCGGAATCGTATCTCCGTACGCCAGATGTCGATCAGTGCGACCTTGGCAATGGGGATCGAACTCAACAATCCAGGATTGAAGCAGGATGATCCCTCTCTGCTCATTCGCTCTCCTGATATTCTGCAGTACGGCGTTATGATCGCTAAACGCCAGTCGAGACAGTGCCCCATCGTGGGGCAATTCTTTTGAGTAACGAGGTCACAGGAAGCGGTCAGGGGAAGCTGACACCAATCTGTTTGTCGTTGCAGTAAATACCGCGGAAAGGGATCGTGGCGTGTTGGTACGTGGACTACGCTGGACGAAGAGGTTCCTTCCTTCCGAACGCCGATATAGGCGAATCCGTTTCGGTGTATCAGCAGCAGGTTGGCTGCCCATGGATTTCCAGAATGATCTGCGTATGCAATATGGTCTGTTTGAATTTCAATTGACTCGTTACGTCCGTGCTTTTGCCCGAGACTCAAAGGTGGCCTACGATGTCGGAAGTGCTGAAGGATACTATTGCATCGCTTTTTCGAGGCTTATGGGAAAGGAGTCTCACATGGTGGCTTTCGAATCAAGCAAACTCTCGTTGCATCAGTTGGAGGCGACTCTGAAGCGGAATGAGCTGACAGATCGCGTAACCCTGGTCGAAGGCTTCGTCGGTGACGGGGCCTCAGACGCCAGCATCGCGATCGACGATTTGATTCGAGATCGCAACTATCGTGCGCCTGACATCGTTAAGATAGACGTCGAGGGCGACGAATTGAAGGTACTGCGGGGAATGCAATCGACGCTGATGCGTGTAAGACCAAAGCTCATTATCGAAGTACACTCGAAGAATTTAATGTATGCCTGTATTGAGTTTCTCCTCGCATCAGGCTACGATGTGAAATCAGTCGATGTAGGCTGGCTGGGAAGAGTTCTACCTGAACAACGTGGGAAGAGGTTCAATGCGTGGATTGTCGCGAGCGATCACGCTCAGGATCCTCTCTCGCAGTACGAACGAGGTCATGCGAGATCATCTCCTCGCTCCTCGTTTAGCAAGATGGCTCGATAACAGGTCGGCGCGTGAGGAGCATCTCGGACTCTAGGAAGCGAAGAGCATGCCCGCAGTAGACGCTCTTTAGAAGTTCAATGGATAACCTGAGCCTAGCCTGCTTCATCGACTTTGTGAGTGTGGTTGCATGCTGTGTCGTGCTCATCAAAAGGGGACGCCTGAGTCACGCGCACCCAGCGGCCATTTACCTCGTGTTCCACATCACGACGTTCACGGTGCGCTCCATTGGGATTCTAATGGGTGCGCCGACCTTGTTTTCCACCTTCGGTCCCGCCTATTCGCCGGTAACCTCAGACGAGATCGCGCGGGCGCTCTTCACCGCCGATGTAGCTCTCATTGTGATGACCCTTGCCTGGTTGCGGGCAGCGAAGGTTGATCGGGCGATCAGTGCTCGCTCGGCTGGTTCCCACAAACCTTCCCGTGAGCTGTCGTCGGAACACCTCTGGCGTGTAGTCGTCCTGGCGTTTCCCATCGGCGTTGTCTCTCTGGTCCTCCTTGATCGCATCCCCATCTTCCACAACACGGGAGGCGACTTTGCGACTACTTCCAGCTGGTTCTTGATCTTGCAACTCTGGCCCGGATTGAGCCTGCTGGCGCTGATGTATCGCTACGGGTTCCGCTGGTGGCTCAATATCCCCATGGCCGTCTACCTGGTAATCATGGCCGTTCAGGGCTTCGACCGCTTTCGCGTGGTCATCCCTGTGTTGCTGTTGGTTCAAATCTATCTCGATCGGCACAGGATGCGGTGGCCGACGGCTCGGGCCGGTGTTGCCCTGATTGCACTTGCCGCGCTCTTCTATCCGCTCAAGGACGTGGGGAATCTGGCCGCAGCCGGCGCGAGCCCCGGGGATATCGCGGCGAATGCGAGTCAGCAGTTGGGAGAGGTCGTCACGGGAAGTCATCCCGATCAGCAATTCGAGGATGAGTATGCCTCCGCGCTCACACTCATCGACGAAAATGGAAAGTTCTACTATGGAACCGTGTACGCTCCGCTCGTGACCCTGCCGATTCCCCGGGAGTGGTGGCCGGACAAGCCGAGCACGGCCGATTACATCAACGACTTCTCGCGCCCGTGGCGCCCGATGCACGAAATGGGTATGATCGTCACCTTTCTGGGCGAGGCATACGCAAACTTTGGCTACCTGGGTATCGTCCTGGTGCCGGGACTGGTGGCATATTTTCTTGGGTTGGCATATTTCGCGGCGTACCGACGGCCGTATCTCTCGCTCGTTCGGTTCGCGTACCTGCTCATCGCGGCAAACCTTATTCAAGTGTGGCGGGACGGACTTCAGTCACTCGTTCTGTTCACGCTGGTGAATATGATGCCGCTGATGATATTGATCGCGCTGCATTACCTCTTGCCGCCGGAACGGTATCGCGGGCGGCATCTGCTCCCGAAACCATCAACGGACCAGGAAGGTGCTCTCCCCGCACCGAAGATCCAACAGCTTCACAGGCCTGGGTAGGCTCTTGCTTCGCGTCACGGTGTGGATGAATATGCCGACGTTCTACCAGGCCGATTTGTTTCGAGCGCTGGTACGCACCGGTGAGGTAGACCTGCAGGTAGTGTTTGCTCGCGGTATCACCTCTGATCGGCGAGAGATCGGGTGGACCGATGATCTTGAGGGATACTCCTTCGCGTTCCTGCGCCGGCGCACAACACTTCTGGACGCCATACGACTGGTGAGGCGCCAACGAGATCGGATTCACATTGTCAATGGGCTGTGGGCCGAGCCCTCATTTGCCGTGGCCCTTTGCGTCCTGGCCCTGCAGGGAAGCGCCTATGTTATCTACTCGGAGGCACCCAATCCCGATACGGAGCGCTCGAAGGTCAAGAGACTGATCCAGACCCTTGTGGGGAGAGCTTTTGCGCTACGTGCCAGAGGCTGGCTTCCGATTTCGCGGTTCGCCGTCGAGTTTTACGAGAGTCTGGGAGCGCGGCGGGAAGCGATGTATCCGTTCGGATACTTTCGTGCCACTCCTTCGCACGTTGTGCCGCTCAATGCCGGCGCGGAGCATTCGCCCGACATAGCAGCCATCTTCGTCGGACAACTCATCGAACGGAAAGGGCTGGATGTGCTATTGACCGCACTGGCTTCGACAGCCTCGGGCATATCGCTCCGAGTCATTGGCGAAGGCATTATGCGGCCGGCCTTCGAACGTCAGGTGAAGGCGCTCGGCCTGGAAGAGCGAGTGGTGTTTGAAGGCGTTCTGCCGGCGGCAGCGATTTCCGAGCGCATTGCGCGGGCGGATGTCCTGATTCTGCCGTCTCGCTGGGACGGGTGGGGGCTGGTCGTCAACGAGGCGCTCGCGGTGGGTGTGCCCGTGATCGTCTCCGATCGATGTGGTGCCGCCGACGTGATTCACCAGGGAATGAACGGCTTTGTCTTCCGGAGCAATCAGGCTGACGACCTGCGACACTTTCTTCACCGGGTAGCGGAACTGGGGAACGCATGGTCCGACGTGAGCGCTGCCGCCAGGCGTGTGGGAGAGGCACTCGCTGCCGAAACGGTCGCGCCGTATCTCGTAGCGTGCTTGCGGCATATGTCGGGAGAAAGTAGCGAACGACCGTTGGCTCCCTGGATTACCGCCTTGACCCGCGCGAACGCCCGTGAGAGCGCATGAGAATCTGTTTTATCGCGGATGTTCGCAGCCCCATTGCACTGAACTGGATTCGCTACTTTGTCGAGTCAAGGCATGATGTTGAGGTTATCTCTTCCTACCCCTACGGGGGCACACCGCTGCCTGGAGTCACGGTGCACGTTGTGCCGCTCGCGTTCTCCGGTTTGCTCCAGACAAATGCGCTGGCTCGAATGCCTCAGTCCGACGCAGACGCTCCCAGGGCGCCTGCCTTGACGCGGATTGCCGGTAGCCCCGTGTACCCGCTCCTCTCACGTACCCGTTATCAGCTGGCTTCCTTAGAGGTGTGGCGGCATGTCCGCACGGTCCGCCGCCTCGTGGCTGACATCCAGCCTGACCTGGTGCATGCGATGCGCATCCCGTATGAAGGCATCCTCGCTTCCCTGGCTGTACGCGACGTTCCCCTCCTCGTGTCGGTCTGGGGAAATGACTTCACGCTCTTTGCGACGCGCAATCGCATGATCGAATGGCTCACGCGGCATGCACTGCGCAGGACCGATGCGCTGCACTGCGACTGCTTCCGCGATCTCCGTTTGGCGCGCGAGGTCGGGTTCGATCCCTCGAAATCTTCTATCGTGCTGCCTGGTGCCGGTGGAATTAGAACCGACATCTTTCATACGGGGCGCCCCACAGGACAGGATCAGAGCTGGATTGACATTCCAGCCGGCTCTCCCGTAGTCATCAACCCGCGTGGCTTTCGCCAGTACGTGCGCAACGATACCTTTTTCCGGGCCATCCCGCTGGTGCTGCAGCGTCAGCCGAAAACTGTATTCCTCTGTAGCGGCATGCAGCGACACGCACCGGCCGAGAAGTACGTCCGTGCGCTTGGTCTCGGGGCCTCGGTTCGATTGCTTCCTATGATTCCGCACAGTGACATGGCGGACGTCTTTCGTCTGGCCGCCATCGCCGTCTCGCCCAGCGAGCATGATGGTACCCCCAATACCCTGCTCGAGGCTATGGCGTGCGGGTGCTTCCCGGTGGCCGGGAATATCGAATCAATCCGTGAGTGGATCACACCCGGGGTGAACGGTCTGCTGTGCGATCCAGGCGATCCAGGCTCGCTGGCAGATGCGATACTCCACGCCATCGATCGGCGGGAACTGCGCACGGCTGCCGCAGCCATAAATACCGCGCTGGTTGCCGAACGTGCGGACTATCAATCCGTCATGCCGCAGGCCGTGAGCTTTTACGAGACACTTATTCGCCAGTCGGGCCGGGGAAGGAATGGGGAGCCATGTGCGGTATCACCGGCCTGATCAACTGGGCTGATGGTGAAACACTCTCCGCCATGACGGATCTGCTCGAGTACCGGGGTCCGGACGATCGAGGTATCTGGGAACGACACTTCCCCGATGGAACGTATGTCGGACTTGGGAACCGCCGCCTCAAGGTTATCGACCTCTCCGTGGCCGGACGCATGCCCATGTCAAATGAGGCCGGGGACGTCTGGATCACATACAACGGCGAGATTTACAACTTTCTAGAACTGCGACATGAATTGGAGGCAAAGGGGTACACGTTCCGATCTCACACCGATACTGAGGTTTTGCTTCATCTGTATGAGGAAGACGGGCCGTCCTGCGTGCAGCGGCTCGACGGCATGTTCGCCTTTGCCATCTGCGATTTCCGAACTGCTCGGACGAGCCCCACGGTGGTGATAGCGCGTGACCACTTTGGCGTGAAGCCCCTGTATTTCATTCAGGACGGCCGGCGAGTCGCGTTTGCATCAGAAGCCAAGGCGCTACTGCAATTGCCGGGATTCGCCACCTCGGTCGATCTCGAGAGCCTTCATCGCTTCCTGACCTTCCTCTGGGTTCCCGAGCCCGACACGCTGTTCCGTGGTATCCAGAAGCTGTTGCCGGGTCACTACGCTGTTTATCGAGACGGGCGATGCGAGGTGGTTCAGTACTGGGACCTTTCATTCCCTCCCGCCCACACACACTATGTCCGGTCCGAGGCAGAGTTGGTTGAGGCGGTACGCGAGCAAGTCTCCGCGTCGGTACGGCGGCAAATAATCAGTGACGTTCCCGTCGGTGCATTGCTCAGTTCCGGACTTGACTCCAGCAGCATTGTCGCTATGATAGCCCGAAACTCCAGTCAGTCTCTCCACACGTACACCATTACGTTTCCTGAGCAGTATCGGGTGGGTGAAGTCACGCTGGATGATCCCGCCGTCGCCGCTCGGTTTGCCCAACAGGCGGGGTGTATCCACCAGGAGATCGTCGTGGAGCCCGGCGCAGCCTCGCTCCTACCCAAGCTGGTATGGCATATGGATGATCCGGTGGCCGACCCTGCGATCATCACCGCCTTTCTCGTCTGTCGGGCAGCACGCGAATCGGTCACCGTTTTGCTCTCGGGAATCGGTGGAGACGAACTTTTTGCCGGGTATCGCAAGTACACCGCACACTATTGGTCGCAGGCGTATCGTCGCCTACCCTTTCCGCTGCGTGGCTGCCTCATCGAACCAGCTGTCGCCGGGTTGCCATCGCTGCGAGGCACCCGTTTCAAAGGGTATGTGCGATTGCTCAAGAAGATGTCGCGCAGCGGCTCATTCACGCCGCAGGACGAGTTCATCATGAATTCCACGTACCTTGATAGCGCGCAGAAGGACATGCTGTACTCGGCCGAGATGCGTTGCCGTATGGACGGGTTCGATCCGTGGCTGCAACACCGCGATTCCTTTTCACGGGTGGCCTCATCCGACTTCCTCAATCAAATGCTGTATGTGGATAGCAAGATATTCATGCCCAGTCTCAACCTCAATTACGGGGACAAAATGAGCATGGCATCGTCGGTCGAGCTCCGAGTTCCTTTTCTCGATCGGGATCTGGCGGCGTGGGCTGCCTGGGATGTGCCGGCACACTCTAAACTGGCGGGGCCGATACGGAACAAAACGAAGCACATCTTCCGGCAAGCTATGCAGGGTCTCGTGCCGGATGAGGTCTTGCGGCAGCGCAAAGCCGGCTTCGGCGCTCCGGTCGATTACTGGCTGGCACACGATCTCAAGGAGATGGTCGACGATCTGCTCTCTGAGGATCGCATCAAGCGGCGCGGTTACTTTGAAGCGACCGCGATACAGAATATGATTCGTGAACAGCGGTCGGGCCGTCAGGATTGGTCGATGCAGATATGGCAGTTGCTTACGCTTGAGCTCTGGATGCAAGCGTTCATCGATGCTCCGCAGCACAGCATCGCTCGGAATCGAGCGTAGAGTTGCCGTCATCTGTCCGGATGCGGGTGGATCCCTAGAGGAGTCATGAAGCAAGTTCTGCAGAACGTGAAGTCGGGGCAGACGACTGTCGTGGACGTGCCGGTGCCTCTCCTGGAGCCGGGCAAGGTGCTGGTTCAGGTAGGCGCCTCGCTCGTATCCGCCGGGACGGAACGCATGGTCGTCGACTTCGCGCACAAGAATCTGGTGCAGAAGGCTCGCTCCCGGCCCGATCTGGTACGGCAGACGATGGACAAAGCAAAGCGCGACGGCGTGCTGACGACCTTCGACGCCGTACAGAATCGCCTGGACCGACCGATGACGCTGGGGTACTCCTGCGCCGGGCATGTGATGGAGGTGGGAGCCGACATCGCTGAGCTGGAGGTGGGAGATGCCGTCGCCTGTGCCGGGACCGGAGCCGCGCACGCCGAGGTCGCCTCGGTGGGCCGTAATTTGGTGGCTCGTCTACCCGAGGGAGTAACGGTCGAGGCCGGCGCATTCGCCACGCTCGGCGCGATTGCCCTCCAGGGCATGCGGTTGGCCGAGATCCGATTGGGCGAGACCGTGGCCGTCATCGGATTGGGGCTGCTGGGTCAGCTCACCGTGCAGATGCTGCGCGCCGCGGGATGTGTGGTGGTGGGAATGGATCTGCAGGCCGGGCGGGCCGACCTGGCCCAACGCTCGGGGGCACATGCCGTGGCCACCGACGCTGCAGGCCTGGCGCAGCTCTGCCTCGAATTCTCGGCGGGCCGAGGCGCCGACGCGGTCTTGATTACGGCCGACACCAGGAGCAACGACCCGGTCGAGCTGGCCGGCAGGATCGCCCGGGACCGGGCAGTGGTGGTGGCCGTGGGCGCGGTCGGCATGAATATCCCTCGCCCGATGTACTACGAGAAGGAGCTGGACTTCCGCATCTCCCGCTCGTACGGACCGGGGAGGTACGATCTGGAGTACGAGGAGGAAGGGCGGGACTACCCGGCCGGCTATGTGCGCTGGACTGAAAATCGAAACATGCAGGCATTTCTGCAACTGCTCGCGGACGGGACGGTGCAGGTGCAACCTCTCATCACACATCGCTTCCCGATCGAGCGTGGCACAGAAGCCTACGACCTGATCACCGGATCATCCGGCGAGCCGTTTCTGGGCGTGCTCCTTACCTATCCATCCGACACGCCGCTCCAACGCCGCGTCGAGCTACGACCGGGTCCAACCTCGATCGTTTCAGACTCGATCGGCGCACCGCTGGAGATGGTACGCGTGGGCTTGCTGGGTGCGGGGAACTTTGCGACCGCCACGCTACTGCCCGCCATGCAGAAGCTCCCCGGTCTCGAGCTAGTGGGCGTGTCGACCGCTACCGGCTATAGCGCCCGTGCCGCGGCCGATAAATTTGGATTTCAGTATGCCGCCACCGACGAGCGGGAGATTCTTGAAGACCCAAGGATCACCACCGTGGTCGTGGCTACCCGCCATCATTTACACGCCCGGCAGGCCATCACGGCGTTGCAGGCGGGCAAGGACGTATTCGTGGAAAAACCACTGGCGCTGGATGCGACGCAACTGGCGCAAGTGCTGCAGGCGCAGCGGGACTCGGGACGCCGTTTGATGGTCGGCTTCAATCGTCGCTTCGCACCGATGATCGTGGAGCTGCGGCGTTCGCTGCAGGGGCGCCGGCGGCCGCTGATCATGACCTACCGGGTCAACGCGGGATCCCTTCCCCCCGACCACTGGACTCAGGATCCCGCGGTAGGCGGGGGCCGCATCATCGGCGAGGTATGTCATTTCATCGACCTGCTCCAGTTCATCGCCGGCGCACCGGTCGCGCAGGTCTCAACGATCGCGGCACGCACGATCGACGGCCCGATCGCCGATCAGGTCGTGATCACCCTCAGCTTCGAGGATGGATCGGTCGGGACGATTGTGTATACAGCGGGTGGTGATACGGCGTTTGGCAAGGAACGCATCGAGGTCCTGGGGGACGGTCGGGTTGCCGTGCTGGACGATTACCGGACGCTCGAGCTCGTCCGCCACGGCCGGCGCAAGCGCCGGCACGAACGGTTACGACCGGACAAAGGACATCGCGGCGAGTGGGAGGCGTTGATTGCTGCCGCCAGAGCGGGCGCCGGTGCTCCCATATCACTCGACGAAATGGCGTTGGCGCATCTGGCAACCTTTGCCGCCGTCGAAAGCATGCAGCGAAACGAACCGATAACTGTGAATCTGGCAGCCTTCCAGCGTACTCTACAACCGTAATGGCCGGCATCGGACGCAGGGTTGCCGT
>JANWJD010000004.1 GCA_025449555.1 Chloroflexota bacterium | reverse complement strand
TAGACTACACCCCGTTTTTGGGCGCGGACGCTATGCTCAAGGACAAAGGCACGAATCAAAGTAATGTGTCGATCGGGAGTTTGATCGGGGTCGATCCTCAGAAATTCCCGTTCTACGACACGATTTCGGCCGATCAGCCGTCCGGCGTACCACTGGCTACACTCCTCGCGCAGCCGAACAGCGCCGTCGTGCCGCATACCATCTTCGATCAATTGCACCTCCGGATCGGTGGCCCCATAAGTGTGGTCCTGCGGTACGGTGGATCACACGTTTACACCGTGACCGGTATCGTACCGGATAACGCGCAGGACCCGACCTTCGGTAGTGGTCTCTTCCCCTACTTCGCGATGGTGAATCGAGCCTCAATGGGCGGGTACATGAAGGCTCAGAACGTGGCCGCCAGAGCCGTGTACATCAAGACGACCGACGCCGTGCAGGCGGATGCGGTCAAACGCGACCTGGAGCGGCGGTTCGGACCGCTGGTCTCACCCAAGACCGTGGCCGACGTGCAGAAGGACGCGGTGAACGGGGCTGAGGGTTTCAAGAAGTTCTTCCGCATGATGGGTCTGGTCGCGGTCGTCATCGGTGGTATCGGCATCATCAACACCATGTTGGTGGCGGCCCGGCGCCGGCTCAAAGAGATCGCCGTGCTCAAGTCACTTGGCATGAAGGGGCGCCAGGTCGTGCTGGTGTTCACCATCGAATCGCTGTTTCTGGCGATTGCGGGCACCATCGGCGGAATTCTACTCGGCATCGGTGCGAGCGTCCTGGTGAACAACATCACACAGAGTCTGGCCGGTTACCCGATCCCCTGGAGCCTGCACCGAGAGACCATCCTCGCGGCTGTCCTGGTGGGCATCGTGGCGACTGTGCTGTTTGCCTACATCCCAATGCTGCGCGCCAGCCGCGCGCGACCGGTGGCGGCGCTGCGCAGCGACATAGATACGGCCGCACAGCGACCCTGGTTCCGAGCGTTCGTTCGCTCCATGCGCACGCATCCCCTCGGTACAGTGGGAACGGGGCTCCGACGCACTCCGCGGGGCATCATCCGTCTGCCGAAGCGCCAGGGACTTCGCACCTTCCTCCTTGTTCTCGTGTTGGCAGCCCTCATGGGATACCTCGGAATCCTGTACACCGGTCTGACGTCGGGATTCCAGACGTTGATCACGGGTGCGCTGGTCGGAGTTGCGACCCTGGTCGCGGCCGGAGTGCTGACGCAGATCTTCGTGCTGCTCATCTGGCTGGTCGCCAAAACGCCGGCGTTTGGGCGGCTGCCGCTCCGGATGGCGTTTCGCAGCCTGGGCACACAGAAACGCCGCCAAGGTTCAACCTTGCTGGCGCTCTGTATCGGCATTCTGGCCATCGGCTCGATCGAGATTCTGGCACAGAACATCAAACATGAACTGGCGCAGGGACTGGAGAAGCGTCAGAGCTTTAACGTCGCGATTCAGGCCCCGCACAACGCCGCCACGCTGGCCAAAATCAATACTCAGGTCCACAAATTGGATGGGGACATTCAGCACCGGTACCTGGGCGCCATCGCCAACGCCGCGACTCTGTACTCGGTCGACGGTGTGCCCATGCCGGCTCTGACGCACCAGGCCCTTACAGCAAAAAACGCGGATGGAAGCCTTCAAAACTCAAAAGACAGTATCACGCAGGCGATCTCCAACGCCCGCACCCTGATCGGACACGATCTCACGAAGATCCCGGACAACTATCTGATTCAGAAGAACAACGGGCACGATGCGGGCCGGAACCTTGACCGGCGAGACAGTGGGTCAAACCATATCGTGGTCTCCAACGACTTTGCATCCGTGTTCGGTATCAAGGTCGGCAGCCGGGTCGTGTACGCGGATGGCGCGCTCAAGGTGCCGTTCACGGTTGTGGGGATCGCCGATTCCAACAACTTCATGATCATGGCCGAGTCTGTGGCTGATCTCACGTACATGCAACGGACCGGGTTAACCGCGCCGAGTTCGACACATAATGCGGTCGTCTTCCTTGACATCAAGAGTTCGGCGGTGAAAGCGGATGTCGCAAAGTTACGGTCGACTGTGCCCGGCGGCTTCGTGCTCGATCTCGACAGCTTCCTGCAGTTCACGAAGATCATCGACAAGCTGGCGTTGTTCCCCGAGATCATCGCCGCCCTGTCGCTCTTCGCCGGAGCAGTGATCATCGCGAACACCGTGGCGCTGGCGATGCTGGAACGACGCCGCGAGTTGGGAGTGATGAAAGCAGTGGGCGCCAAACGGCGCACCATCCTCCAATTCCTGTTCGTGGAGAATGCGATTGTCGGATTCCTTGGTGCGGCGGCGGGCGTCGGTCTGGCCATGCTGGCCACGTACCTGGTGAATGAGAAACTGTTCAAGTTCCCCACTACCTACGATTGGACCACGATCGGCGCACTCGTGCTGCTTGGCATGATCCTGGCGGTGGTCGCGAGTTCGCTGACCGCGCTACCCGCCTCGAGCGAAAAGCCGATGAGCGTACTGCGCTACGAGTAAGTAAGCCACGGTCGCAGGAGCCTCCTTTCGATACAGGAAGGGGGCCCTTTCGATTTCCTGCTGCTGGTTGGCGGAAGATCGAGCTGCCACCAGAGAGCCAGCGATGGAGTCTACCTTACGGGACCGGGGTTGCTTCCGTTCGGGTCGCGGGGGTGACGATGATCTCCCGGGTGGTGGTCACTTCCAGCACCCGAGTGTTCTCGATGCCGGTTACCTGGACGCGAGCACCGGTTTCCAGATCGGCGAACGATCCCTTCTTGTTGTGTGGCAGTGTGATACGGGTGCGCTTGTCGATGTCCAGGATCAGTGTCTGTTTTCCGAAGCGCGCACTGACGGTGTTCCCAAATTGGCCGACATCGCCGACCAGTCCGGTCGCCCGTGTGATTGGCTTGAGATCGAGATCGTGGATTGTTCCGGCCCCATACACCAGGGCGCGTTGTGGATCCGGGCGCCCGGTCGCGACGATCCGATCGCCGATCCGGAAGTCGCCCAGGGACGCACGGTCACTAGCCGAGGTTCTGATCGCTACGGACGGGCCGATGAGAATCGTCGCAATATTACTGCCTTTGAGCCGAACGAGCATCTCACGGTCGTACTTGCGGGTGATGAGCTTGAGATAGATCCCGGAAACGCCGGTGCGAATGGATTTATCGTTGGAGGAGCAGGTCCGCGCTTTCAAGATCAGGGGCTTGAGCGGATGTTGTTTCAGATTCAGCGAAGGAGTCAGCGAGTCGGCGTGGTGATCTCGACTGGTCAGGTACGGCAGTCGAAAGTCGTCCTCGATGAACTTCAAGATCGAATCGAAATCGTACGTGGTGTGGTCGATATATCCCTTTCGGGCATACGGCGAGATGATGATCGTAGGAACGCGCGGACCAAGGCTCAGATAGTCGAGTTTTGGTGGCGCCACGTGATCGTAAAATCCTCCAAAGTCATCCCAGGTCATGACGATCAGCGTATCGTTCCAGTATTTGCTCTTCATAACGGCGTTGATCTGATCCACTGTCCAGTTCTCACCTTCACACATGCTGTACGGTGGGTGTTCACTCAATTGTTCATTAGTCACCAGCCAACTCACGGACGGCAACTTGCCAGTTTTGACGTCTTTGATGAATGCGGTGTCAGACGGGACGTTGGACTTCCAGAGGCTTGAGTAGCGGATGTGCCGGATTGCGTCAAACGCCGACCAGATATATCCCGAGTGAAAGGCGCCGGGTGCATAGTACTTCCACGACACGTGAGCCTTTTGCATCGTATCCGCCATGGTCGGAATATCGAAGCACGGTTTCGTGAGGTAACGACGGCCGGTATTTGGGTCGAGCGAGTCGACGAGGGAATACTTGCCGCCGTCGCATCCCCAGGCATGCTTCGTTTGACCTCGCGGATTATCGACCGTATTGGCTGAGCTGGCCGCGATTGTTACCAGGTGATTGGGAAAACTCGGTCCCATGATGGTGGAAAAGAAGTGGTCGTCAAGCGTGAAGGCCCGGGCGTACGACCAATAAGCCGGGACATCCGACTCGTCATACTGGGAGTCGGCAATGTCCTTGCCGTCCTGAATTGCCCCCGGAAGTTCGTTATATCGATCCATCTTGCCGCCATCCACGGCAAAGGCGGCAGCATCGCCTGCATGGGCAACGTCAAGCAACGTGTGATCCGGCGTATGACCGAGCGGATGGACGCTGTTCCCAACTTGCGCGGTCGTGGTGCCGTCGGCACCCGGAAAGCGGCCGAATATGTTGTCGAACGAGTGGTTTTCTTTGTCGATGATGATGACGTGCTTGATTGGATACCGCGCGGCATGCGGTGACGCCGTCGAAGCGTGAACCGATGTTGACGTCGACTGGTGCACGGTCAATCCGAACCCGAGCACAGCCAGCACCACACCGATTCCCACGGAAATGCGAGAAGAGCGCGGCATACTCAGAGCTTAGCGTGTCATTGGGGTCGATCTTAGTTCTGGAGGTCGTGCAAGAGGTGCCGTAACATCATCTGGAGAACGCCCCCATGAGCATAGTACTCAGCCTCGATGGCACTGTCGATGCGAGCGGTCGTGTCGAAGGTCGATGCGGAGCCGTCCGAGTGGTGCGCCGTCACCGTGACGGCAGCGCCCGGTTTTACACCGTCCTCAAGGCCGCCCAGGTCAAATGTGTCGGCGTCCGTCACCTTCACAGAGTTGCGCGTTTGCCCGTTGGCAAACTGCAACGGAAGTACCCCCATCGCGACCAGATTGCTGCGGTGAATCCGTTCGTAGCTCTCCGCGATGACGGCTTTGACTCCCAGCAACATCGGCCCTTTCGCGGCCCAATCGCGTGAACTGCCCGATCCGTACTCTTTGCCGGCCAGGACCAGGAGAGGCACGCCATCCGCTCGGTACCGCTCGGAGGCATCGAAGATGCGCATCACCTCGCCATCTGGCTGATGGGCTGTCCAGTCCCCCTCTTTCTCGGGAGTCAGCTCGTTGCGCAGGCGAATGTTTCCGAACGTGCCTCGCATCATTACCTCGTGGTTACCTCGTCGGGCTCCATAACTATTGAAGTCGCGCTGTTCCACCCCGTGCTCCATGAGGTACTGCCCCGCGGGACTGTTCCTGGGGATCGTTCCGGCAGGCGAAATGTGATCGGTGGTCACCGAGTCGCCGAGTTTGACCAGCAGCCGGGCACCGGTAATGTTTGTCGGCGGTATAGGTTCGGGCGAGAGGTTCTGAAAGAACGGCGGTTCCTGCACGTACGTGGATCTGGCATCCCACTCGTAGAGATTGCCGGAAGGAACGGGCAACCCAGCCCAGAACTCGTCACCGTCGAAGACATGCGCATACTGCTGAGCGAAGAGGTCCGGCGTGACAGCGGAGCGTACCGCCTGCTGGATCTCATCTGGCGTTGGCCAGACTTCGCGCAGATACACGGGCTCTCCATCGGGGTCGTTACCGATCGGATCGACGTTGAGGTCGATGTTGATCGTTCCTGCCAGGGCATACGCGACGACAAGCGGTGGGGACGCAAGGTAGCTGGCTCGCACCTCCGGGTGGATGCGACCCTCGAAGTTGCGATTGCCGCTCAAGACGGAAACGACCACCAGGTCGTCCGCTTGAATGGCTTCGGAGATGGGTGCTGCGAGCGGCCCGCTGTTGCCTATGCAGGTGGTGCAGCCGTATCCCACAACGTGGAAGCGCAGCGCTTCCAGGTAAGAGAGGAGGTTGGCTTTCTCCAGGTAGTCGGTTACCACGCGCGACCCCGGTGCCATGCTGGTTTTCACTGTAGTAGGAACGGATAGCCCGCGCTCTACCGCCTTCTTGGCGAGGAGTCCGGCCGCGACCATGACCGAGGGATTGGAGGTGTTCGTGCAGCTCGTAATGGCGGCGATCACGACTGAGCCATGCTCGAGGTGATCGGGGCCGCTGTCATGGATTCTCGGCTTGACCGGCGCTGTGGCGACAGCCACCCCCCCGCGGTCTTCGTGCGCAGAGATGCCGGTAGGGTCGACTGTATTGGAATATGCCGATCGAAAGCTCTCCTTGACTCCGGAGAGCGGTACCCGATCCTGAGGCCGCCGGGGACCGGCGAGACTCGGCTCGACCGTGTCCAGGTCGAGTTCCAGCAACT
>JANWJD010000003.1 GCA_025449555.1 Chloroflexota bacterium | reverse complement strand
GGCGGCACAACCACGCCTGGTGGGAGGATGACCTCGACCATCCCGCCGATGAGAAAGCGGAGGCGAATCTGGCGGGCTCTCCGGCTGCGAATAACGCGGTACGCCACGCAGTGTGAGCCGAGCACCAACTCGCCACACGCCACTTCCTGGCGTGCCTGAGAGTCCTTTGACACCAATTTTCCCGTTTCCTATACTGAGCGGCCCTCCCACTTCGGCGAAGCCCCGGATCGTGCGCCGGTAGAACGCCCGGCCGACCCATCCATTTTCGGAGGAAGGTAAGCATGGTCATTATCATGCATGTCGGCGCGCCCGAGGCAGACGTGCAGGCAGTGGTTCGTCTGGTCGAGGAAACGGGGTTCCAGCCGTTCATCAATCCCGGCATCGAGCGAAAGGTCATTGCTGTGCTGGGCGATGTCGACATCAACAAGTACGAATTGATCGATGTCTTTTCGAACATGCCGGGAGTGGAGCGAGTTGACCTCATTTCCGATCCCTTCAAGCTTTCATCTCGTCAGTATCACCCCGAAGATTTGGTGGTGCGCGTCGGGACCGCGGAGATCGGTGGAAGTTCGTTGACCATTGCCGCCGGACCGTGCAGCGTGGAATCGCGGCCCCAGATTCTGGAAGCGGCCGAAGCGGTGCGCGCCGCCGGCGCCACGCTGCTTCGAGGCGGAGCATTCAAGCCACGATCATCGCCACACAGTTTCCAGGGGCTGGGGGAAGAGGGTCTCGCCCTCCTCCGGGAGGCTGGGGATCGCGTCGGACTTCCCGTCGTCACCGAGGTCCTGGATACGCATGACGTGGATGTGGTCTGTCGATACGCCGATATGCTGCAAATCGGGGCGCGCAACATGCAGAATTTCGCGCTCTTGCGCCGCGTGGGCGAGAGTGGACATCCCGTGCTCTTGAAGAGGGGCCCGGGCTCCAAGATCAAGGACCTATTGATGGCAGCCGAGTACATCATGGTGGAGGGCAACGACCAGGTCGTGCTGTGCGAACGAGGCATTACGACGTTTGAGGACGCAGCGCGCTACACCACCGACATCAATGCAATTCCGATTCTCAAACAGATGAGTCACCTCCCCGTGATGGTTGACCCGAGTCACAGCACCGGTGATTGGCGTTATGTGACGGCGATTGCTCGAGCCGGAATTGCGGCCGGAGCAGACGGACTCATCATCGAAGTCCACCCGGATCCGCAACATGCACGCTCAGACGGCAAACAGTCACTCAAGCCGGCTCGTTTCGCGACTTTGGTCGGCGAGGTCACGAGAATTGGACAGGCGATGGGACGATCGCTGGCAGAGGCTCCCTCCCGAGCGTAGCTTTCGTCGAGTCCCTGGTCCATCGCGCGAGGGACTTGATGTAACTCTGCAGCGTACGTCCATACACGTAACGTTGCTCTCGCCCCGCCCGCGTCGGCGGCGCGATGGAGAGGTTCATCATGCGTCGCATCGGAATGATCGTAGCCCTAGGATTGATGACCACTGCGTTGCTCTGGCCGGAAGCCCGCGCCAGCGCATCGCGCTCAGTCCATGCCGTACCCGCGAAAAAACATTGCAAGCTGGTCACGAAAAAGATCCACGGAAAGCGCAAAAAGGTCAGAGTGTGCAAGACGATTCGAGCGGCACGTCGCGCACCCACCGTGACTCCGACCAGCACTGCCACGGCGACCAGCACCTCTACGCCCACGGCCACAGCTACCAATACCCCGACGGCCACAGCCACAGCCACAGCCACTCCCACGTCGACCGCGTCGCCCACGAACACTCCCGTTCCGACCAGCACCCCCTTGCCCACCGCCACGCTGGTCATGATCCAACCGATGCCGACCCAGCCGGTCTACGTCTATCCGACGCCCACGCGCTACGTCTACCCTACGCCCAAACCCAATCCTTATCCGTATCCATATCCCTGAGTAGCGTCGAGCAATTAGGCCGGGATGGGCTCGACGCGGTGGGCCCCCGAAAGGCAGGCTCCTCGTTCCATCCATGGCGCACCGAGAAACCGGGTCCGATCGTGCACCTCGCCGCAACAACCTCCGCCGCCGGCCAGGTAAAGTCAGGCGATCAGGTCGTGCCGAAATAGCGATCGCCAAAGTCGCCTAAACCCGGCAGGATAAACTTGCGGTCGTTCAGGCCGCGGTCCACGACGGCGGTAAATATGCGCACGTCTGGGTGGCGTTCGTTCAACAGTCCGATCCCTTCCGGCGCCGCCAACACACACGCCAGCCGGATGCTGCCGGCGCGATTCTGCTTCAACAGTTCCACCGTCGCCAGCGCTGATCCACCGGTCGCCAGCATGGGATCCAGAATGATTGCCTCTGCCTCGGCCAGTTGGGCGGGGAGCTTCTGATAGTAACTGTGAGCGATCGCCGTGGTTTCGTCGCGTTCCAGCCCGACGAAACCTACCTTGCTGCCCGGCACGAAGTCGCTCATCGCGTCCAGCATGGCGAGACCGGCGCGCAGTACCGGGACAAAAATCACGTTGCGGTCGATTACGTGACCGCGCATGTCTTCCAGGGGAGTGCGCACGCTCACCTCACGTGTGGGGAGATCTTCGAGCACGTGGAACGCGAGAATCAAGGTCAAGAGCCGAGCATGGCGGCGAAACGTATCTGTGCCGGTATTCACGTCGCGCAGTGCAACCAGCGAGTTGTCGACCAACGGATGATTGACGACCGTGACGAGCTCTCCCGCAGCGCTCATACATACCTCTCTTTCCTGCATCACTATACGCGGTGACAGGAGGCATTCTGACCGGCCGAACCGATTCGTGGCCCGGGCCGTGCGGTCTATCCTGGGCGGACTGGCAACCGTCCAAAGATGACGGTGTGGTGCCGGTCTGGGGCAATTCAATGGAACACCCTAGCAGCAAGACGCGGGAGAATCTGAGCTTACATGGCGTTCTCGACCGGCTCTTCCAGGCGTGAGGACCGAAGCTCGACGGTGCGCATCACCGGTGGCGCAACCATTGAGCAGGTAGCGACCATAGCCGCGGCTGCAATCGCCGGTCCAAGCACCAACGCGAAGATGGGAATCGTGACAGGCGCCACACCGGCCCGGATCGAATAAATAAACACACCGGCGATCGCGATGGTGGCGACCATACCGGTGGCCGTAGCCAGAACAAGAGCACGTTTGCTCATACTTCTCCTCTATCCCTCAATTGACTCGCGCCAGATCAGCAGGATTGGTGCCACTCATTTCGGCACGTTTCGAACTCGTAAATTTGGGGCGCTTGCTGCCCTTCCAAGAAATTATCAGCCCGCTCTACCCAGCAGACATTTATGACGTCTCGGGAAATCTAGCACGCGTCAGCATCCTCATCGGAAGTCCTCAACTCTTGCCAAGTCTGACTTTCGACCAGTCGTTGTTCGCGGGCCAGGTCCAACTATTGGCGGCTACCAGGCCATGCACTCGGGGCGAAATCACATACAAACCGTTGATCACACCGACCGCGATCCAATATCCACCTTTCAACGCGATCTTGGCCGCTTGCCGGTACAACGTTGCGCGTCGTGCGGCGTTGGCTTCGATGTCGGCTCGATCGACCAGGCTATCGAACTCCGCGCTCTTGAATCCACCAATGTTGTTCGGAGAGTTGGAGCGCAGCAGGTTCGTCAACCAGTCCTGGGGATCCGGATAGTCGTCGATCCAAAGATTCTGGGTTATTGTTTCCTGATTCTTCGTCGCGTTCATGTTTTGGGTTACGACTCTTAGCCATGGGATGACGCCCAGTTGCTTGATGGTTATGGTGGCGCCGATGCGCCGAAGGTCTGTTCGAATTGCGTCGTACTCGCGAACGATGTCTGGGCTAGCATTCTGCACAGTCATCGTGACGTGGTTAAGCCCGCCGGGACACTGTGCGAGCTCGCTTTTTGCACGCACGGGATTGTAGTGCGGTATATCGGGTTCCTGTCCAAAATAACCTGATATTCCGGGAGGCACTATGTCGTACAGAGGGGTGTAAGAATTTTGAAGCACGCTGCGAGTGATGTTTTCTCGATTGATGGCGTATGAAACCGCGAGCCTGCAATGCTCATTGTTGAAGGGCGGGACCTGGCTATTTGGAGTAATGAAGTCGGTTTCAAATTGGGGCACGTTTATGAACCCCTTCATCGACTTCGCCGCATTCAGGCTGGAAGCGGGGAGCGTCGCCCCATCCAGTTCACCGGCCTGATAGGCTCGAAACACAGCGTCGGAGGTCGTGAAGACCGGCGCATGTAATTTGATCTTCGGCTTTGCTCCGTAATAGTTCGGATTCGGGACGAAGTCCATATACGGCGTATGCCCGGTGGGATAAAAGGAGTCGCGGGTGGCCGAGTTGTTGCGGCACACAAATTTGAAAGGCCCGGCTCCGACGTTGCCTACGCAGGCGTTGGTAAGGTATGTCCCGGCGGGCTTGCCCAGCATCACTCGTCTATCAAGTACGTCACCTGTATTGTTAGCGAGTGCCACGAGGAAGTAGGCAACCGGGCTATCCAACGTGATTTGTACAGTTTTCAGCCCAACTGCCTTGACGCCCGAGAGTGTTTGTGTCTTCCCTGTAACGACGTCGGTCGCACCTCGGATGTGGCTCAAATATATGGCGGCAAGCTGCGACTTCGTCGAAGGTAAGAGCGCCCGCGTAAGGCTCCACTTCACATCCGCCGCGGTGACGGTGTCCCCGTTGCTGAACTTCGCTTGTGGGCGGATGGCAAATGTGTACACCTTGCCGCCGCTGGATACGGTCCATGTGGCAGCCAGATCCCCAACAATTTTCAAACTGGGGTATGACAACTTCACCAGATTCGCATTCACCAGGTATTCCGTATTGACCGCAAACACATTCGAACCAACCGCGGGATCGAGCGAATCCGGCCAGTCCGCACCGTCGTTTCCCCACCAGTTGAGCGTGTCTGGCCCGCCCGCATGCACTGGCACCCGGGCGGTGCCCGGTACCGGCGCGCTACTGCCACCGCATCCGCTCAGTACCAAGACAATTGCCACAACCAGCACAGGCGAAAGCACAAGGTTCACCCTCCCAAACATGCTCCACACCCTTCCCCTCTGTCTCGGCCGAGAATCGTATCTGCCGGTTCAGCCTGCCTCGGAGGTCGGTACCTCACCGACCGTGAGACGACCAAGATGAGCGCTCCATATTATTTGATGTACGTGAACGACAGGAAGAGATATTCGCGCTCGACCGTGGGCAATCCTGTCGTCAACCCTCTGCCATACCGGCGTGGATAGCCCATAGCATCGCTTCCGTTCGTCCGCGCACCGCGAGCTTCCCATAGATGTTGGCGAGATGGGTCTCAACCGTCCGGGTGCTGATAGCCAGGTTCGTCGCAATCTCCCGGTTGCTGGCTGCCCCTGCCAACAATTTGAGAACCACGATCTCGCGCGCCGTCAAAGGCTCGATTAGATCTTGCTCGACTGCGGCCGATCCCCGATGGGAGACTCCTGACGTTACATTCATCAAGCGCTGTGCGATTTCGGGCTGCAACCACGGCTTCCCTGCCGCCACCGCCCTGATCGCGTCGACCAGATCGTGACCGGCCGCGTTTTTTAGCAGATACCCACTTGCCCCTGCCTGGATCAAGGTGAAGACATACGTGTCCTCGTCGTGCACCGTCAGCACGAGTACCCGTGACTCCGGTAGGAGTTCTCGCAGCCGCCTCGTCACCTCCACTCCGTCCACATCGGGGAGGCCGACGTCGGTCACGACGACGTCGGGGCGGGTATCAAGCGCGGTCTGGATGCCCGCCAGCCCGTTCGCCGCCTCGCCCACGACTTCGAGATCGGGCTCGAGCGAGAGCAGCAATTTCAACCCGTCACGCAGGACGGTATGATCGTCGATCAATATGACCCGGATACCGTGGCCGTTCATGGCACATCTACCGGAATCGAGGCTTCCACTTGCACTCCTCCGTTGGCAGCTCCTCCAACTTGAATGATTCCGCCTACTGCCTCCACGCGCTCTCTCATACCGGCCAGACCGATTCCGCGTTCTCGCTGGTCTGGAATCCCTCGGCCGGAATCCGCCACCGAGAGCGTCACGTTTCCATTTTGCCGTTGTAACGAGAGACGCGCTTCGGTCGCCCCACTGTGCTTTCTCACATTTTCCATGCACTCCTGGGCCACCCGAAAAAGCGCAAGCTCCACATCGTCGGGGAGATCGCCCACCCCATCCACCATGAATTCAACGGTGATACCGGTCGCTTCCTGGAAGCCCTGGAGGTAGCGAGCCAGGGTTGGAGCCAGACCAAAATCGTCCAGCATCAGTGGACGTAAAGCGTGACTGGCACGTCGGACTCCCTGATATGCGTCTTCGGCCTGTCTCCGCAGACGATCGAGTGTCGTCAACGCCGCTCCCCCATCGGTGGTGAGTTGACGCTCCGCGACCGTGGCCAGGGTTATCAGTCCTGCCAGTTCCTGTGCTGTGCCGTCATGGAGTTCGCGGGCCAGGCGCCCCCGTTCAGCTTCCTGTTCGCGCGCAATCCGAACGTACGCCATGCGGAGTTCCTGCACTTTTTCCTGGAGTCGAGAGAACAGGAGGGCGTTGTCCAACGCAGCCGTGGCCTGGCGCATGACCGGAGTGAGAAGCTCCAGGTCGTCCGAATCGAAGGCGTCGTGAGCAAGTTTCGGCTGCAGGCAGAGCACTGCTTCCAGACCGGAACGTGTCACCAGCGGAATGGACAGTGCCGCCCGCAGACTGTCCACCACGCGGAATCTCTCCGGCACCGATTCCCGTTTGGCCGCCGTCAGGGGCTTCGCATGTACCAGCAGCAGCGGACGAGCCGGAGTGCTGAGGGCGCGCTCCACGGTTTCAGCATCAAGCACCAGGTTGGTGGGAATCGGCGCCATTCGGGTCGGAAATGGAGCCGCCTGGGCGGTATTGGCCACCGCAAACTGTCCCCCCTCTGTTTTGCGCAGCAGGAAGGCGCCCCGTAGATGCAGCGCGTCTGTGATTTCGTGGACGAGGACGTCGCCAAATTCATCCGGTTGCATCACGGTCGAAAGGCGTGCGCTCAGCGCCTGAAGCAACTCCCAGCGATCCACCTTGCGACCGTAGAGCACCCAGTCAACCAGCCGCCGGGCGAGATAGGTAATCGGAGTAAATGCTGCACCGATAAGCACCGTCACCGCGACGAAACCGAGACCACCGCTCAAACTGGTAACGGACGCGTGGCTGGTAGCGAGCACCTCTCCCAGGACGCCATAGGCAACGACGATCGCGAGCGTGAGAGCTCCGTACACCACACCCCGGCGAACGATGAGATCGCCCTCGCTGAATTCGGAGAGGAGCACGGAATAACTCATGGCGATCAAAAAGAGCAGGACAATGGGGGGCATCCAGCTGATATTGATGCTCTTCACGGTACCCGTGGTGGCCAGGGGCTCGATCAGAGCGGCGATGGCGGGAACAGTTCCCGCCATCAGACCGAACAGGAGAGCACGCGTTTGCGCCGCTTCCTCGGGAGTACGCGAAAAGCTCAAATCTCGCACCGCCTGCACAGCGGCTGCGATCAGGTAGATGCCGACGAACAGGAGTGCCACTTTAAACGACGCCGACGAGGCACTTCTGGTAGCAAAGTCGTGAGTGACGGGCACCAGCAGGGCAATCGCGGGCAGATACAGCAGAAGTTCAGCCTGGTGCCAGGTCTGCCCATCCCGAAACGCCCGCACGAAGCTGTACAGTAGCGGTGGGAAAAAGAGAAGTCCGAGAGCATAGATAAATGCGTCTGGGTAGCTGACGTACCAGAGGGTCCCGACCCCTAAAAAGGCGGATCCAGACGCCGCGAACAGTAGGAAGAGCCGACCGGCCAGACCGGCCCGCCGCTGCAAAAAGACCATGAAGCCGAGCATGAGCCAGAGAAAGGCCACGATGGCAAATGAGGCGTGATCGAACCAGCCGACCGATTTTCCCTGCCCCAGCAGCCCCTGGATGAGTCCGATCACCTGGATGAGGAGTGAGACTCCCGCAAATGCCAGAGCCCAGCGATTAAATGGCCCAGCCAGGTATCGCGGCTCGAATACCGGATGCTTATCGCGAACAACTATGCGCTGTATCGGTTCCATATGCATTTCACCCGGTTTTTCGGGTCTCGTTGCTTCTCGATACCACTGTACTCGTTATGGCAAGAGTCCGCTCGACACCTTGACCGCTCTCGATCTGAGTTTATTGGGCCTGGCGACTCCGACAACGTAAAGAGCGGACGCGGTGGGCCTTTACGCCGTCTTAATCGTTGCTCATGGCATCACACCTGCGTCTCGGTCGATCTTCCGGTGATACCGTTCGCCCATGAGTCCGCCGAGAACCGCTCCCAACAACATGACGACCAGCGCGATCGCAAGCGCCGCGAGTCCAGCAGTGGTCCAGGTGGCTGAGCTGAGTTTCAGATGAAGTTGCGATGCAAGGTTAAAGCGAGTTCCAAGTGCTGCACCTCCTGCACCCAGCACGGCAGCCACGATGATCGTCCAGATGACCACCCCCAGGCCGTTCTTGGCGCCGTCGAAACGAGCCATGCGCCCCGCGGTGTATCCCCCAATCACGTAGGCAATGAAGAGACCGATGAGAGATGCCACGGCGGCGCTGATTCCAATCGTCTGTGTCGTGGACGACACCGCGTGGCCTAGCTTCGGAAATGGCGCTCCAGCTTGATATCCCACTCCGCCGGCTGCAGCACCGATGATTCCCAGGAAGATGATGGTAAAGAAGGTGGCAACCGCGAACCCGATGAAGTCCGTGCCCCAATAGAAGCCGCCATACCGTTCCCTTAGCTCGGCTCGACGGTCCGAGCGCACCGCGGCGACGCTGCGCACGGTACCGGTGTCACCTTGCGTTCCCGGAACTTGACGCTCCGTCGTCACGAGGCCCGGGTCACCGGTTGAGCGTTCCTCTCCCAATGTGCTCGAACTCGGCGTTATCTCCGACGGGCCGCTTTCACCGATGCCGGCATCGCGACTGGACTGTTGGATTGAATGTGCCATGGTGTTCCTCCTGGTGGGGAGTACCGTCTACGCGACGTTCTCCCCAAGGTGATCAGCGGATCGTGCCATCGGTCGTCTCCGTCACAAGATCAGCATTGAATACGGTGGTATCAGGCAACTCGAGTTCATCCGCCATTCCGATATCCGTGGTGCGGCCGTATGACGAAGGAGTGCCGATGACTTCGGCATCGCCGAATGGCGCGCCGGATGCAAGGGTCTGCTTCTGTGAATCGGCGTCGGAGGAAGCGCCATGCCTGGCGCTCTCCGTCACCTGTCCGGCCGCCCGCTGGGTATCCTGCTTGACTTGCTTGCTTACCAGGTTTCCCGACCCGGCATCACCGGAAAATCCGGATATTCTGCCCTCTTCCTGTGTCATCTTTCGTCCCCTTTTCTCACGGTTGACCACTGTTGTCCGCATCTGTCCAGGCCCTTATATCGCTGAACGCAGGATGTGTGCCAGAGACGAGACATTGTCAATATGCTCCGATCGAACATGGAATTAGTGGGTTGACTTGCAATCTTGGTTGTGCCATGTGCATCATTTGCGGTTACCAAATCGTTCCAAGAAAGGCTGTAGTTTGCGTTTCAATCTCTTCTTTCCCGCAGTTGCCCTTGCCGTCACCACGTCATCCGCCATCCCAGTACTCGCCAGTGCGGCGCCGCCAACACCAGCGGCGCCGCATTCCGCGTCTTCGACCGGCGCACGTGCTGCGAAGGCACAGCATCTACGAGTCGCGAACCCCGGGGTGCCTAAGGCGAGTGAGTCCATGCAACGTAAGCCCGGCAGGTCCGAAACAAGAGGCAAACTGCACATCGTTCGTAGAGGAGTACATGCCTCACGCTCATCCATCAGAATGGCCGTCAAGGTACTTCTGGACGCGCTCAATTCGGTCCGGACGGTCAGGAAACTGCCGGTTTTATCTCTGGATTCCCGAGAATCGAAATGCAGTCGACTGCATTCGCAGCACATGGCGCTCAATGGGCAGATTTCGCATGATCAGTTTCCAACCGATGTGTGCGTGCCGTATCACTATGCGGCAGAGAACGTTGGATTCGATCCTGGGTCAGCACCCAACGCCGTGATTGTGCTCCACAACCTCATGATGCGTGAGGGGCCCTGCGCACCCGCTTCCTGCTCCGGCCCAACCTACGAACAACACGCACATTACTTGAATATCCTCAATCCCAAGTATCGGCACGTCGGCATCGGCATCGTCGTGAAACGCGGGGCCACCTGGCTCACGGAGGACTTTACGACCTAGATACTTCCGGCTCCGAACATCCTTTACCCGGCAGCCGTCTTCTTGATCGGCACAATCCTACCGTCGCCGGCGAGTTTCTCGAGTGCGGTGTGACGGTGCCAGTTGGCGTACCCATCGGCGTCGACCGGGCGGCAGACATGATACCCCTGAATGAGGTCGCACCCCATGTCCTCGAGCGCGTCGCGAATCTCAGAGGTCTCGACCCCCTCGGCCACAACTTCCATGCCGAGACTATGTGCCAGGTCGAGGATCGAGCGGACAATGACGGCATTGTCGCTATTGGTGGTCATGTCCATGACGAAGGATCGATCGACCTTGATTTGATCGATCGGTAGGCGCTGCAGATAAGAGAGTGAAGAGTAACCGGTGCCGAAGTCGTCGATGGCGAACCGCACCCCCATGGCGTGAAGTTCCGCCAGTGGCTGCATGGCTCGATGCGGATCGACAATGATCGCGCTTTCTGTGATCTCCAGCGCCAGATTGGCTGCAGGCACGTCCCACCGTTTCAGCGCACTGTCCACAGTCGCCACCAGGTCAGCGTCGTGCAGCGAGCGTGCAGAGAGGTTGACGGCCACCCGCACATCCATGCCTTTACTCCGCCACAGGGCGCATTGGCGTAATGCCTCGTTCAGCACCCAGGTGGTGAGGGGCCTGATCAATCCCGTTTCCTCCGCCAAGGGCACAAAGCTTGCCGGCGGAGCGAAGCCGTTGTCTGGATGTTCCCACCGGATCAATGCTTCGGCTTGGAGGCCATTGTCGGTTCTCAGATCGATCTGCGGCTGATAGTGCAACACCAACCCGCCATGCTCGATCGCCCGCCGCAGGTCCCGCATGAGTTCGTGGCGAACCGGGTTCGTGTCATCCTGATCGGGCGAGTACACGACATTGCCATTGCCGGTCCGTTTCGCGGCGTACATCGCAATATCGGCTCGGCGCATCAAAAGGGCCGCGTCCTGTCCGTGATCGGGACAGAGCGCGATGCCGACGCTGATGCCGACATAGAAATCCTGTCCCTCGATGACGAAGGGAGCATCCACGGTTGAAGCCAGCTTGCCGGCCACGGCTATGGCTTCTTCCACGCCGGCGTTCGGCAGCAGTGCAGCGAACTCATCGCCACCCAAACGGGCGATCGTGTCGTCGCTCCGAAGGGCATAACCAAGACGTCGACTTAGCTCTTCGAGCAGGGCATCTCCATAGTGATGTCCAAACGTATCGTTCACCTCTTTGAACCGGTTGAGGTCCATAAAGAGCAAGGCGATGGGCGTCCCATGGACCGCGTGCCGCAGCATTGCTTCCTCCAGGCGATCCCGCAGCAGGGTGCGATTTGGGAGCCCGGTCAGAGCATCGTGTCGGGCCTGATGGGCGAGCGTCTCCTGAGCCAGCTTGCGCTCGGTGACATCACGCACCGAAGCCATATACCCATTGGGCTGCCCTCGCTCGTCGACGATCCGAGCGGCGCTCATCTCGGCCGGAAATGCCGTTCCATCCTTGCGACGCGCCGGGTATTCCACACCGCGCAGCACCCCACCTTGCATAACGAGTTCGTTGTGCAATTGTGCCTGTTCATAGTAGGAAGCTGTTACCAGGTGATACGCATCCACTCCCACCAATTCGGACGCCTCCGCGTACCCGTGCAGCTTCGCCGCGTGGCGATTAGCCATCACGATGTTGCCCGCTAGATCGACCAGCAGGATCCCATCGGCCGAGGTTTCGACCAGGCTTCGGTAGCGTTGTTCCGTTTGACTCCGCTGTGCCTCACTGATCTTGTGATCGGTTACATCCTGAATCTGTGCGATGAAACAATTGCTCCCTCTCACCTGATCCCGCACGGTCGAAAGCGTGAGAGACACCCAGATACAATGACGGTCTCGGTGGACGTACCGCTTGTCAATCCGGTAGCTATCGATGGTTCCTTTAAGCAAGGCCGCCATGCCTCGCACCGTCTCCGCTACATCATCCGGATGGGTAATGTCCTGATACCGCATGCTCAGGAGTTCTTGTTCGGCGTACCCGGTCATGTCGCAAAGCGCTCGATTCACTTGAATCCAGGTTCCGTCCAGGTCGACCAATGCCATGCCATTGGCAGCGTGATCAAACGCGCTTTTGAACTTCTCGCGACTCTCTTCCAACGCCGCGTTTACCCCCTCGACTTCCTCGGCACGCGCGACGGTTTCCCGCCAGGCACTCCGGAGGTCGTCCAGCAATCGGTCGTTGTCGCGGCTGGTGAGGATCTGTCGGAACACCACCAGGCATGCCAGGAGCCCGGCAGCGACCGCCATGACCGGTTGCAAATCCTGATTGCCGGGCGTGGCAAGAATGAGCGCGACCAGAGCCCACGCTCCCAGCACCAGGACCGATGGAATCAGCACGCGCCAACGATTCGAACCCGAAACCGCCAGGGTCCTGTCGCGACTCGCATCCCTTTCCTCGCTGTTCTGAACCGAGGACGGCACCCGATTCAAGAGCAACGCCGCGACGACCACCATGGCATACCCTGTCGGCCACAGGACATCGTAGAGCGACCCAGTGTGATAGATGCCGCGCAGCGTCTGGTAGTCGTATACCGTGTCGATCACGATGATGCACAGGGCGCCGGCCAGGACGGCGCCAATGGCGGGACGGACCTGTCGATCCTGTGCGTTCATGGTGAGGAGGAGCAGAGACGAGAAAATGACGACATCAAGGAAGGGATAGGCCGTTCCCACGACCTTGGCAAGTGGACTTACATTGCTCTGCAGGAGCGATGGTCCAAGAATGAAGTACCAACTGATGATGACCAGCGAGGTTAGACAAATCAGCGCGTCCATCGACATACGAGTGCGTGCCGCCAGGGATTTCGGCGGCGTCGCCAGGGAAAACGTTCCTACCGCCAGAAATGGGTACGCCGCCAGAAATGGGATATCGGCCCAGGACGGAAACGGTGGTTGATGAACAACATTTTCGTAATATGTCCAGATGCCCTGTCCCGCCGCGAAGCAGACGCCGCTGAGACAGAAACACACTGATGCTCGACGAATGGATGGCGAGAGTGCGGACCATCGACGGCGCACGCCCATATCGAAGCACCAAACGCCGGCCATGATGCCGGGAACCGCGAATTGAACCACGTCGTCGATCAACACCACGTGGTGCCTTCCACCAGGCGCCCCCAGCAAGAACACGACAAAAAACGTCATTCCGACCAGGATTGCGCCGATGCACACGCGAATGAGTGTGGGCACCGTCTGCTCGCGTACCAACAAGGGCATCCCTCCCATGGTTCGAAAGCAGGATAGCAGGGACAATTTTCAACTGACAGTGCTGAATGTCCCGAAAATACCCGGATAAACGCTCGTGGAACGAGGAGGAGGTGATTCCCGCCGGACCGGCTTCGGATCTGCCACTGTGCTTCCGGCGTTATATAGGCACACTTATTTGGATGCGGCCCGATCGAAGATCAGCCCGATGTCAGGACCACGACCGAGCGAAGAACCTCACCCCGTTCCATCTTGTGGAACGCCTCTTCGACCTCGCCGATTCCAATGGTCTCCGTCACGAATCCGTCCAGATCGAGCTTGCCCTGTAAATAGAGGTCGATCAAGAGAGGGAAATCGCGTGAGGGGAGACAATCTCCATACCACGACGATTTGAGCGATCCGCCGCGTCCAAAGAGCTCGATGAGCGGTAACTCGATCATCATCTCGGGTGTCGGCACGCCTACCTGTACCAGTCGCCCCGCCAGATCACGCGCGTCGAATGCCTGTCGGTAGGTCTCGGGCCGGCCAACCGCTTCGACCACCAGATCGGCTCCGAAGCCGTCAGTCAAGTCCCTGATCGCTTGAACCGGGTCCGTCTCGCGCGAGTTGATAGTATGCGAAGCTCCGAAGTGCCGTGCCCACTCCAGTTTCCGCGGGTCGACATCCACCCCGATGACCAGGCGTGCACCTGCGATGACGGCTCCCGCGATCGCGGCGTTTCCAACACCCCCGCAGCCGATTACCGCGACCGAATCACCGCGAGTCACTTCTCCCGTGTTCACCGCTGCGCCGAACCCTGCCATGATCCCGCATCCGATCAGTCCGGCTGCTTCGGGACGAGCGCGGCGATCGATCTTCACTGCCTGTCCTGCGGCAACCAGAGTCAGCTCGGCAAACGCCCCGATACCAAGCGCCGGCGCCAGCCGCGTGCCATCCGCCAGGGTCATCGGCTGTGCAGCATTTCGACTGTCAAAGCAGTACCAGGGCCGTCCTCGCCGACAAGATCGACATGTGCCGCAGGGGGCGCGCCACGCGAGCACCACATAGTCGCCGGCGGCGACGTTCGAGACTCCGGCTCCGACTGCCTCGACCGTGCCCGCCGCCTCGTGGCCGAGCAGGAAAGGAAACTCGTTGTTGATGCCTCCCTCCCGGTAGTGGAGATCGGTGTGACACACGCCACAGGCTTGCACGCGAACGAGCACCTCTTCGGGACCAGGATCGGGCACCAGCACCGTTTCGAGCGAAACGGGCGCTCCAACTTCGCGCGCGACTACCCCTCGAACCTCATGGGCCATGCGACATCCTCTTTCTTCGATTCGGTCACCAGCCTCGCTGGATCCATTCCTGTAAGTGCGGCCGTTCCGTGCCGATCGTGGTGGGTTTCCCGTGTCCCGGATATACCTTGGTTTCATCCGGCAGCGCGAACAGTTTCGACTGGATGTTTTCGATGATCGCCCGAAAATTCCCGTCGGGCCGCTGCGTATTACCAGGCCCACCCGGAAAGAGGGTATCACCGGATATCAAGATACCGTCAGTCAAGAAGGAGACTCCCCCAGGCGAGTGGCCGGAAGTCGAGATGGCCCGCACCTCCGAATTGCCAAACCGAAAGACATCACCGTCATGAATCTCGAAGTCCGGTTCCAGGGGGAGACGGGCCGCCTCTCGGGCATCAATGCCGACCGGCGCCGAGGTGGCCTCTTTGACCTCCTGCAGCGCCTCCACATGGTCACCGTCGGCATGGGTGAACAGGATGTACTGGAGGTTCGTTCCCTGGAGCGCAATCAGAATACGCTCTGCATCAACCGGCGCGTCAAAGAGGATACTATCACGTGTTTCGGAGTCGACCAGGATGTACACATTGTTGTCCATCGATCCGACCGAGAACGCTTTCAGCTCGACTTGAGATGTCATTCAATCACCTCTCCGTATCATTCCTACTCGTCCGTCATTATTACAGGGCACAGTCACTCCGAATGATCGCATCGACGCCGCTGGGGCCCTGCGTGCCACCGGGCACGAAGGCAGAGCTTCCGGTACCGCTTCCACCGGTCCGGTGTAGGTTGTGAGATAGAGCACCAGAGATTCGTCGAACGACCCGTGGCTATTTGTCCACTCCGCGCCGTACAGTATGGACGGAGCCTTCAATCTCGAAGGGGTGAGCATGTGGACGATGTAGCCGGAAGTAGTCGAGCCCTCACTATCGGGGTGCCGCGCGAACGAGTCAGGAATGAACGACGGGTGGCCCTGATCCCCGAGTCGGTTACGGAGTTAACGGCGCTCGGACATTCCGTGGTCGTCGAAACCGGCGCCGGCCGGCAGGCGTTCTTTGACGACGAAGCGTATGCGCTGGCCGGAGCACGCATCGAAGCTCGCGAGGATGCCGTCCATCGGTCCGCGGACATTCTGGCCAAAGTTCAACCGCCCTTGTTCGAGGAAATCGAATTGCTGCGACCGAACTCGCTTCTCATTTCCTTCCTCGATCCTGCCAGGGATGCGGCGGTCGTGAACCATCTCGCGGCCCGGGGGGTGGCGGCATTCAGCTTCAACGCCGTGCCACGAACCACCCGCGCCCAGTCAATGGACGCCATGTCCGCCATGAGCACGGTCGCAGGCTACAAAGCGGTACTCATGGCGGCCGACGCGATTGGCCGCTTCTTTCCAATGCTGATGACCGCGGCGGGCACCGTACCACCAGCGCAGGTAGTGGTGATCGGTGCCGGCGTCGCAGGGCTGCAAGCGCTGGCCACCGCCAGACGCCTGGGCGCCAGAACGGCGGCGTGCGATACACGCCCGGCCGTGCGGGAGCAGATCGAAAGCGTTGGTGCCATGTTCATCGACATGTCCGTGCCGAAGGAGAACATGGAGGGAGAGGGAGGATACGCTCGGGCACTCGACGCGGATGTCCAGCGATTGGAACGCGACGCGATTCGCGAGCAGATCGAAGGTGCTGACGTGGTGATCAGTACAGCGCAGGTGCCTGGATCACGCGCGCCACTCCTCATTGACGAAGCCATGGTGCGCGCCATGCGAGCGGGCTCGGTAATCGTCGATTTGGCCGCCGATACGGGTGGAAATTGCGAGCTCACCGTGGTCGGTGAAACGGTCTCGCACCATGGCATTACCATAATAGGCGCGGCCAATCTCCCGGCGACCCTGCCGACCCATGCCAGTCAGATGTATGCGCGCACCGTACTCACGGTCATCAAGTACGTGACAAAGGATGGCGGGCTCCAGCTCGATCCGGACGATGAAATACTTCGCGCCGCGTGTCTTACCGCCGCCGTACCGCACGGGGCGTGAGCCGCGAGAAAGGGGAATCAGAGCAGGTATGAATGAGACTCTTTTAGGAGCCTACGTCTTCTTCCTCGCGATTATCGTGGGGTTTCAGGTGGTGTCACGCGTCCCCTCGATGTTGCATACGCCACTCATGTCGGGCACCAACGCGATCCATGGGGTGGTGCTGATCAGCGGGATTCTGGTCGCAGGCCAGGCGACCAATACGGCGACCAGGATCCTGGGATGTGTCGCTGTACTGTTGGGTAGCTTGAACGTCTTCGGCGGCTTCGTCGTGACAAATCGCATGTTGGAAATGTTTCACGCCGCGCCGGACAAACGGTCATGAACTGGCCGGTTGGCATCGCCTATCTCCTCGCCAGCCTTACGTTTATCGCGGGACTACGCATGTTGAGTTCGCCGGTCAGCGCGCGCAACGGCAATCGGGTAGCCGCTGCGGGCATGGCCGTCGCTCTGGTGGCCACCTTTTTCTTGCCGGGTATGAAGACCGGTAACTTCTGGTTCATCTTTGTTGCGATGGCGGTTGGGGCGGGTCTGGGAAGCGGCAGCGCGCTCAGGGTGAAGATGACCGCGATGCCTCAGATGGTCGCAATCTTTAATGGCATGGGAGGCGGTGCTGCCGCGCTTGGCTCGGTACTCGAGTACGTCCATAAGACGCCGCAATCCTCACAGGTGATGGCAGTAGGGCTGAGCGCGGCCATCGGCGCGGTTTCTTTCACCGGCAGCCTTATCGCCTTTGCCAAGCTCCAGGAAATCATCCAGGGCAATGCTCACAAGTGGCGGTGGGCGCAGGTACTGAGCGGCGTGCTCGGGCTAGCCATCGTCGCTCTGATCGTCGTGTTGATGACGGGCTCGACGAGCGGTGACACCGGCACGCTCGTGTTGGTTGGACTCACCGCACTGGCCCTCATCCTGGGGATTGTGCTCGTGACGCCCATTGGTGGCGCCGATATGCCGGTCGTCATCGCTCTCATGAACTCCATGACCGGTGTCGCCGTGGCACTTGCCGGATTCGTGCTGAGCAATGAGCTCTTGATCGTGGCCGGTGCGCTGGTCGGAGCGTCCGGTACCTTGCTTACGGTGCTCATGGGTCGGGCCATGAACCGTCCGCTCACGAATGTGCTGTTCGGTGGATTCGGCGCGGTCAGTGTCGCGGGAGGCATGGAACTCCCGGTCGGCGCCACGGTCCGGGAGACATCGGCCGACGACGCCGCCACGCTCATGTGCTACTCGCAGCGAGTCGTGATCGTACCGGGTTACGGACTGGCCGTGGCACAGGCGCAACATCAGGTACGCGAGCTCGCCGATCTGCTGCTTGAACGCGGTGTCCAGGTCAAATTCGCCATCCATCCGGTGGCCGGCCGCATGCCGGGTCACATGAACGTCCTGCTCGCAGAGGCCGATGTCCCCTACGACCTGGTGTACGAGATGGAGGCCATCAACGGCGAGTTTCCCAGCACGGATATCGTCCTCGTGGTCGGTGCGAACGACATCACCAATCCGGGCGCGCGCGATGATCCTCACAGCGAAATCTACGGCATGCCGATTTTGAATGTCGACTATGCGCGGCAGGTCATCGTCCTGAAGCGCAGCATGCGGCCGGGCTTCGCCGGGATAGACAATCCGCTGTATTACGACCCTAAGACCGCGATGCTCTTCGGCGACGCCCGGGCCTCACTGCAGAAGCTCGTCACGTCCGTCAAGTCTGTCGCCAAGCCACGTACCTCCAGACGATCGGATGAGGGTAGGAATCTCCAGGAGACCCATCGGTCGTAACCCGCTCATGGCCAAACACCAACGTGCAGTGCTTGACGGATGCAGCGCCAGGGTCTAGCAACACGGTATCATCTCAATTAGCCCGCGCTACACCGGCACTGCATACGGAATCGGGCTATCACCACGCAGAGAAAGTTGGGATAGAGGCGTGAAGCCAACAGATGTCCGGGATCCCAGCTACTACCACAAGGTTGTAGATTGCCAGTGGGCCTGTCCCGCCCACACCAATGTCCCCGAATACATCCGTTTGATCGCTCAGGGTCGGTACACGGATGCCTATATGGTCAATCGCGAGTCCAACGTGTTTCCGGGAGTGCTCGGACGAACCTGCGATCGCCCCTGTGAACCCGCCTGCCGGCGAGAGCGCGTGGACGGGACGCCCGTGGCGATCTGCCGCTTGAAACGAGTAGCGTCAGACCTGCGGGACGAGATCGACGATCGTCTCCCGATTATCCCTATCAAGAAAAACGGGAAACGAATCGCCTGCATCGGCGCTGGGCCGGCCTCCCTCACGGTCGCGAACGATCTGATGCCGCTGGGGTACCAGGTCGACATCTTCGAAAAACACGAGAAGCCGGGTGGCTTGATGCGGACCAACATTCCTGCTTTCCGCTTGCCTGAGTCCGTGCTGCAGGAAGAGATCGACTATATCCTGCAGATGGGCGTAGGAATCCACTACAACAGTCCGGTGACAAGTCTTCGCTCCCTGCTGACCGAGGGATATGACGCGATCTTCGTTGGCAGCGGCGCACCACGTGGCAAGAATCTGGAGCTGCCGGGACGGTATGAGGTCGACCGCATTCACATCGGGATCGACTGGCTGGAATCCATTGCCTTCGGCCACATCGACACCATCGGCGAGCGCGTTCTCATTATCGGCGTCGGCAATACCGCCATGGACTGCTGTCGCTCCTCGCGCCGCATGGGTGGCAAGGAAATCAAAGTCATGGCGCGACGTCCGCGCGGCTTTTTCAAAGCGTCTCCCTGGGAATTGGATGACGCGGAAGAGGAAGGCGTGGAGATCATCGTCAACCACGCGCCCAAACGCTTCGTGGTGGAAGATGGTCGCCTGGCCGGCATGGAGTTCGAGCGACTCGAGTGGGACGAGTCCGCCCGCGAGTCGCGCACCATCGATACCGTCGTGATCCCGTGTGACGACGTCATTCTGGCTATTGGCCAGGAGAACGCGTTTCCGTGGATCGAGCGAGATCTGGGTCTCGAGGTTGGCAAGTGGGACATGCCCGTGGTCGACGAGACCACCATGCAGTCCACGCTGCCCAACGTCTTCTTCGGTGGCGATGCGGCCTGGGGCCCCAAAAACATCATCTGGGCGGTGGCCCATGCGCACGAGGCGGCTATCTCCATTCACAGTTACTGCGAGGGTCAACCGGTGGCGGACCGCCTCCCGCCAGGCATGAATCTACTCTCACAAAAGATGGGCCTGACGGAGTGGAGCTATCACAACGACTACAATCCCTCCTCGCGCCAGAAGATGCAGCATGTCGATTTGACTCGCCGCTTTCAAGAATTGAATGTCGAGGTCGAGCTCGGATTTACCGCTGAACAGACTGCTCGTGAGGTTCAACGATGTCTCAACTGCGACATCGAGACCGACTTCACCGCGAATCTGTGCATCGAATGCGATGCCTGTATCGACGTCTGTCCGGTGCAATGTCTGACCATTACGCAGAACGAGGACGAACCTATGCTGCGGTCGCACCTCTCTGCTCCTGCTATTAACCTCGATCAGGCCCTCTTCGTCTCGGACCTCTTGCCACAGACCGGACGTATTATGGCCAAAGACGAGGATGTGTGCGTCCACTGCGGACTCTGCGCCGAACGCTGTCCAACCGCCGCGTGGGATATGAAGAAGTTCGATCTGCTCCTACCGTATGCAGGGAGGCCCGCATGCAACAGCTCGTAGCGGCGCGCGTCAACGATTGTGCGATCAAGCTGGCCAACGTCAACGGCACCGGCTCCGCCAGCGCCAACAGTCTGTTGATGGAATCGATCTTCAAAATGGGAATCCCCGTCTCCGGAAAGAACCTCTTCCCCTCAAACATTCAGGGGTTGCCGACCTGGTACGAGATCAGGGCAAACAAGTCCGGCTACACCGCGCGGGCCATCGACTACGATCTCATGGTTGCCATGAATGCTCAAACGTATGAGGCGGACATTCAAGAAGTGAGAAGCGGCGGCTACGTCATGTTTGACTCCACGTGGCCGCTCGACGAGGTACTGTTACGTCCCGACATCTCCTTGCTCGGAATCCCGTTCGCCGCGATGTGCAATGAGAACTTTGCCGGCGCCCGGCAGCGCATTCTTCTGAAGAACATAGCGTACACCGGCGCCCTGGTGGCTGTCTTGAACATCGATTTCGAACTCGTGGGCGATCTCTTGACCGAGAAGTTCGCGGGCAAGGAAAAGCTGCGCACGGCCAACCAGGTAGCATTGCGGCTCGGATACGACTATGCGCGAGAGCACTTCGCCTGCCCCCTGCCGTTTCATCTGGAAAAAATGGCTGCGGCGGCGGATCGGATCCTGATCGACGGCAATACTGCGGCCGCGCTCGGCTGTGTATTCGCCGGAGCCACCGTAGCTGCCTGGTATCCGATCACGCCGGCTACGTCCGTGATGGATGCATTCAAGCGATTCTGCGAGCGATACCGGCGCGATCCGGTGACCGGCGAGAACAAGTATTTGATCGTGCAGGCGGAAGACGAGCTGGCGTCAATTGGAATGGTGATTGGCGCGTCCTGGAGCGGAGCGCGGGCGTTCACCTCGACCGCCGGCCCCGGCATCTCCTTGATGAACGAATTGCTCGGACTTGCCTACTACGCAGAGATCCCGGCGGTAGTCTTCGATATCCAGCGCACCGGCCCTTCGACCGGCATGCCGACGCGCACGCAACAGGGAGACATCCTGGAATGCGCCTACGCGTCTCACGGAGACACGAAGCATATCCTCCTTTTCCCGGCGAACCCGACGGAGTGCTTCGAGTTCGCGGTCACCGCGTTTGATCTGGCCGAGCATTTTCAAACCCCCGTTATGGTGTTATCAGATCTCGACATCGGCATGAACGACTGGGTGGTGCCCGAGCTGAAGTGGGACGATTCATACCGACCAGATCGCGGTCGAGTATTGACGGTGGAGGAACTCGAGCAGATCGAAACGTTTTATCGGTACGTCGGCGAAGGGGACGAGCACATCGCCCCGCGTACCCTGCCCGGGGTCCATCCCAAGGGCGCGTTCTTCACGCGTGGTTCCGGGCACAACGCCCTCGGCGCCTACACCGAAA
Source organism: Chloroflexota bacterium (assembly GCA_025449555.1). Lineage (GTDB taxonomy): Bacteria > Chloroflexota > UBA5177 > UBA5177 > UBA5177 > JANWJD01. The sequence continues at coordinate 8,382 of JANWJD010000003.1, read as the reverse complement.
CACCGGACGAGTACCAGGAAGTAGTGGATCGCCTCGTCTTGAAGCATGAGGCCGCTGCACACCATATCCCCTCACCGATCGTCGAACGCCGAGCGGGAGCCACCATCGGTGTGATCACCGTGGGAAGCTGTGACCTGGCTGTGCGCGAGGCGCTCGACCTCATGGCACACCCGTCGGCCGGGGAGCCGGCGATCGTTACCGACTTCATGCGAATTCGGGGTTTTCCCTTTGGGCAGGAAGTCCGGGCATTTCTCGACGAACACGAGGTCTGCTTTGTGGTCGAGCAGAATCGCGACGGACAGTTGCGCTCGCTCTTGATTCTGGAGACGCTGACACCGAAATCGAAGCTAAGATCGGTGCGCGCGTACGGGGGCTTCCCGCTCAGTGCGTCGCAGGTCACCGACGATATTCGCGAACAACTGGGGAGATAGGAATGCCGTCCATCGTCAAACCGACTGTCACGCATCCCAGCCTGCAGCGCAACACGCTCGGGCTCACCGTCCGCGACTACGAAGGGGCACTGTCGACCCTGTGCGCCGGATGCGGCCACGACTCGGTCACGGCCGCCCTGGTCCGGGCACTGTGGGATTCATCCGTACCCCCGCATATGGTCGCCTAATTAAGCGGCATCGGCTGCTCGTCGAAAACGACGGCCTACTTCGTCGGTCAGGCACATGGATTCAACTCCGCCCACGGGCGCATGCCGGCCATCGCTACCGGCGCCAACGCTGCGAATCGCGATCTGATTTACATCGGCGTGTCGGGCGACGGAGACTCGCTGTCCATCGGCCTGGGACACCTCTGCCATGCCATTCGGCGCAATCTGCGCATGGTGTATCTGATTGAGAACAACGGCGTGTATGGGCTGACCAAAGGGCAATTTTCCGCGGCCGCCGACATCGGATCCACCGCCAAGCGCGGCGAAGCCAATCTGCTGGCGCCGATCGATCCGATCGCCCTGGGCTTGACACTGGGAGCCACCTTCCTGGCTCGCGGTTTCTCAGGTGATAAAACGCAATTGGTACCGATCCTCAAGGCAGCCATCGCTCACCGGGGTCTCGCGCTGGTCGACGTCATCTCGCCATGCGTGACCTTTAACGATCACGAGGGATCGACCAAAAGCTACCTGTATACCCGGCAACACGAGTTGAAAGCGACGGAAGCCGATTTCGTCCCCCTGGCGGATGAAATCACGGCAGTAATCCCTCCCACCGGTACCACCACCGTCACCATGCACAGCGGCGATACGGTGCAGTTTCGGCGGGTGCCGGATGGGTACGATCCCACTGACCGGGAGCGGGTCGTGGAGTACCTGCTCGAGCGGCAAGGACAGGGCGAGGTCGTCACCGGATTGCTGTACGTCGACGAATCCGTGCGCGATATGCATGAATTGAACGAAACAAGCAAGACCCCACTCGTTAATCTTCCGTACGAAGACCTGTGCCCGGGTTCGGACGAGCTGGCAAAGCTCTTGAAGCGATTTCGCTGATCGCCGTCCGTGGCTTCGTCGCACGGCGATACTTCGGTTGCTATTCGGGGACAGGGTGGCCCAACGCGTGTGCCCGTAGGGCCTGAACGTCCGGAAGTCGCTGTGCCTGGGCCGCGTGTTGCGCGGCCCGCTCTGCTGCCGTGCCGTTGGTCAAGGCATCGAACAGCGGAATCCCGTCGACTCCGCCCGGAATCGGCAGGCCCATGAGGCGCTCCATGGTAGGGGCAACGTCGACCAGCTTGGCCGGAAAATGTGAACTGCCGTGGCGAACGCCGGGGCCGGCGATGGTCAGTGGGATGTGTTGCACTCCCCAGGTGAAACCGCCGTGTTGCCCCCAGCGTTTTCTCCCGGTGAGGGTGAGCCCAATCGTATCTTGCGCGTAGGGGAGGATCACTTCAGGACCGGACGGACAGGCTTCCGTATTGGCCAGATTGACGTACGCCTGTGTCAGAGCAGGGCCCAGGCTACTTCGGGTGGATGGGTCGGGCGTAAAGGCCCAGCCGGAACCGGACGCGACTTTGTAGAGGGCGCCCTCCACCCCGGGGAAGTGCTTGGCGACGAGCGCGGCCGCCAGCGCTCGATCTTCAGTCAGTTGGCGCAACCAGATCGATCCCATACTCACCCGAAACTCCTCATCCAGTGAGCCCCCGGGCGCGTGCGCGGCGACGGCGGCATACATCGGGTGAATCGGGACGATATGACGATTTCCGGCCATGCCGTGGTCGGCCGTGACGACGAAGACGGTCCTGTCCAGCAGCCCGAGTCGGGCGTACTCGGCGACGATGCGACCGATCGCGTAGTCAGCACCTTTGACGATCGACACCATGTCGTGCGGCGAAATCATGCCACCGAAGTAATGCCCGGCAATGTCGACGTCCGGCAGATTCACCAGGAGGGCCCGGGGGCGCAGGGTACGAACGAATTGGATAGCCAGATCGGAGGCGAACAGGTCTTGTGAGCTGAAGTCGGATTGACCGTGGACTGCCTGATAACCGCTGGCCTGGGGTGGCACACCGGAGCTCACCACGACCGGTTGGAAATTGCCTTTCCTGTCGTCTTTGCCGTACAACACGTAGTCAGCGCCCGCACCAATGCTGGCTGAGGCGTAATACTTTTCGCCGCTCACGCTAATACTGAGATCTTTGCGACTGCGGCGATGGATCAAATCGGAGATGCTCGGGACCCCTCCGCGCGCGATGGTCTGGCTCAGACCACCTGCCCTGATCTGCCGGAGATCGGTCGGCAGGTAGTTGAAGTTGCCGGTCGACATATCACGCCAGCCAAAACCGATGACGCCATGCTTGCGGGGATACACACCCGTCGCTATCGTTGCGTGGCCGGTGGGTGTCTCCGCCTCGAGATGTCCCACCCAGGCCGTGTCGTAGGTCATGCCGCGCGCCCTGAGTGCATGCAGGTGGTGCATGGGCGCCAGACTCGCATAGTCGGCGCGGAAGCCGTCCATCACCATCACCACCAGATAGCGGTCGTTGGCCGAAGCTGCCGGATTGCGACTCGCCTCGGCCCTGGCCTCTGACCCAAAGAGGGCCTCCAGGCCGGCCGCGGTCACCCCCAGCACGGAGAGCGCCGTGATGAACTGGCCCCGCGAGATGAGTTTGCGGACGAAGAGTCCTTCCAATTCCGACGGTGTGAGCTGACCCTTCATGCCACGAACCCTCCCTGGTCGATGCCACACTCATCATAGCGAGATATGTGGTAGAGGCACGTGGTTGCAATCTCACGTCACAACGGGGTGTTCAGCCCCGTTGGAATACCGTACCCGGCAGAGTAGGGAGGTTGAATGGCTCCAGCACTGAGGCAGGTGATACGGCTCACGTCGATCGGCGCGCTGGCACTGGCGCTCCTGACCGGATATGTGGTCACGCCGGCTCGCGCTGGTGCCGGCAGCGCGGCACGGGTGCAGACCTCCGGACGCGGTTGGCAGACGTTCCTGCCTGGGGCGCACCTCGGGATCCCCACGGGCATTGCCATCGACCTGCGTGGTGCGCGCCACGCGGCGCAGTGGGGCTATGTAGCCGACGCGGGAACCGGTCGAATCGTGAAGTTCGGCACAGGTGGCCGCGTGCTGCGCTCCTGGCGGTACGCCGATCCAGGCCATCCCGCCGCACTCGCCGTGGGTGGCTCCGGCAACCTGTTCGTGGCCGACAAAGTGAACGGCACTATCTCAAAATTTACACCCACCGGGAGGCGGCTCGCGCACTGGACAACCGGGTCCTACGTGCCGCGGCTCAACCCGCCATACGCCGACCCGCACGCCATCACGGTGGATCCTGCCGGCAGACTCTATCTGGCGGAATACGCAGAGCACCGCGTCATCCAACTCTCGCCCGGAGGCACACTCTTGCAAAGCTGGGACACGTCCCAGGGGTTTACCGCGCAATACTCAGTGCCTCATCAGAATTCCGGTCCTTTTGGCAATCCCAGCGGCGTGGTATACGAGGCGAACGGACACCTCTTCATCAGCACCGTCTGCGTGGCTGATCCCCCCTGCCGCACCGATCGGTATACACCGGTACAGAGTCATGGGAACGACGTTTTGCTGGTACTCGCTACCGACGGCGCGTTTGCCGGCTACGTGGGCAACTTCTGGTTCGGGTTGGGGTATGACGCCTCCGGCACACCTTCAGAGTCACCCGGCAAAGAATCTGAGTCATTCGTTCATATCGACGCGATGGCCGGCGACGGCAAGACTCACACCTTCCTGGCCGGCACGCTGTGGCCACGCGGCGGTCAGCCCCAACTCGGCGTGCTGTCCTACACCGATCTGGGATTCCATACGGCTCCCTGGCGGCTGCAGTCGACTCAACCGATCGCCGGCGTGGCCGTCGACGGGTCTGGTTCGGTCTACGTGTCGCAGGGAGCCCGCCTGCTCAAGCGCTCCCCCTGACGGAGTACGAAAGGTCATCGGACGAGGCTTCCGCAAAGATACGTGAAGCGCTCGACGGATGCAAAGGAGATACCAAACGCGTCCAGAAGTCCTTCAACCTGGTGGAATTGCCATCGCTGTTCGAGCACGACGATCTTACAAAGCAAGAAGAACGGTTGCTCGCCGAGTTTCTCGCAGACGCACGGCGAGGATGGCTTCTGCTGAAGTATCCGGAGCGAAAATTCGTGGTGGAGTTAGACGAGAATAACGACGAAGACTCCATCGACATTGGCCTAACTTTCTATGAGGATGGGTGAGACCTGTTGGAGTTGAACTCGCGGAGGTTCTGACCCACATTGATACACCGGGTCGGAAGCGCAGGGGAGGCGCCCTTTGCATCGCGATTGAGAGCCGAGAGGGAACTCCCCCGTGCACCCCAAACGTGTGAATGGTCTCCATGGACCTCGCTGCATGGAGTCTGGTGGGGCCAGTTAGCAGTACGACGCAACAGGTCTGATCCAGTCGTCCGCGAGCGCCCTGGTCTACAACACGATCCCACCGAATGGTGGGATGCTGAGGTGAGTAGAATGACTCTTTTCCAGGAACGCGAGCGATATCAAGGTTGATGACTCCCTGCTTCCTGGCGAAACAGGAGGAGGGGGCATTGATATCAACAAGCTCAGATGACCTGCAGGAGGAGCGCTTGTCTTTGACAATGTTGAGAGCCTGGGTGATACGGTTATGAGCTTCGATCTCTTGATCGCAGTTCGAGATGAGGTCACCCAGGAGCGCGTCGTTGCCTTGCTCGCAGGCTTTGGCGACCTGATCGTGGATGGCTTGCTCGAGCCGGACTCAAACCTCGTCGTGTCCACTATAGGCCCTGAGGGAACGCCTATGGGATTGGCGACGATCGAGACCGCGCGTGTCTACGACGACCTCGAGCCAGAGCTGGAAGCGGTGGTGCCGGATGCACGGTGGAGTCTCCTCATCTCTGTGCCGTACGGCGCTCGGCCCGGAGGGGTCCGCCTGGCACAACGACTGGCCAGGTCGATCGCCAGGGAGTATCACGGTGCCGTCTACGATCCGCAGGCAGATGAGATCGTCAGCGGTGGGCGACGGACCAGACCGTCCGTGGCGGTGGAGCGCATTGCCCTCCTGGAAGCGGAGTGGTTCTTCCCGCTATCGCACCTGCTGCCGGAGACGCCCGCCAGACTCGTCGCTATCCTGCGGTCTACCATGCCGGAGGCGGTTCCGGTGCGCGCTGAAGGACGCTCGTTCCACCCCGACCGGGTCGAAGAGTTTGCGGCGTTCTGGCAAGAGAAGGCGGCGCTGGATGAGGATCAGACAAGTTGGCGGTGGGCGGCAGCAGCACCATTTTTCGAAGGAGCAGTCTACATTCGTCGGGAACCCAGTCGAAGTGGGGTACCGGTCTGGAGTCTCAGTCTCCCGTGCGATGTGCGCTCCCTGGATCAGTCAGCGGATGCCGTGCAGCGCTATGTCACGCTGTTCATCGAGGTTGCTCGAGGGCTCGGTGCAGCGTTTGGGTGCTCGTATATCAGACGCAATTACATCCTCAAGCGACGCACACTGGCCGTGGACAGTAAGACAGAAAAGGGCACGGTCCTCAGCTGGGGGGGATTACGAGATTTTCCGACCTGGCTAACCTGGTTCGGTGAGCCGTATCGGGATCTGGTTCGCGGTGCCCTCTCGACCGTGCCGATCCTGGAATACGAGACCGGCATCTTCCTGCGGCTGGGAGAGCAGCCGCGTAGCCGTGACGAGTTGCAGCCGTGGTTTCCGACGCTTCCGCCGCAGCTGATCACGCCGCCGGAGGCTCTGGCGGAGGTTATTCCCCCTCTGGAGTGACGTGGCGTTGTTCAATCCGATGTACGTGCCGAGCGCCATTTCTGGCAACCCGGGGATGAACAGCGTGGGCACGATGGACCGACGGCATCCCATCAGCCGAGCATCACCCCCAATGGCGGTAGTGCCATCAGCATGGGCTACCGGGGCCAGCGGTAGGCGCAACGCCTCACGGCAGGAGGGACCAGCTACCATTACGATGCCACGGGTCTGAGCCATTCCTCCGCGGGATCACCGGTCTACTTCACGACCATGCCCGACGGGACAGTGCTGAGCGAAACAATCCCGAGCGGAACGTCTGCCGGCACCTACTACCTGAGCGATGGCACCGGCTCAGTTGCGGCACGCACCGATAGTACCGGAGCAGTCAGGAATACGTACAGCTATGACCCGCTGGGCAATGCCACCTCGTCATGCAGTGTGCCCAATCCGTTCGCCTTTCAGGGAGGCATGTTCGACAGCAGCACGCAGAGCTACTAGACGGGCAGCGGGTACTACGATCCGGCCACCGGTCAGTCGTTTGGCTGCAAAGATTCGGGGCCGGTCGATCCACTCGAGGATCGATGCGGTGAAGATGAGAATCCAGCTTGTAATTGAGTGTGCAATAGTAAGAATCCGGATTGGACGAATCAGTCCACCAGCGGAAGCAGATTTAGCGAAGATTTCCTAGGTTTCGGGACTGGTAAACACTTCTGGTTCGCCATCAGCGTGCATGATTTGCATCAAATCGAGGCATGGGGACTGATACCATTTGAAGCTGAGGTCGAGCTCTCGAAGTTTTTCGTCCACAATCCACAGTATGCCGCTACGGCTGCAGCTGCAGCCTTAAGCGGAATCATAGAGTCATATCTATGGCGTGCGGGTCAGCAGTGCGAGGGCCACCACAAAATCGTGTTCTATTTTACCACCGTGAAGGGGCTCGGCTTGGAGGTAGACACACCGAATTTTTTCTACGAGTGCGCGTAGAAAAATCATCCGGTTGGTATGGGAAGATGGAATATGAATACGCCCGAGAGAACGAACGCCAGGTTAGAGGCGACAGGAAGTGGATCTGGAAGAGCGAGTTTGTCCAAAATGTCGACGCAATGTACCGCGAAGTCAATATCCATGTTCTCATTGTGGCGAGGGGTTGATATCCCCTACAAGACTTGTCATTTCCCTCACCTTCTCGGTTATGGGAGCAACCCTTGTAACCGCTGCAATAGCCATGTACATTCGCAACACATGGGTCGCGTTCGCGGGTGGAATATTTTCTTTCCCATACGTCTCACTGACTGTCTTTGCCCTTACTAGACGCCTCTGGAGGCAGTTTGGCAGCTTCCGGTAGGAATAACCCAAAAGCGGACGATGAGGCAAGACACCCGGACACAGTACGCCAGGCATGTCCCCGACATCGAGGCCCTAGCCACCAAGGTTGCTACCCGGAAAGTCGACGTAAATCATACCGCGATGGTTTTCCACCGTCGCTTCACCTCCGCCAATTCTCGCATCGAGTTCGCCTGCCTTTAGCCCTTACATCAACCATAGAGATTCACTGGCGACTCCAGAAGGTATATCTCGCTTAATCGTTTCCTTCACAAGAGGCGAGACGTTCATTTAGAGACGAGATAGTAAGACGCCGTCCATGACAGAAAATCGTGTGCCAGTGGGCATAACACCTTGGTCTCAAGAAATGGAGCAGCGTGTTGAAAAAGCGATGATTTTGGCTGGTAACCGAACAGGTGCTGAAGGTGACGGGGGTGACGGCTGGACAATCGCGGAGCGACTGCAGGGCCGTGCCCCGTCAAATCACGGACTGCATGGTTCTCTCGGCTGAGTGGGAAGCCCGCAGACTGCCGGTTGGGCCACATCGCCGTCCCCATCCTCGGGCTGCGAGGTACCGCTTCAGGTTCTGTCCAGTCGCAATCAGCAGTGTCTGGATATTGACTCGCCAGAGTAGCCGCAGCCGGAATCGATCCAAGCCATGTCACTGTTTCGCTTCTGCAAAGAGCGGCTCGATCCAGACCCTCCGCTTCCGCAGTGCCTTCTTGAACACTATCGAGTACCTTGATGTTCTCGATGGTGCTGTACTTGGTGTCCGCGACCACACGATCTGGATGCAGCTTCCAGCGGAACAGGACGCGACGGACTTGATCGAGGAAGGGCT
>JANWJD010000002.1 GCA_025449555.1 Chloroflexota bacterium | reverse complement strand
GTAATAGCGGACCGGGTCGAGACGCATAAGCTCTCGGTCAGCGGTGCCTGCGTCGCGCGCGTAGACAACGTCACCGTCAAGCAACGGTGACTTGCTCGATAATACGGCCCCATACGACCACCACTGTCCCGGCGGTGTGGAGACCACGAAGATCAGGGCGTGATGAAGTCCTGCCCGCTGGACTGCGTCGATCGAAGCCGCGCTGGTGTAGTTGTACCCCCGATAGAGCGGAATCTGTGCCGGAAGATACACGGCCACGTTGTACGACAAGAGCAGGGCTAGGAGTGCTGCCGGAATCGCAAGCGCGGCGATGCGGTCGTGCGCCCGGATCAGAGGCAGTCTCAATGGCCAGCGGTAAAGCTCCTCTAGTCCGCGCGCCGTCAGCAAAACGAGCCACGGAACCGCCGCAAAGTAATACCTCGGGCCATACATCACACCCGGGTTCCAGTATGCGACGTACACCAGCACGACCGCGGCGGCGGATGCGAGAAATGCCCAATCCCAGCGCGTCGCCTTTGCGGTAATAAATGGCACCGCGCCCAGCATAAGCGTCAGGTAGAACGGCCACCCAAACAGATGTGCCAGCAGCATCTGGAGGTTGAAACTCGTGTTCCAGAGACCCTGAGCCGGTGTGAAGCCACCGATACCCACCGTTGGACCAAACCCCAGACGATCGAACGGCCACCACAAACTGTACGGGCTGGTGAGAGGGCTGCCGGCCAGCAGCCAGTTATATGCGAGCAAGCAGGCGATGGGAGGGATACCGCCCAGCAGTAGCCATATCGGGGGCCGAAAATGTCTTCGCTTTATGCTGGGCCACAGGAAAGCCATAAATGGCAACGTAAACGCGATCGCATCCGTCTGGCGGGTAATGAATGCCATGCCCAGTAGAAAACCGGCCGACACCAGGCATGTAACCTCCGCTCGTCCACCCTGCCGGGTGCCGCCCGATCGTCGGTACCAATGGATAAAGAGGTACGTCGCGCTCAGGAGGTAGACGTCCGTCGCCGTATGAGGCATGAACGATCCGCCGAGGAAGAGAAAGAAGGGCGAACTGAGCATGAGCAGAGCTGCCACGATGCCAATCACGGCACTGTACACTTCGCGCCCGATGAGGAAAGTCAGCATGATGATGACTCCCGACAACACCGGATCGACCAGCCACGGAACGTGTGCCAGTACACCAACGGTCAGCAGCAGCGGCCAACCGGGCGGATATTTACTGAACCATTTACCGTCATGAACGGGAATGAATTCCTCGCTGAAGAAGCTGTGTAAACGCGGGTCGGGAACCCAGAGTCGACCCAGTGCGAAAGTCTTCGCCTGAAAAAGGTCTGCGACCGAGTCCTGTACGTGTGGAATCCGTTCGAGCAAACTGGACGAGATCAGAGCCGTCACAATCGTGGCCGCGAGCGCGATGATTCCTGCGAGCGCGGGCAGCGTGGCGCGTTGACTCAGTGCGCGCTCCAGGGGAAGAAGCTCGTCATCGGCCGTACCTCCCATGAGGCGGAACAGCCAAAGCAAGAGAAGGTAGAGAGGGAGTACCAGCACCAACAAGGCGATTGCCCACAGCGCGTTCACCAGCACCAATCGGGTGTCGCGCTGCAACATGGTCCCGATGGACAACCCGGCCGAAGATCCGCCCAGCCCGGTACCTGGCACCCCGTTGGACCACTCCACCCACTGTACGTCCGACACATCCGGTCTCGTTTCGAACAGATAGCCGCGATGGGTAGCGTCCACGCCCAGCAGAATACCTTGCGTGCCGTCTCCGCGCAGGAGGTCGCCTTCGATCGTGTAGGCTCCCGCGGGAGCTGTGCCAAGCAGGACATTGGAATTGGGCGAGCCGTTGTATTCACCTCGACGGTTGATGTTCCAGCTCCCGGTGAGAACGAGTGGATGTGCGAAGGTTGACCGCTCGCTCCCGTGGAAGATGATGCGGACGTTCGTCCATGCCGGTGCCAGCGTAAGCCGCATCCACTCGCCAAAACGCGCCAGCGGCGCAGACGCGTCGGACATCTGCGCCTCTCCCAACGGCGAAACCCGATATTCGGACAGCGAGCCGGAATACAGGCCAAATTGTCCCCCTGCCGTGGCTTGACCGACCGGCAACGTTGCCGTTCCCACCGAGCCGATGTATTGGCCGTTCACTACTCGGATCACCACGTGCTCGCGCTCCCCAAGTGACCAGAGAAAGAGGAAGACGACCGCCAGGTCGAGCACGATGGTGGCGGCCACGAGTCTCCGGGTCCGCCACCAGCCGGTTGCGTACAGCCAGCATGCGGTCGCCACGACCGCGACCGCAAATATCCAGAAATCAAAGCGTTCGCGCCAGAGGGAGGCAGCGAGAGCGGCCGCGAGTACCAGGAAGCTGCCTATCCACAGAGCCTGGCCCCGGGAGCGCACGTACCAAAACGGAGGACCTGGATCGCGGGACAGTGTCTGGGGGAGGTCTTCAGGATGAATCGGTCGAGATTCCATCAACTCTTAACCTGACGTTTTCACGGCGATTGCGAAGCCGTTAAGCTGGCACTTATGAAACTATCTGTTGTCGTGCCGTCCTACAACGAAGAACGCACTATCGTGAACGTCATCGACGCCGTGAGTCAGGTCGATCTCGCGTCTCCGCTGGGGAAAGAGGTCGAGATCGAGATTATCGTGGTAGATGATGGTTCCACTGACGGCACGCGCCGTCTGCTGGACACCCTCCGTGATCGGCCGGATGTACATGTGATTTTTCACGAGTGTAACCGCGGCAAGGGAGCCGCGGTTCGCACCGGTTTCGCCGCCGTGACGGGCGACATCGTCATCATCCAAGATGCGGATATGGAGTACGACCCATCCGAGTTTCCCAGGCTGCTGGAGCCAATCGTGCGTGGCCATGCTGACGTAGTGTATGGATCCCGGCTGTCGGGCGGGCGTCCTCAGCGCGTGTACCTATTCTGGCACATGGTTGGAAACCGCATGCTTACCCTCCTCACCAACGTCCTGTTCAATTCCACCTTGACAGACATGGAGACGGGGTACAAGGTGTTCAAGCGAGAAGTGGTGGACAACTTCCGGCTCCGAGAAAATGACTTCCGAATCGAGCCTGAAATGACGGCGCAAGTACTCAAGAACACGAATCTCCGGGTCTATGAAATGCCAATCTCGTACTACGGGCGCACCTATGAGGAGGGCAAGAAGATCACCTGGAAGGACGGCTTCGGTGCAGTTGCGACCTTGCTTCGATGCCGCCTGAATGTGTAGAGGTCACGCGATTCCACCGCTCAAGATCTGCACCAGCCGCGCGAGATCGATATTGCCGCCCGAGATCACACACACAATCGTGCCCGTTCCGGCACTGCCGTTCAAGGCGGCGGCCAGCGGCGCTGCTCCGGCGCCTTCCGCCACGACGCGGTTGCGCTCGACCAGAAGTGCCAGTGCAGTCGCGATCTCGGAGAGCGAGACAACCAATGAGCCTTCCAGAAGTTCTCGCACCAGCGGCCACATCTCCGGCAGAACGCTCTTGCCGCCCATCCCGTCCACGAAGCTCGGTACGTAGTCGAATACCACCGGGTGCCCTGCTTTCAGCGAAGCCGCCAATGGAGCTGCGGTATCAGCTTCGCACGCGAAAACCTTCACGTCCGGTTTGAGGGCCCGCAACGCCGACGCAATGCCGGAACTGAGACCACCACCGCCGTACGGCGCGATGACGCCGTCCACCGTAGGGAGATCCTCCAGAATCTCCAGACCAATAGTGCCATTGCCCGCAATGACCAACGGGTCGCTCACCGGGTGAATGAAGACCCCGTCAATCTCCGGGTACATGCGTTCCTCCAGCACCTGCCACCAGCGATCGAACGGCACTTTGATCACATCGGCGTTGAGCCTCGCGATGGCATCCAGCTTCGCTTGCGGAGCGTGATCGGGCACGACCACGGTACATGGAATGTTCATGCGCCGTGCGTTCCAGGCAACGCCTTGCGCCATATTGCCGGCGCTGGCCGTGTACACCCCGCGCGCCAGCGACGCGGGCGCGGCCGCCGCCATGGCGTTGCTGGCTCCTCGAATCTTGAAGGACCCTATCGGCTGCAGGTTTTCCAGTTTGAGAAAGATCTGGGCGGGCGCGTCCGTCACGTTCAATGGAACGAGCGGAGTACGAAGGGCCGAGGGGCGTATTCTCTCCTGTGCCCGGCGGATGGCCTCGAGCGGGATCGCGCTGAGTGGTTGCACCTGCCCTCCATTCGTGGTCGGACGCCACGATACACCGGCGATACTGGTCTGAGCTACTCTCCTTCAGCCACGCTGCGCAGTCCTCGCGCCACCAGTGAACGCCTCATGACGGAGAATACCGCGGCCGAGCCGAATAGCACGGTTGGCAGCAGAGCAAGTGAAGCGGCCGAGATAATGAATAGCGGTCTGATCCCCACGAAGGCCGTGAGCGCCCCACCGGCCAGCGGCCCGACTCCAAATCCCAGGGACGACGCTGCTCCCAGCAGGCCGAATGCCGTGCCCTTGGCGTCTTTTGGACTGGAAATCGCTGCCCACACGCCAACCAGGCCAAAGAGAGCACCAAAGGCGAAAGCCGCGGCTCCACGTAACAGCAGGAACGAAATATAGCTGCCGGCGAAGGCCTGTGGGATCAGCAAGAGCACGCTGGCGATCAAAGCCGAAATGATGAGCGGCTTCAACCCTACATAACGCTGCAGGCGACCGGCCAGATACGAGCCGGCTGCCGCCGTCACCCCCGAGAAAGCCATGACCCATCCGGTTGCGCCGGCGGCTCCCCGACCACTGCGCAACAAATCTTGCACGAACAGCGGCACGATGGGAAGCAGAGCGGTATTGGACAACTGGACCACAATCGTCAAGACAAGTGCCGCGGCAAATGAGGGAAGGAGCAAAACCGACATGAACGACGGACGGGACGGTTCCTCCGCCACCTTCACCGACTTCCGGGCCGGCTCGTGCACGAAGAAGTACACGACGACGGCCGCGCTCGCAAGCAATAAGCCCGCTCCCGCGAAGGCGGCACGATAGCCGAAGAACTCGGCGACGACTCCGCCGGCAATGGGGCCAAAGGTCGCTCCGATGTACACACTCATTTGCAAGAGCCCCATCGAGCGTCCGGTCTCCCGTTCGGGCACAGACGCGGCAACCAATGCTTGCGCCGAATAGACCGTTCCCGTGAGTGCGCCCTGGATCATTCGTAGGGCCAGCAGGACACCCGCTGATGGCACCAAGCCCATGCATGCCAGCATGATCGCAGCGCAAATGATCGCTCGCAGCAGCATGACCCGGTACCCAACCCGGTCTGCCAGCCGACCCCAGAGCGGGCCGAAAATCGTGGCGGGAATCGCCGGCCCGAAGCTGATGAGCCCTGCCCACAGTGCGGTCTGGCCGACGCCGTGCACGCCCAGATCGTGTTGCAAATAGAGGGGGATGAACGGCAGTGTGAAGTCAAACCCGATGATCGCTGTGGCCTGCGCGATGCAGACTGCCACGAGCGTCGATCGCCAGTGCTGAGCTGGAGCGGAACGCGCTGAATCCTGGACCAAAACCCCTTCTCGCTGCCACAGCAACGTGAGGGCCTCCGTATCAATCGATCAGAAGCGCGCGCCGGGCCAAAGTGATGTCGCTCGAGGATACCATTTCTTGCTCATTTGCAGCAAATGTGTCGAAAAGCAACACATCTGTGCGAATATGCTGCACTCGCGACCGATTCGCACGGCTCGAAGCGGGATATGATGTTGCTCGAGACTAGCGCTTACTTCCTTGCATGGCCAGAGTATCAAGCGTCTCGCTCGAAAAATCTTCGAGCGATTCCAACCGCAGATCCGCCCACTCCATGCGCGGATCTCCCGCCAGATGGCGGTCCGGGACGACGATGCAAAGCATACCCGCCGCCTTGGCCGATTCCACGCCATTGGGCGAGTCTTCAAAAGCAACGCACTGCTGCGGTGCTACTCCGAGACGTCGCGCTGCAGTGAGATAGACCGCCGGGTGCGGCTTCCCTTCCGCTTCGTCGTCCGCTGAACAGATCATTTGGATGTATTCCCCGATACCGAGCCGTTGAATTACGGCACGGATCAGAATCTCACTGGAAGACGACGCAATTCCGCATAACAGGTCACTATCTCGCACGATGCGCAGCGCAGCTATCACGCCGGGCATGGGCTCGCCCTCGGAGAGTACGTGCTCGATCACGCTTGCATAAATGCGGCGGGTCACTTCCTCGCATGAGGGGCCCTCCCACGGATGTCGGCTATACCACAGCTGTACGACCTCGGCCACGCGGACACCCATGGTTTGCATGCACTGCTCTTCGGTGAGGTGGAGGCCGAGCTCGCCAAACACTTCAATTTCCGATCGTCGCCAGATTGGCTCAGTGTCGATTAACAGGCCGTCCATGTCGAAAATCGCAGCCGCAAGAGTAGTCACCCAGTAGGCTATCAGCTTCGGCCAGGGGGGGCGAGCACCGACCCGCGCCTCCCGGTCGGAGCGACAGAGTCAGACCAGACGGGGTTTCTGCGCGCTCACTGGCTTGCGCGCCTGGTCGGGCAGAAGCGGTAGCGAAAAACAGAATTCGCTTCCCTCACCGGGCTCGCTGGTGGCGCCGATGGTGCCACCGTGCGCTTCCACGATCCGCTGAGACACGTACAGCCCGAGTCCCAGCCCCTTGATGTCCGTATTCTCGGCGCTCCCACGAAAGAACCGGTCGAAGAGATGCCGTTGGTCGCGTTCCGGGATGCCGACGCCGTGATCGCGCACGGCGACCGTGAGAAGGGGACCGTCGTGCCGAGTCGAAATGGTTACTTCCCCGCCATCAGGCGAGTACTTGACGGCATTTCCGACCAGATTGTTCATAACCTGATCCAATCGGTCACGGTCCCACTCACCTTCGAAACTTCCCTGGTCCAGCACCAATCGAAACGTGTGTTTTGGCGCCACGACCCGAAACCGTGCTATCACGTCTTCCAGGGTGGAACGGATGTCAGTTCGCTCGACCGTGAGCTCGAATTGCCCGCGCGAAAAGCGCGTCACATCCAATAGATCGTCCACCAGGCGACTGAGGCGGCCCACCTGCGCGTCGATATTGCTCGCAAAGCGTTGGTCCTCCGGGTTGTGATCCAACTTGCGCTGGAGCATCTGCGCGTACCCTTTGATCGTGGTCAACGGGGTGCGAAGTTCATGCGACACGATGGAGAGAAATTGATCTTTAACCTGGAGGGCTTCTTGCTGGGCGGCGAATAGTCGCGCATTGTCTGCCGCGAGGCCGAACTGATACGCAAAATTGGTGACGATTTGTTGTTCCTCTTGCGTGAATGTGGCTTTACGGACTGTGAGAAACACCGCGTCTGCCAACACCGGTACGATCATCAGCGCGAAAGAAGCGTCGTCCAGCGCGATGGCAGCAGGCGAGTACGCCGCGACGTCCATGGCGAGTTTGCGCCAACGAGTCTCGTCGAAGTCCACACCGTACCAGTAGGTTTGAATCTCTGCATCCTCCCGAGCTACCAGACCCGCTCCCGAGGCATCGAGTTCGCGACAAAACGCTGCGAGCGTTGCTTCCACGTCGTCTCCTGTCCGGAATTCGGTGAGAAGCGTGGAACCCGCCGTCGCCAGGAACGACAGATACTTGATTCGTTGCTCCAGCGAAGACGCCATGTTATTGAAGGCTTGCGCCACCGTGGTCATCTCCGTCCGATCCTCTTCCGGCATGCGCGTCGACATTTCCCCACGTCGAATGGCGCGCGCCGCCTCCACCAGTTTCTGAAGGGGGCCGAGCACGTATCTGGCAATGGCAAAGGAAAGCAAAACAAAGAGGACCAAACCGGCCAAACGGATGAGAAGGATTCCGACCAGCGAACGCGCCAGGTCGCGTGGCACTGAGGAGCCGGAAATTGTCACCTCCGCCACACCGAGGTCGGTTACTGCACCGGCTATCGGAGCGAAGCCTTGCACGTTCCCATTCGGTAAAAACCGAGCTGTGGACCCCTGTATGTTTGAAACATGGGTAAGGTGATTGCGCTCGGGCGGGATCGTAGAGGCGACGATATGGCCATTGGCGATGATCGCCGCGTAGGTAACACCCTCGGCGCGGGTGAGAGAGAACACGAAATA
Source organism: Chloroflexota bacterium (assembly GCA_025449555.1). Lineage (GTDB taxonomy): Bacteria > Chloroflexota > UBA5177 > UBA5177 > UBA5177 > JANWJD01. The sequence continues at coordinate 33,028 of JANWJD010000002.1, read as the reverse complement.
CTGCAGTTCGGTGAGCCCACTGGAAGCAGTGGCGCTCAGCGGCTCCGCCGCCCCGGCGGCCAGGATAGCGGCATCGTTTCGTGCCCGCGTCCTCAGTTGCCCGTGCAGATTCTCCAGTTGCGTGTAGTACTCGACAATGCCGCTCGAGATTGCGACCACGGCATATGCAAGGCACATAACCGCCACGAGCCGCCACCGAAGTGAAGGAATGGCCATGAACTTCACGAAAGCTTGCCCTTCTCGGTTAAGTCACATCTTAGCAGTCAGTTGCGACCTTTCCCTGGTTCTCTTTACCATCTGACATGGGGAAGCTGGCTACTCAGCCGTTTTTGGGTGCATTGGTCCTGGCGGGTGTTTCCATTTCATGGACTCCGTTCCGTAGCTCGGTGTATTCGTACAGCATAAGCCAGCCGTCGTCGTTCAAACATGTAGTCCTGCCCAACACCGCGAACCAGCAGGTCGATTACTTCTTCCCGTCGGTCGGCAGTTTCCCGACCAACGTCAACATCGTGGCGACGCCCGGGACCACGGTCCAGAATCAGGCGGCATATCTGAAGCAGATGAACGGGCGCAACATCCGTCGGAGCGCCTGGATTGACATCATGGGCCAGCGCGAAGCGCTCATGCATGCCGACTTCAATAGCCTGGCCGGCAAGTTTTCGGTCGAGCAGGTGCGCTTTGCCTACAAAGGCACCGTGTGGCAGCTTACCGCCTCATATGAACTCAAGTTCCGCAAAATGCGCCCTCTGATGCTCCGCATGCTGAAGTCGTTTCGCGTTAATTCGTGAGCGCTAATGGATTCGCCTTAGGCGCCACGAGTGTACCTGGAAGGGGCCGAACTCATATTCGGCCGGCCCTTCCGGATTCTCCAGCAGGTCCAGCTCGGCGTCACACAACCAGCCCTCGGGGCGATGTACGGTCACGGGTCCCCGCGCACCAAATGGCTCGTACGCCCGAAACACGAGCCCCCCGCCGTCTTCCAACACCTTCAGGGAGCCAAGACCGAGTTTCAATCCCTGCGTGCTAATCGCCTGCCACTCGGAACTCCCGTTACTCTGCACCCGCCGGGGGAGTAACGGCCGATTGAGATCTTCCGACTCCATTAAGACCGTGCTTTTCTCCAGTGCGTCCGCATGCGGCAGCAGCGAGTACGTAAAAGTCTGCATTCCCTCATCTGCCAGTGGGTCGGGATACATCGGAGAACGGAGCAAGCTGATACCCAATTCACTGCCCACGACATCGTGACCGTACTTCCCGTCATTGAGCAGAGCCACGCCAAAGCCGGGTTCAGACAGATCCACGAAGCGATGAGCCGCGACTTCGAAGCGAGCTATGTCCCAGGACGTGTTGCGGTGCGTTGCACGCTCGATGATGCCGAACGCCGTCTCGAAGGATGCTCGGGCTGACCGGACCTCTACCGGAAAGCGAGCCTTCACCAGCCACCGACGGTCGTGCCAATCGATCGTGGTTTTGAAGTCGAGGCGAGGGGAATTTGACCAGAGACGCATATCCTGTGTAATCGTGCTGGAGCGAAACGATCGAGTCACCCGCAGAGCCACCCGGTGCGGCCCCTGCTCAATTACCACCACGGGCTGACTCGCGGTGACCTCTTCGCCGGCGCGCGCGTAGCCGGCATCGATATCCCACGCATCCCAGGCCGGTGGTTTGTCGACGTACGCCCACACCGTATTGCCCGGACCACTCAGTACGTCACGCGCTGCGCGCTTGTCAAAGATCCGCGTGAGCGTGCCATCTGGTGCTACATCGACGTGCAGGTACTGGTTCTCGAGGTGCTCCGGCGAAACCGACAGGGTGCCGGCAGGTGTCGCCCCGACCATCGTACGCGCTCCGAGACCGGGAACGAGTTCTTCACTAGTGAGAACACTGCCGTTTTCCACTGGTTGTGCGCCGGGCACAGGTTGATCGAACTCGACGCGGAACGGACGGGCGGAAAGGTCGGGGTTGACGGCCATGACTGCATCGTGGTCGCCCGGAGGCACGATCGCGTCTGCGATGTGCTCCAGGTCACGCTCGATATTCTCAGAGGATTCGCGCGCCACGCCGAACATTTCGGCGACTGCGCGCTCGTACACCTCTCGGATTCCGGAGCCCGGCAGAATATCATGAAATTCGTTGCGCAGCATGATCCGCCACTGATCCTCGAGCGAAGCCGGCTCAGGACCGCCGAGAAGGTATCGCATACTCTCCACCGCCTCGGCGGCCACGAGATTGCGTTCGGCACGGCGGTGCGAGTACTTGGTCAAGCCCTGACTGGTAAGCGTGCCACGATGCAACTCGAGGTACAGTTCGCCCAGCCAGATCGGCAGATCTTTACCGGCCACTGCGTCCTGGGCACGCTCGTAGAAGTCTCGAACACTTGAAAAACGTGACGCCGGGAGTGCGGGAAAACTTTCCAGTTCGCGGGCGCGCTCCAGCATCTCCGTCGTCACGCCGCCGCCGCCGTCTCCGTAGCCGATGCTCAGCAGACTCTCCGGAAAGAAGTGCTTGCCTCGATAGTTCTGCCAGGTATCCTGCAACGCATCTGGGCCTGGGTCTGCGTTGTACCCACTGGTGTCCACATCTTCTCCACCTGGGTTATTGAACATGTGGGCGAGAACGCGGGTGCCGTCCAGCCCTTCCCACCAGAACAGGTCGTGCGGAAATACATTGGTCTCCGACCAGGTGAGCTTGACCGTAAAAAAGTTGTCGATTCCAGCTCGCTTGAGTAACTGCGGCAAAGCCGGCGAGAATCCGAAGACGTCGGGAAGCCAGCAGACGTTGTGGATGGCGCCGAAGTGTTGCTGGAAATAGCGCTGTCCATACAACAACTGGCGAACTAACGATTCGCCGGCCACCATATTGGTATCCGGCTCGACCCACATGCCTCCGACCGGCTCCCATTGACCACGCGCCACGCGTTCCTGGATGCGTTCAAACAGCGTTGGGTCGTCCTCCTGGATGAAAGCATATAACTGCGCGGTTGACTGGTTGAACGTGAGCTCAGGGTAGAGGTCCATGAGTTCGACCACCGTGGAAAAAGTGCGTTGGGCCTTGCGACGCGTCTCTTCCAGGGGCCACAGCCACGCCAGATCGATGTGCGCGTGTCCGGTGAGCGCGATGGAGCCCGTTCGCGGGTGTCGTTCACGCAGGGATATGAGCTCATCCTCGAGCGTTTCGAGTGCGAGTTCAACGCTGGTCCGTTCCTCATCGCTCAACGGTCGGTCGGCAGACCGGTTCTCCGGCGGAAGCTGCCAGATCGCCTGTAATTCGGCGCTTGAGCGCACGCGTGCCAGGTACTCCTGGGTGCCGCTGGGCCACTGCAACGAGTCGAGAGCCCGCTCGGCGGCCGCGATAAGGGGAACGGCGACTTCGTGCTGGGCCAGGCGCCGTGCCGTCTCGACGATCAATTGGAGCTTGCGTACCAGCCGATCCACACCGGATTCGAGCACGACCAGACGCGCCCGTTGCAAACGTGGGTCGTGATTGGGCACGCCGAACGGGAACCGTGCCACGGCCTCCACCTGGAGCGAGAACTCGCGTTCGTGAAATCGAAATCGTGTGTGATATGGATCGAGCCCCAGCGACTCGACTTCACCCCCGGCGTAGAGGATGCATAGCAGGCCTTCACCCCCGACATCCAGATCGAGCCGCGTTGGGTCAATCGGCCAGTCGTCGGGCACACGCACCGCGGGATGCTCGAGCGTCACCAGTCCGTCACGTCGGGGCCACGCTCCGCCGAGGGGCAACGGCTGCCCTTCACAGCTCCAATCCTCCAGATCGATCGCCACCTGGTCGATCCAGAAACGTAGCTCCTCAATGCGAATTCGGACCCGCTTTCGACGCTGTTCAAGAGTCAGGGACATAGAGGGCACCCTCCGCCTCGTATAAGCGTCCACGATGGCTGTCTCGTGGCGCATACCGCACCCTATCACATGGTCGAATGAGCGGCTCCCGGGTGCCCGGCATCGGCCGTGGCGCGGTGTACACTGCCGTGGTGAAGAGCGCGCACGACGGCGGAGACAGTACGCGAGTAGCCCAATTGAATGGCGAATGGCGGCCGCTGATACTGATTGGCGGGATGCTGGGAGTTACCCAACTCGGCTACTACCTGACGGCTTCGGCACTGCCGTTGTACCTGCGCGATCTTGGTGCGGCTCAGAATCGTATCGGCTTTGAAGTTGGGCTGGGCAACATCGTAGGTGTGCTCGTCATGCTGGCACTTGGTCCCGCACTCAATCGGCACGGCGCCAAGATCTTTCTTCGTAGCGCTGCCCTGCTCTATTTTCTGGCAGCGGCCGGCATGTTGATCTTCCGAGAGGAACTGCCCGTTGCGGCGTTTCGTGGACTGCAGGGCATCGGGAGTGCGTTGATACTTCCGGCCTCCATGACACTGGCGGCCCGTCTGGTACCGGAGCGTCAGGGAATGGCGATGGGCGCCGTCGGAACCCTCAATGCGCTGTCCCTCGCCGCAGGCCCGCCGATTGGTTTGGTCCTGTATGCCCGTTATGGCGGCACCGGCCTCTTCGTGCCGGCGTTGTTGGCCGCGGCCCTCGGACTGGTATCCGTCCTGTTTGTCCCGCGAGGACCGTCGAGCTCAGCTTCCGCTCGTGGGTTTGGCTTTGATTCCGCCTGGAGTGGCTTGATCGCGGCCAATGGACTGGCCGCCATCTACTTCGGTGGCATCGTGGCTTATCTACCGCTTCACTTGCGGGCACTACATGGCCCGAATGCCGGTATTTTCTTTACCGCGGACGCGATCGGAGTGTTGCTCTTGCGCATTCCGACCGGAGTGTTGGTGGACCGCCGGGGCGCTCTGCTCCCTATGGTTCTCGGCCTCACCATTACGCTCCCCGGGATTGGGATTCTGGCGTTGCCCCCTTCGATCATCACGCTCGTGCTGTCCGGCGCGATGACCGGAATCGGGGCCGGGCTCTTTATAACCGGTATCTATACCGATCTGGCGATCCGGAGCAGCGACGAAAACCGAGGCACGGCGATGTCGATGTCTTCTGCCGGCTTCGGAGCGGCCATTTTCGTTGGAAGTGCGATCTCCGGGCTACTCATCGGTCCGGGAGGATTTAACGCGGTGCTGGTCTTTGGCGCCGTCACATGCCTGCTGGCATTGCCGTTCGCCCTACTTCGACCGGCGGAATCGACCTGACATAGACAAAGGGTGTTGCGGTTACAACACCCTTTGCGCTGGTGAGTAAGCGGGTTGCGTGCGTGCTGAGCCCACTCGCTCTATTTAGTTGTCGTTCCAGTGCAGTTGATGACCTTCAGCCTGCACCTCTACCGTACCGAAGAAAGTTTGCCCCGGCATTGCGCGGCAGTGAACTTTCTATGAACCGGCCCATACTCTCGCATCCCCACGTATTCAGAGTTTGTTTACGCCGTCCTCAGCCGCGACTCAGGTATGGACCGTAGAGTGGACAGAAGTACCGAGCCCGGTCACCGGGACCTGATTTCGGCACATGCACATTTGTTCCCGACAGGTGCTCCCGAAGTACGGAGCGCTTGATTCCAGCCACGACCGACGACATCTGGGGAAGGGCAATTGGGCGGGCCCACAACGGGGTCGTGGTCCGGAGGCGATATCCATTCGATGGATGTCGCCTCCATCCTTTTGGTTTGCACCGTCGGGGCCGGGCAGCCGACAAGAATGCCCACGATTCCCGCCCGGCGGTTGTCTGGCGGCATGTTCTTGGGATGAGCCGCGACCGGATAGACACCTTATGTCACCCGCTGCCATACTTGCGGTACACCTCCCACGAGAAGGAAGCCCGCATGTCTATTCCTGACCAGGTGCTCCGTCTCGACCAGCTGGACACCGAAATCGAACAGACCGAGTCGGCCGTGAGCGGGGCTCGTCGCCGCCGTCTGCGCAATCCCGAACTCGATGCGGCCGAGGCTCGTGTCGCTCGTCTTCGGGAAAACGAACGCGCCGCCGCACTGCAACTGCGCCGCCTCGAGTCCGAGCTAACGGATGTGGAAGCCAAGATCAAGCACGGCAATACTCGCATGTACTCGGGACAGATTGTCGATCCGCGCGAATTGGGATCGCTCGAACGCGAATTGGCCAACTATGCGTCGAAGCGGGACGAACTGGAGCAACAGGTACTCGAAGCGATGGAGCAGGCCGAAGCCTTTGCCGAGGAGGTCGCCGCCAGCGATGCTGGCGCGCGTGAGACTCGGACTCGGTGGGAAGCCGAGCGGCCATCACTCGAACGGCAGGAATCAGAGTTGGCTCAGCGCCTGACACTACTCAAGGCCGAACGGGAGGGAGCATTGGCCGGCGTGAGTCCTCAAACGGCGAGTATGTATGCCCGCTTGCGAGCCAATTCCGGACATGCTGTGTCCGTGGTACGGAATGGGGTGTGCCAGTGGTGCCGCGTAAACATTCCGCAAAAGGACGTGCAACACGCCCGAGCCGGGGCGCTGGTTTCCTGCTCAAACTGCGAGCGAATTCTCTACGTCGGGAGCTAACGGCCCGTGACCGCTGATTCCATCGCGGCGCCACGGGACGGTTTGTCTTCATTGCACCGGTCTCAGGCCGCTATCCAGGTGCTTTCGCCGGACGTGGTGGAACGTATCGCGGCGGGCGAGGTGGTGGAACGACCGGTTTCCGTGGTACGCGAACTCGTCGACAATGCGATTGATGCGGGAGCAAGCGAGATCCGGGTCGACATCCGGGGCGGCGGGCTCCGTTCCATTCGTGTGTCGGATAACGGTACGGGCGTACCGGCCGATCAAGTGGACCTGGCACTGCGTCATCACGCGACGAGCAAGATCCGGGAGGTGCATGATCTGCTGGACATCTCCAGTCTCGGCTTTCGGGGGGAAGCGCTCCCATCCATCGCCGCCGTCAGTGAAATGATGATCCTGACAGCGGCTCAGGATTCCACAGCCGTTCAGATCGAAATGAGATACGGCGAGCAGGTCTCCAGACACTTCCACTCTCGTCCCCGCGGGACGACTATCACGGTGCGCAACCTCTTCGCCAATACGCCACCACGCTTGAAATTCGTCACAAATGCGCGGACGGAGTCGGCACAGATCGGCCAGGTCGTGCGGCGCTACGCACTGGCACACCCAACGATCCGATTTCATCTGGTGCTGGATGGCCATCCGTCGTTTCACACCTCTGGGCGCGGACTCGAACATGCGCTGGGCGAAGTGCTCGGGGCTACGCTGGCCGCAGCCATGATTCCGTTGGGGCCCGCGGTTGCCGGCGACGCTGAATGGACTGGCTTCGTGACAGGCGTCCAGGCAACCCGGAGCAGCAGGCACCATGTGACGTTTTTGGTGAACCAACGCTGCGTGCAAAGTCGCGCCTTGCTCGCGGCCTACGAAGCAGGGTATCGACCGCTCTTGCCGCGTGGCCGCCACCCGGTGGCGCTACTCTCCCTCCGGGTTCCTCAACACCGGGTCGACGTGAACGTCCACCCCAGCAAAGCCGAGGTGAGAGTTGAGGATGAAGCGGCGATCGCCGGCCTCTTGCGCGAGTTGGTGCGCACTGTACTGGGCCGGACCGTGGGATCGCCGGCTGGGGATCGCATCTTTGCGCTTGGTATGGAACAGGCGGCACTCCCACGGATGGTGGCCGAAGGCAGCGCCGAGTGGAACGTTGCCAGTGGCGAGTGGCTCCGAGCGATGCACGTCACCGGCCAGGTGCACAACTCCTTGATTCTGATGGAGAATACGCATGGCCTTTATCTGGTGGATCAACATCGAGCGCACGAGCGGGCGATCTACGAGTTATTGGTGCGGCGTCACAGCGAGGGGCGTGCGGGACAACTGCTCCTGGAACCGCTCCAAATTGAGTTGACGAACCGGCAGATCGAGCGCCTCGAACCACGACTGCCGGAGCTGGCCGCTCTCGGCTTCGTCTGCGAGTGGTTTGGAGGGCGGTCGTTTCTCATCCGCAGTGTGCCCGTCATTCCCGAGACGAACGATCTCGGCCTCGTCGTGGAGGATCTGCTGGATATGGCAACGGACGATGGCTCTGATTGGCAGCATCGACTCCTCACGTCGATCGCCTGCCGCAGTGCCACGCGCCGCGGCAAGCCTCTGACTCCCGTACAGTGTGCGGAACTGATCAATCTGCTGGCCGGCACCGCTTCGCCGGCCGTGTGTCCGCACGGTTCACCTGTGATCCTGCAGTTCAGCGATCAGTTCCTGCGACGTCAGTTCCACTGGTAGGAGCTCAGGCCCGTTCCCGACGCGCCAATCGCCGATCGATCAAAGTCGGGCCTCTACCGCACGACGTGCACCGGCGTTCCCATATCCGCCCAGTAGTACAGCCATCGCGCCGCGTTGTACGGCACGTTGATGCAACCATGTGTGCCGCCGTAATTCGTGCCGGGCTGAGAACCTGCGTTACTTCCTCTGCCGTAGACTCCTCGCCATGGAGCGTCATGAATGAAGTAACCACCTCCCAAAAATTCCAGGGCGAAGCTTACCTGCGAGGGAGGGTACCAATCGGGTGAACTTCGGGGCCACGGCGAGATGAACGTGTACGGACTCCTTTTGGCAAAGATCTGGAAGTGACCGGTGGGGGTCGGTAAGGTTGCATTGCCGGTGGTCACGGGTGTCACCAGCAGCACCTTGTTTCCAAGCCAGGCGCGGAGCCGCTGGCGAGAGAGTGAAATAGTGATTCGCTTACCGGCATAGGAATGAGCGCTTGTTGCATGGACAGCGCCGGGCAAACGGAGCGCAGCAGCGCCGGAAACAAGGAGCACAAAGACGCAGAGTGACCTGAGCATTCGAGCTTTCATCGCAACGAAAACCCTTTCGAACCGACCCATGAAGACGTCGATCTACCAGTCAGAATGCAAACTTCGTGCCGGGATCGTCCCGCATCGACGACGCATCGGTGTGGATTTCGAAGACAGACGGCGCCTCGTTCGGCCGGCCGTTTGGCCCCAGCTTCGTTATCCCCAGAGGCGGATGCGCTGGTCGACGAGGCGGGCCAGCAGGAGAAGCGACGCCCGCTTGGTACCTGGCAAGACGGCTACTCCGACCACATACTTCCCTTCCCGAAACTTCACGCCCACAAAACCGCGCGTACCGGTGTTCGCGAGAAAGCTGGTGCTTTCCTGCCCAACCAGCGGCAGGGCAATCGTGTGATACTTGCCGCAGCACAGCGTATTCTGCACTGCCACCCGGTATCCCCAGTGCGCGCCCACTCCGCTGCTGTACTGATCGACTTTGTTGCCCACCTCGCCCAGTCCGGTGGCGTCTCGACGCACGTATAGAGCGTCGAAACTCGACGTCCATCCGTAGTATTTGAGCTGACCGAAGTTCACGTGATATTGCTGTGCAAGCGCGGCTTCCGACATGTACCCTGCGTTCGCGGTTGTATAGCCCGGTCGTAAATTATTGACTCGGAGCGCAATGGTCTGCAGCGACGCGGCAGCTACCGCCTGGCCCCCGGTAAGCGCGAACAGCCCGATCGCACTGACGATGAGGCGCCTAAACATCTTCATAAAGCCCTACTTCCTCTCCCACTTTCGACCTGAGCACCGCGCGACCAACCACCTCGAGCATGTTTCATGGTCCATGCCACCGACTCGTTGCATGCGTTCAGAACTCCGCCGACAATTATACGAACCGATTTTGCGCAGCTCCGGAGTGACTTCTGAAATGCTCCAAAATGGTGCGCGATTAGCCTACACGTTCCTACCATCCACTCTGCCCTGCTGAAGGAGAGACAGCATGTTGCTGGACGAAGACGCAGTGCGACGCTTGATTCGCATGGAGGATGTGATCGACGCCATGGGGCCCGCGCTGGCGGACTTTTCCAGTGGCAAAGTGGTGCAGCCCGTGCGCAGCGTCGTTCCCGTCGCCGAACATGGCGGCTTTCTCGGTGTGATGCCCGCCTATGCCGGTTCCCTGGGGGTGAAGCTGGTGACCTTTTACCCAGGCAACACCGAGATTCCCACCCACCTCGCCACTATCATGCTATTCAGTCCCGAAACCGGTGAGCCGTTGGTGACGATGGACGGGACGCTCATTACCGAGATGCGTACGGCCGCTGCCTCGGCCGTGGCGACCAATCTGCTGGCGCGCGAAGATTCGTCCATCCTGGCGATCCTGGGCTCCGGCGTCCAGGCGCGCAGCCATCTCCAGGCTCTTCGGCTGGTCCGTCCTCTCCATGAGGTTCGGGTATGGAGTCCGCACGGGGCACAGGCGTTCGCCCGAGAGCATAATGTCCGAGCGACCGACACGGCAGAGGAGGCAGTGCGGGGAGCCGACATCGTGGTGACAGTGACGTCTTCCACGGCTCCCGTGCTGAAAGGCGAATGGCTGTCACCAGGTACTCACATCAACGCGGTTGGCGCGACCAGACCCACCTGGCGAGAACTCGACGACACTACCATGCAACGTGCCCGCCTGTACGTCGATTCCCGTGATGCCGGTCAAGCGGAATCCGGGGATGTGCAGGCCGGCACGATCGTGGCGGAACTCGGAGAAGTCGCCCTCGATCGCACGCGCGGCAGGCAATCGCCCGAAGAAATCACGCTCTTCAAGTCGGTGGGTATCGCGGTGGAGGACGTCGTGACGGCCCAACTCGTCTACGACCGCGCGATCGAGGACCGTGCCATTTGACTCACGCGAACTGACGACGGCACGTCCACGCACCATGCCCTCGCAAGTCCCTGGCACACGACCACGCCCTACCATCCACACTCCGGCGCGTGCTGCCACGGGAGACTCCCTCCATGCTCGATGCACGCCATCCCGTCTGATCCTGTCCTAGGCAGGCATCCGGTTACCGGCGGGCGAGGAGTTGCACGGAGACGATGGCGGTTCGAATCTCCTGACTCTTGCCGTTCTGGGTGTCGTTCCACAAGGGATGGACCGTGGTATTGCTCACAGCCAGAGCCTGGTAATCGCCAATGAACGTGGTGGACGGTTTGCCGTCGGCGCGCGGTGCGTCTATAGCAGGATCCCATGAATGTTGGGTGACTCGATAGTTATGTCCAAACGTCGCACCGTCGTCCAGACTCTGAGCAATATAAACATCAATGTTGCGGTTCTTGGGATCGCGACGACGGTCGAACCACGAACAGGTAAATGTGCCGTTCGGCGCCACCGCAAGAGCCGGCTGGAACTGGTCCTTACCGTTGTGGAGATGGTCGTGATTGACACGATATGGAGCTGACCACGATTTCCCTCCGTCGATAGATCTGCTAACGTAAATGTCGGCGTCGCCGTTTCGCATGTCCGCCCAGGCGATGACCATCGATCCATCCTTTGGCGAAATTGCGAAGGCTGGAAGACTGAAGTTTCGAAAGGTGCCGTTGGGTAGCTTGTCCGGCAAAGGCACAACGTGCACCACCGCTGGACGGGGAGCACTGTATGTGACGCCTCCATCCTTGGAAGTCACGTACTGGAGGGAATATGCGGTCTTTTTGTTCACCTCATCTTGCCCCGAGTACACGATTGTGATTTGGCCATTGGGGCCGACTGCAGGCGTCGCACCTAACCCAAAGTGCTTGAACTGAGTGTCAAAGGCCGACAAAGTCACCGGTGCGCTGAAAGAACTCCCGTAATCAGTAGATCGGGCCACGACGACTCCGCCGGGCGCGCTCCCGATGGCTTGAGACGTGTGGAACATCGCTGCTCCGCTGTCGGGGTCAACGGGACGTCCTGCGACGTTACCATCCAGATTCCATGCAACATACACCGACCCGCGAGTCCGTCCTTTTGAACCATCCACTGCGATCCACGGTTTGTCGTTGAAGTACGCACCCGTTGGATCGGCGAAGACGAGCGTGGGAGTTTCCCAGGTTGCGCCACCGTCACGCGAGCGCGAGACATAGATTCCACTGCCGTTTCCCGCGCCTCGACAGACACCGCCGTTACAGGCCAATACTGCGGCATATGCGATGGTGCCATTGGGGGAAAAAGCGATACTGATATCTGATGTGGTGCCGTACTCGTCGAACCCGGGGATGATACCAGAGTCGCGCCAGGTGCGACCGCCATCCATGGAATAGAACGTCCCGATGTGAAAGCGGTAACTCGCGGGATCGGAAAAGAACTTCGATCCCGCGATGAGGTTGTTGCGATTGGACGGATTGATGGCAACCGCCGGCTCACTGTGGGCAAGCGCCGAATCGTGGCTGACCTGGACATTTGTTACCGACAGGGCAGTCGGCCGTGCCACGGGGGAAGCGTGTGCCGAAGTAAATATCGGACTACTTCCAAAGCCCATGACGAGTGCGACGATGACGAACGAGAGGCGGGGCAGCATAAAGCGCGAGACGATGAGTACGCTCCGAATCTAGCGTTGTGGTCACGAATTTCGTAGCCTAGGCTACCAAGCTGCGCCCACCACCGTAAATAGGTAGAGGTGACGACATGCGCGCCCAACCTCCCCGCCGGATGAAGTCGATGGGTCGCGCATCAGAATGATCGGATATCCCTATGGACCGCCTTACCGCATCACCCTTCCACTGATTCTGCGGGGCAGTGTGGCAATCGTATGGGGACGTCCTCGCTCCCTGGCTCGTGACGCGCTCACCGTGCTGGGCCAGATGCCGCGGCCACCATTCGTGCGCGGTGCCGAACGCATCCCGGAAGATGGGCAGTTCGTCGTAGTCGCAAACCACTACGAACGCCCCGGGCTCTGGATGGCCTGGCCCGCGATCTTGATCAGCCATGTTGTTCAGACACGCACTGGGCTGGAGACACACTGGATCGCGATACAGGAGTGGGACGATTTTTCTCTGTGGGGAATCGATATTCCTCGATCGCTGATCCGGATCGTGTTCGAGCGCGCTTTCGCCACATACGGCATCATCGCGATGCCTCCGTCCGATGCTCCCGCTGCGGCCCGAGCGGGCGCCATGCGCGCCTCGGCCGGCGAGGCAAAACGAGGCTCCATTCTGGGTTTGATGCCCGAAGGTACCGTGGGCTCGACCCCCGAACTTCTGCACGCGCGCGAAGGAGCCGGGCTCTTTCTGCTGCTGCTAGCGGCTACTGGCATTCGCATGCTTCCGGTAGGTTTGTATGAAGAAGGTGGACGGTTGGTGGCGAGTTTTGGTGATCCCTTCCCCCTGCGCGTCCCCACGGGAATGCCGAAAGAAGCACGTGACGGGTGGGCGCGGAACCGCGTTATGAATGCCATCAAGGATTTGTTGCCGGCACCGCTCTGGGGTGTATACGCAGACCACGGCTAAGTACGAGTCGACTTACATCAGCGTCTCTTCAGAGAAACCGGCTCCGCTTCCGGGCTGACAGCATCGCGCCGATCAGGACGACCCTAGGGTCCGGGATCGAGCCCACATAAGCCGGCAGCCCACTCGTGCCAGCGCGGCGAACGGCCAAATTGGCCGAGGAACCATCCATCACCAGACTTGATCGCGTGAATCTCATCAGGTGTCAAATAACCGGCCAGCGTGCCGTCAGGATCATGACAGTACTTCTGGCGGAAAGACTGGTCTTTCATCAAACGGTCGATGACGGTCTCTACCTGTGCGACTGCGATGGCAACCACCTCCTGATTTGAAGCAACGCCTCACACTTCTACACTAGAGGCATCTCACCTATAAGTCCAATATGGGCTTTTTATCCACAGGGAAAATCCTACTGATGAATTGCTGCAAGTCCCCAGCGTGCCTGTTGCCCGATTTCATGGAAGTGGCAAGCGCTTCGTAGCGCAAAAGCAGCCCAACGACTTCGCGTTCTTCTATAATCAAACACAAACTTGCTTGCCTATCCTATAAATGGAACTGATGTTAGAGCAACGGGTCCGCGTTTTTCAGGCCGTCGCGAATCACATGAGCTTTTCCCGCGCCGCGGAAGAGCTCTCCATCAGCCAGCCGGGCGTGACCTTTCACGTAAAGGCACTGGAACGTGAGTACGGCACGCCGTTGTTAGAACGTGTGGGCCGCCGGCTCTACCTCACAGATGCAGGTCGCACCCTGTTGGGATACGTTCATCGGGCTGCGCTGATGGAGGAGGAGGCCCGCGTGGCCGTGGAAGAACTGAAAGGATTGCAAAGCGGGTTACTGGTAGTGGGAGCGAGCGCCACCATTGGGATCTACCTTTTGCCCGAGGTACTGGGTGAGTTTCGCAATCGGCATCCCGGTATCAAGGTTTCCCTGCGAGTCGGCAATAAGCGGCACACGATCGAACGGCTCGTGCACAATGAACTTGACTTCGGACTGGTTGCCGGGCCCGTGGCGGAACCTCTCCTGGTGGCCGAGCCATATCTCGACGATGAACTGGTGGTCATCGTCTCGCCCGCTCATCGTTTCGCTCGAGAAGGAGTCGTCTACCCCGGAGAGTTGCGCCGCGAGACCTTTCTGGTGCGGGAGCCGGGTTCGGGTACGCAGGAATTGATGGAGGAACGTTTGGGTCAGCTCGGCATCGAGCCGGCAGACGCCATGCAATTGGGCAGTACAGAGGCCATCAAGCAGGCGGTCGCCGCGAACCTGGGTATCTCGATTGCATCGCGATACAGTGTCGAAGCGGAAATGGAGAGCGGAAGGCTCTGCGCGGCGGAAGTGCCGACTCTCAAGATGCAACGACGGCTCTTGCTCCTGCATCACAAAGACAAGCGACTGACCAAGACGGCGCTGGCGTTTCGGCTCCTCTTACAGGAATTTTCGGTTCGGCAGGAGACCCGCGCCGGCGTGCGAGACTAACGGCCCGTCCCGGAGCGCATCGCAAGCGAGTAAAACGTTTCCACCATTAATAGAGCTTGACGCCAAAGGAGAGACGATGGAGAAGGTTGAACTTTTGGGAGGCAGTGCGTGCGTCGAAGGCGGCTGCAGAGCGACCGGTGTGACCGATTCCGAATTGGGCACCGGAAGAGTGATTTCGGTCGAGCGACGCCGTTCGTAACACTTCCGTAATAACTGTAACCCTGATGCAACCGAACGGGCGTACACTGCGTAGTAAGAGGTCGGAGCCAATCTTGGTTTCTACGTAAGTTGCTTCCTTGGTGAGGTCATGGATACAGTCAATCGCAATGCCGGAACAGGTCCTACCCGGCGGACGCCTCAACCCGCGACCCGGACCTTCAAGTTAGGGCGCGCCGCTTTTTTGGGTATGGTAGGTGTTGGCAGCGGCGCACTCTTTCTGGGTAAGAACGTCTCGTCCAGCCTGAGTAATTTCAATTTTGCACCAGGCGCCGCCTCGGTGAACGGATTCACGATCTACACCGTCACTGCCGGCTACCCGACCGTCGACCCAAAAGCATACCGATTGGACGTGGGTGGTCTGGTCAGCAAGCCGATCAGCCTGTCACTTGAAGAAATTCTGCGCGAACCCGCGGTGAAAGAAACGCGTTACTACCAGTGTGTGACCGGGTGGAGCGTGAACAACGTGCGATGGCAGGGGATCCGCCTGTCGACGCTCCTTGATCGCGTGCAGCCGAGCGCGACTGCACATGCGGTCAAGTTTTACTCTTTTGATGGTACCTATACCGAAAGTTTGACGATGCAACAAGCGCGCCAACCTGACGTGCTGCTCGCGTACAAGATCATGGATCAGCCGCTGTCGCGTGCTCAGGGTGCTCCGCTGCGACTCGTAGTCCCAGGAATGTACGGGTACAAATTCATCAAGTGGGTGAATCGCATCGAGTTGATTCCCGCGCCGATCGATGGCTACTGGGAGCAAAACGGCTACGACCGCGACGCGTACATCGGCCACAGTAACGGCGCCTAGGTATGGCACGATGACCAGTGAAGCCGGCATTGCCAGCCCGCAAGGTCGTGTCTCGGCGGCGTTTCATGCGGACACTCCGGACCGTGTGTCTCGTTTCACGCGCACGGAGCGCGGCGTCCACTGGGTACAGGCCATCAGTTTCCTCACGCTTCTGATCACGGGATTTGCGTTGTCCATCCCGACTATTGAGTCCTGGTTTGGCCATCGAGCGTTGCTCCGCGAGATCCATCTGTCGTCTGCTTTCTTTTTCTTTTTTGGTCCGGCGGTCGTCGCTCTGGCGGGAGATCGGCGTAGCCTGGCTCAGGATGTTGCCGCTGTCGACACTTGGGACACCGATGACTTGCGGTGGCTGGTGCCTTTCCCCGTGCTGCGCCTCTTTGGCATCTCCACGCCGCCTCAAGGTCGTTTCAATGCCGGTCAGAAAATGAACGCCATCTTCATTGCCTGGTCGGTGCTGGTATTCACTGTCACCGGCTTCATCATCTGGCAGAATCGACGTTTTCCGTCCGATCTGGTAAGCCGCTCCAACACCATCCATACGTTGCTGGCCTATCTGGCTCTCGGCGCCTTTCTGGGGCACCTCTATCTCGCCACGGGCGACCGGAAGACCCGACACTCCTTCCGCGCGATCACACAGGGTTGGGTTCGCTCCGATTGGGCACGGGCACACCATCCAAAGTGGGTGCAGGCGCTACGTCCCGCTCCACCCGCTCCTCGTTTCGACGCCCTCCGCACGTCGCTCCAGATCGTGCTGGGCTCGGCCATTGCACTGTTCTTAAGTCGCATTTTGTTCTTCATGATCGGGGCAAATACGACCGATCAAGTGACCAATCGTCTGTACACTCTCACGGCATGGCCGGGTGTGGCAAGTGTCCACCCCGAAACCGCCGTACGGGTCGGCGACTGGCCGGCGGTCGGCTATCTGATCCTTTGCGGGTTAGCGTGGTTGGCGGTTGACCAGATGCGGAAACTCAGACAACAGCCGACGCCGACTCAGTCCTCCACCAGTCGTCCCGGAGCTCAAGCGGAGTCGTCGCCGTAAGCGGCCAGCACCGGCGCATTCGGAATGGTGATGCCGGAGCGTCTGGGTTCATACTCCACCAGCCCGGCGTCACGAAGGTGCCTGAGCGCTTTGGTCACCTCTTCCGGCCGGGTTCCCACCATCCAGGCAAGCTCGCGGTGCGTCGCATGGACCGTCCCGGTTGACCCACGCGTGGCAAGCCGTGCCAGTGTGTGCGCGAGGCGAGTCTTGACGTCATAGAGAGCCAGATCCGCCAGGCGGTCATGCGCGTCATCCAGGCAGTCGTAGGCCAGTCGGAGCACCGACACGGCAATGCTCGGATCGGACTTCATGACCTCGACGACCCGATCGAAAGGGATTCGATACACCACGGTATCGTCGCTGGTAGATTCCACGAAATTATTCGACCGGAACTCCGAATCGGTTAGCCGCATGCCGAAGACGCTGCCGGCAACCAGGGTATCGATTGTAATTTCCTGGCCCCTGGGCGACAGCCTGTAAGAGCGCGCCGCACCGCTGCCAATGATGTACAGCGCGGTGAGTTCGTCGTCCGGCCTGCAGATTAGCTGGTTTCGCCCGTAGGCTCGACAGTTAGCGCCCAGTAAGAGCTGCCTGATGTGGTGGTCGGCCAATCCGCGGACTCTCTCAGACACATCCCGCCGGGTCGAGTCACGGCGCGGGTTGACATCGGCGTACAATTGGGGATCGATCATAGCTCCAGGTGAGCGCGCAGTACCCTCGCACGGTCTCGTCGAAATCGACATGTCGCGCTTCCTTTGAGTGCGCCTTCTTCTCTCTTAGGATTACGGTACCCGGCCAACCCGGCTCTAACAATGGGCCGAACGTGCACAATTCTGAGGGAAAAGGAGTACGCTCGCCCGCCCAAACGCACGTACTGCTACTGACAGGCGCCGTCACGTCCGCTGCAAGCGGCGGGCAGCACACCTTGCGGCTACAAAGTATGTCGCCGCAGCTCCTCGATTGACGCTGCGGAATCGCCCCGTGCGATGGCGTCACGCAGGCGGACTGTTTCGGGAGCAGGCTCCGCTTCGATCTCGGCATAGAGCGCGCGACGGCATTCCTCGAAAGCGCGCAGCGCTTCGTGCGATCTACCGGACGCCGCGAGATAGGACATGAGTCGCCGGTAGACTTCTTCCCGCCAGGGCTCAACCCGCAAGATCTTTCGGCAGAACCCTGCTGCCTCATCGGGCTCGCCAATCTGCGCGTGGATGCGGGCAGCATCACTCAGTCCTCGCAGGTGTGCTTCGCGCAAGCGTTCCCGCGTCGAGACTGTCCATTCGAAAAATGGGTCATCTCGCAGGAAGTCGCCGCTATACAGCACCTCTGCACGCCGATACGCTTGTAACGCCTGGTCGGTCTGGCCGGCGGAAGCCAACGTGCGTCCTTGCTCGATCTGTTCCTCGAATTCCCGTACGTCGCTCCAGTATGGTACGGAGGTATCGAAATAGTACGAGCCTTCCTGCTGGGCGATGTGCGTTGGCACGCTTTTCTTGCGACTTCCTTCGCCCAGCGTCTTTCGCAGTTCATGTACCGCCACCCGCAGTCGGTTAGATGCGATTTCCGGATCGACCTCGGGCCACAATTCTTCGAGCAAGACGTCCTTGGGATAGCGCTGACCGCGCGACGCGAACAACAGCTTGAAAATCGTCTTCGCAGGCTTGTTGCGCCAACTCTCGTCGAAGAGAAGAGTGTCGTCACGGTACACGCGCAGTGATCCGAGGGCATACACGCGGAGTGAGCCGCTGGGAGATGGTGTGAGGCGCGGTGATCGCCGCACGAGCCGTTCCAACCGGATCATTAGCTCTTCGAGTTCGAACGGCTTGGCGATAAAGTCACGCAATTCCGAGTCGAGCGCCCTCAGAACGGCCCTATCCGGACGCTGTGCGCTGACGATAAGCACCGGAAACTCATGAAGGAGGTTGCGGCGCAAGTGCTCCAGGACGCCGTACCCGTCAATGTCCGGCATCGCCAGATCGAGTAACATCGCGTCCGGAAGCTGGCCTGCGTCCTGTAAGTACTCGATCGCCTCTCGACCGTCCGACGCGGTTACAGGATGGTATCCTTCCTCCTGCAGCAGCTCGCGCAGCACCTCTCGAATCTGCGCATCGTCGTCGACAATCAGGACCGTGGAGCCCTGCACCCGGCAACAGTTCCTTCCTACTCGACAGTGATGCCACCAAGCATCAAGTGGCAATCATGGTCCGTTCCCCCTTCGACTATGCACGATACTGCTTCAAGAGGCAAAGCGACCCACCGGTGGCAGGACCAGCGCCCTTGAAATGACATTGCAGCGGTGTACATCGGTGGTCTGGAACGTGCACAATACCTGAGTGGCGTCTAGATATAGATCAACATGTGGGGTTCGATGCGGTATTTAGTGGCCTTTGTCATATTGGTAGGCGGTTCTGCCGCCGGTCTATTTGTTTATCGACACATGACGGCCGAGGTGCCGGTGGTGCTTCCGGCGCCTCACTTACACGTCACGGCAGCAGGAACCCCACTGCAGGCAGGAGGCTGGACCAACTCGCCCTTACTCGACCTGAAAGCAGTCAAAGCCGGTGTTGCAGCCGGTGTCGACGTCGAAGTCCGCAAACAGGGAGTCAAGTTCAGGAATGCGCCCACGCAGGTTCTGCCGCCACCGGGCCAGGTCGCGGCGAATTGCACAGCGTGCGTTGCCACCGGGTCAGGCACGGTCCGGCTGCGACTCACGGATGGGGCATACCATCTGCAGGCCCGCCTCCACAGCAAGCAGGGCGTGAGCCCCTGGGTACGGTGGATTGGCCCGATCTACGTTGATTCCAGCCCGCCGGTCGTGACACAGGTCGACTCGAGTTCGAACCCGGTCCCGACCAGGACGTATCACAGCTCGACGCTGCAATTCGGGTGGCAGGCAACCGATTCCGGATCAGGCGTTGCCGGCTACTCCTACCGACTCGATTCCAATCCACACGGGATTCCCCGCGCGGAAGTTCGCAGCGATAGTACCACCGTGACGCTCAATGGCCTGAATACCGGTGCCTACTACTTTCACGTTCGTGCCATCGATCGGGTTGGCAATTGGGGCAGTACGTCGACCTTCCCGGTGCACGTCGACGTGACTCCGCCCGGTCTCGCACACGTGCGCTTCAATCGCTTCCAGCTCGATCCACAATTTGACCACCTGACGGTGTCATTCGCCGTCACGCGCCCGGCTCCATCTGTACGAGTGGGTGTGTATCGTCAAAGTGATGGCAGCCTGGTGCGGATGTATACGCTCTCGGCGCTGCGGAAGGACCAGCAGTCAAGTGTGTCGTGGGATGGAAAGGACGCTCGTGGCAATGCGGCCCCACCCGGCTCATACGAGATATTTATTCGTGCGATCGACCGGTACGGCCACTCGCAACTGACCGGCTGGCGGGATTTCGTGTTGGATTATCGACGCGTTTTGGTCTCCCTCGGCCAGCAAAAACTGTGGGCGTATGACGGCAACAAACTGATTCTGACCTCATTGGTGACTACCGGGAACCGAGCACTGCCGACGCCGGCCGGCGTGTACCACATCATGGCGAAGTTGCATCCCTTTACCTTCCACAGCCCGTGGCCGAAGAGCTCGCCGTTCTACTATGCGCCGTCGAAAGTGGCGTATGCCATGCTGTTCCGCGAAGGCGGCTACTTTATTCACGATGCGCCGTGGCGATCCGCCTTTGGTCCCGGCACGAACAGCCAGATCGGCACGCCGGGCAGTAACTACACCGGCACTCACGGCTGCATCAACGTGCCGCCCAACGTGGCCCAGGAGCTGTTTTCATGGACAAATCTCGGAACCGTGGTGCAGGTCGTGCCGTAGGTCAGGGCCTGATCTGACCGGTGCCCAGTCCGACCCATTTATACGAGGTCAGCTCGCGCAGTCCCAGCGGCCCCCGCGCATGAAATTTCTGAGTGGAAATGCCGATTTCCGCCCCCAACCCGAACTCCGCACCGTCCGTGAATCCCGTACTGGCGTTGACATAGACCGCAGCCGCGTCAATGGCATTCACGAAGTCCGTGGCGGCCTGATACCCGTCGGTCACGATTGCTTCAGAATGTCCGCTTCCGTATTTCCGGATATGCTCGATGGCTTCCGGCAGTGAATCAACCACTTTGACTGCCGCGCGCAGGGCTAGAAACTCTCGTCCAAAGTCGTCCGGCTCGGCGGGACGCCACGGACCCGGCGCGTTGTTCTCGCGCAGTATGTCGATGGTTCGATCACATCCCCGGATCTCGACCGGTGGCCCCGCCCACCGGCGCGCCAATTGCGGAAGAAAGGACCCTGCAACGGACACATGCACCAGAACTGTGTCCAGCGTATTGCAGACCGATGGTCGGCGGGTTTTGGCGTTGTCTACGATGTCCAGTGCCATGGCCAGGTCGGCATCGCCATGCACGTACGTATGGCACACTCCCAGACCACCAGCCACCACCGGGACCTGAGCGTTTTCACGCACGTACTCGATGAGGGTTGCGCCACCGCGCGGCACGATCAAATCGATCTCGCCCCGCATGCGGACCATTTCGCCAATGCGCCGTCGATCCGGATCGTGCACCATCTGTACCGCATCCGGCGTCACTCCGTGCGCCGAGAGGGCATCCTGCACCAACCGGGCAAGGGATTCGTTCGAGCGCCGGGCCTCTTTGCCGCCCCGCAGGATCACGGCATTTCCCGACTTCAAGCAGAGTGCCGAAACGTCAATCGTCACGTTTGGTCTCGACTCGTAAATAACTCCGATCACACCAAGCGGCACCCGACGTCGGGAAAGGCGCAGGCCGTTCGGAAGGATCCGCGCATCAAACTCTTCTCCCACCGGATCGGGCAGGTCGACGATGCGCCGCACATCGGATGCGATGCCGGACAATCGTTCGGGAGTGAGCCGGAGTCGATCGATCATCGCTTCCTCCATCCCGGAGGATTCAGCGTCGGCCACGTCGGACGCATTTGCCTCTAGCACTGCGCCGGCTCGTGCTCGGAGCCGCTCGGACAGGTCGAAGAGTATCGCGTCGCGCACATCGGTACCGAGCGTCGCCAGCACGGTCGCTGCAGCTCTGGCACGTTGCGCTGTGTCGCGGAGAGTTTCAATCTCAAGCATGGGTCACTTGCTCCTGACGCTGGTACCGCACGAGGTCGTCGCGATGCACGACATAACTCCCGTAGGTGTAGCCCAGTGTGTCTTCAATTTCCAGCGACTGTCGACCCAGCAGTCTGCGTACGTCGTTCCAGTCGTAATTCGTAATACCTCGCGCCACCGTTTTGCCGTCTGGGCCGACGATATCGACGGAGTCGCCGCGCTCGAACGACCCCTGAACGTCGACGATGCCCGCCGGCAACAGGCTGGCGCCGGCTTCGAGCAGGGCATGCGACGCTCCGGCGTCCACCACCAGTTTCCCTGAATGGCTGAGACCGGACAGGATCCATCGCTTTCGACTCTCGATTCGGTCCGAACCGGCACGAAAACGTGTGCCGATCGCTTCTCCACGCATGACGCGCATGATGACGTTTGGTTCGCTTCCGTCGACGATCCGAACCTCGGTTCCAGACGACGTGGCCTATTTGGCGGCGGAGACTTTGGTCGACATGCCCCCGGTCCCGAGGCCGGAACTGGATCCGCTCGCATACGCTTCCACCTGGGGAGTGATGCTTGCGACGTCATGCACGAGTTCGGCTCGAGCGTCCACCAACGGGTCAGCTGTATAAAGACCCGGCGTGTCGCTCACCAACACGAGTAGATCGGCATCGACGAGATTGGCGACCAATGCGGAGAGCGTGTCGTTGTCTCCCACTTTGATTTCCTCCGAGGCGACGACATCATTTTCGTTGACAATCGGAATGACCCCGCGCGCACAGAGGCCCAACAATGTATTCCTGGCATTGAGGTATCGTTGCCGTTCGGCCAGATCCGCCCGCGTTACCAGCACCTGGGCAGAGGTGATGCCGTGGAACTCGAAAAACTCATCGTACAGGTGCATGAGCCGGCTCTGGCCGACGGCCGCCAAGATTTGTCGAAAGCTCACATCTTTCCGGTCGCGCGGTGAACCCAGTCGCTGGCGCCCGACCGTGATCGCACCGGACGAGACGACGATCGGCTGAACGCCGGCCATCTGCAGTGCTGCGACCTGTTCGACCAGATCCGCCAGCCGGCCCAGGCTGAGCTGGGCGGTACCGCCCGTCAGCGTGCTGGTACCGAACTTGAGAACAGGACGGCGCCAGCGAAATGAGTCGGTCATGATGGCCGAATTATAGTCAACTAACCGTCCAGTTCGGTTACCCGCACTCCATACGACCGCACCTGTGTTTGCAGGCTATGGCCGGCCCAATCCTGATGGTGAGCCACTTCCTCCATGCGTGCCGCGATCTCGTGACTCAGCTCTTGCGGCCCGAATGCGAGCACAGCCGGCCCTCCCCCCGACAGCGAAGCACCAAAGGCGCCCGCTTCCACGGCGGCTGCGATCACGCAGTCCAGGCCCGGGATGAGGTGCGTGCGGTACGGTTGGTGCAGGCGATCTTGCATGGCGGGTGCAGCCTGCTCCCACCGTCCCCAGGCAAAGGCGGTTACCAGATAAGCGGACCGCGACAGGTTATACACAGCGTCGCGCACCGACACGTGCTCCGGGAGAATCCGACGTGCCTCCACCGTGCGTAGCGGCATGTCCGGCACGAAGAGAGCAACCCCAAGGGATACGTGGTTGACGACGTTGAGCGCGTGCACCGCCTCACCGTCGCAAAATGCGACCGTAACACCCCCCAGGATGGCGGCGGAGGAATTATCCGGATGGCCCTCCAGGTGGGCAGCAAGGCGCACCATACGGTCTTGACCATCCTGCTCGCCGGCGGCATGCGCGGCGGCCGCTAGGCCGGCGACAATCGCCGCCGCACTACTCCCGAAGCCCTTTCCCACCGGGATCTGGCCCTCCCGCGTGAAGCTCGCGCCGGGCAACGTGACCCCGGCATCCGCGGCATATGCCCGGTACCCCTGACAGGCGTAGTGATCGCTCCGGTCTATCTCGGCCTCGGCACACGTAGCCTCATCGACCAGGATCTCTCGTCCGCTGGCATCGAATTCGACGGTGTAGGTATCGGCGATGTCGAGCGCCATACCCAACGAATCGAAGCCTGGGCCGAGATTTGCACTGGTTGCCGGTACGTCGATGCGTATACGTTTCACACCGGTGCCGTCCCGATGGGGTGGAGCACGGATTCAAGCGTGGCAGGGACCGGTACGAGTTCACCAAACTGTGCGAGGGCCGTCGCCGGATCTTTCAGGCCGTGGCCGGTCAGGATGGCAACCACTGTCGACTCCGAGAGATCTTCGCCGGCTGCAACTCTCTTCCGTATTCCAGCGATCGACGCGGCGGATGCAGGTTCGCACATCACGCCTTCGGTCGAAGCTACCAGTCGATATGCGTCCATGATCTCAGTATCCGACACGGCATCGAGCAGTCCTCCCGAGTTCGCGACCGCGGCCAGTGCCTCGTCCCCCCGCGCCGGCTTCCCGATGCGGATGGCGGTTGCTAGCGTCTGCGGGTGGTCGACCGGTCTGCCCTGGACCAGGGGAGCCGCTCCTTCTGCCTGGAACCCCCACATGCGCGGCACACCTTGAACGACATTTCGGTCGCGGTACTCGCGAAAGCCTTTCCAATACGCCGTGATGTTGCCGGCATTGCCAACGGGGAGAGCGACGACATCGGGCGACGAGCCCAGCGTGTCACAAATTTCAAATGCCCCGGTCTTTTGTCCTTCGAGCCGAAATGGATTCACAGAATTCACCAGTTCGGCACCGGATACGGCCGCGGCCCCTCGCACCAGAGCGAGCGCCTGATCGAACGTGCCGTCGATGGGTACCACCCGTGCGCCGTACACCAGCGCCTGCGCGAGTTTCCCGGGCGCCACATATCCGGCCGGCAATATGACCGAACACGCGAGGCCGGCCGACGCTGCGTACGCCGCGGCCGACGCGGCGGTATTGCCGGTGGAGGCGCAGATGACCGAGCGCGCACCGCGCTCCACCGCTTTCGCCACGGCGAGGACCATGCCGCGATCCTTGAAAGAGCCGGTCGGATTCATCCCTTCGTACTTGAGGTACAACACGCCGCAACCCAGCTCCCGCTCGAGATGTCGAGCACGCAAGAGCGGGGTGCTGCCCTCTCCCAATGTCAGAAGTGGTGTCTCCGCCGTGAGAGGCAAATAGTCAGAGTAACGCTCGAGCAAGGGAATCATGAATGTTGACCTCGGGATGGGAAGTGACACGCAATCCTAGCGCACCCGGAACGCGGTAGCGGCGAGCAAAAAAGTGGGAGGGCGCGTGCGCCCTCCCACTTCGTACCTGACTGAACTACGGACGGATTAGGACTTGAAGGCCCACTCCCACGTGTTCCAGGTCTGACCGAGCTGAGTCGGATTGTTCTTGAAGTTGATGAGGTGGCTATCCACCGTCGAGATGCTGGGTCGCGAGTACAGCGGAATCCAGTATGCCTTCTGGTTGATCTCAACCTGCATCTGGTTGTAGTACTTCTGACGCACTGCATTGTCGAACGAAGCCGACGCCTTCTTCATGGCGGTGTCCATCGTCGCGCTCTGGATGCACGAATCGTTCTGGTTGACGAGCGCGTGCACCGTCTGGCGTCGGTCGCAGTACTTCGCCAGCAGGTTGGCCCGCAACTGATCGGGATCCGGGAGTCCGATGTAGGCGAAGTCAGCAAGCTGGAAGTCGCCGTGATCGAGCGTGCCACCCTGGTCCCAACCGCCGAAGAACTTGGAAGCCGGCACGAAGTTCGGGCTGGCCGTGATGCCGATCTTCTTCAGGTTCTCGGCCAGGACGCCGAGCTGAGCAGCGCGTACCGGGTTGCCACTCGTGGTGAAGAGCTGCAACGTGAATCCACCAGCGTACGAAGTTTGCGCGAGCAGCTTCTTGGCATCCGCCACCGCGCTGGCGCTACCGGTATCGTTGCGGTACTTCTTGGTGATCGGGTCCCACTGACCGAGCAACTTGGTGTCGGCGAAGGGCTGGTGCAGCTTCGGCGTATTGACCAGTGGGGTCCAGGCGATGATCGACTTGGCGACTGCCGCGCTCACGCCGAGGGCACTCCGGATCATACCGACTTTATCGAACGCGAGAGCGATCGCCAGGCGGACTTTGGCGTCCGACAGCGGATTCGGCTTGCCCTGGAAGGTCGGATCCTCGTTCATCTCAAGATGCTCGAAGAAGAATCCAGGATCCGAATACACCTTGTACGCACTCTTGTGTCCATTGAGCTGTGTCAGATCGGCAACGGTGTAGTCCTGCGTCAGGTCGGTCTGCTTGGACGCGGCCGCGGCGATCATAGCGTTCTTGTCGCTGTAGAAAGCGAAGATGATCGTCTTCACTTTGGGGCCGCAGGACAGGATGCTGTAGTACTTCATGGGCGAGAACACGACGCGGTCGTCCTTGACGAATTCGGAAACCTGATACGGTCCGTTCGTCGGGAAAGACTTGCTCTCGAAGTTGAAGGAGGCGTCCATCAGCTTCTGAGCTGCCACGTGCGGGTTGTTATTCCACGCTCCGGCCCACTTCACCGGCCACAGTCCAGGCAGCGCGTAGGGAACGGCTGGCGCATACACCCGCTTCATGTGAAGGATGGCCGTATAGTTATCCGGAGTGTCGATGCGAGCGATCGCATCGCAGCTACCGGCGCAGGCCGGACCCGTCAGCGGATCGCTGTTGATCTTGAAGGCGAAATTGATGTCCTTCGAGGTGATCGCAGCGCCATTCGACCACTGGATACCCTTCTTGACATGCAGCACGATGGTTTTGCCACCGTTCTGAATTCCGCCGTTCTTGACGGATGGAATCGTAGTCAACACATCGGGAATCAACTTCACCTTATTGTTGTACGAGGTGAGGCTGTCGAAGATCAGGTTGGTGTTCAGGGCAGAAACGGCGAGGTTTCCACCGGTGTACCCGCTGAATGTGTCGGGAAACTGCCAGTCGGAAAACTTAATCGTGCCGGTTGACTTGTTGCGGGTCTTGCACCGCGATGCGACGGCGCCGGTCTTGGCGCTTGCCTTCGCGGCCGCGGTGTGAGCCCGGCTCGGAGCCGC
Source organism: Chloroflexota bacterium (assembly GCA_025449555.1). GTDB lineage: Bacteria > Chloroflexota > UBA5177 > UBA5177 > UBA5177 > JANWJD01. Next base: position 6,218 of record JANWJD010000002.1, on the reverse strand, counting down.
GGCCTTCACTCCGGTTGTGAGGCCCACCAGCGTCAACGACACGATGACGGCGAGGCTGCTCAAAAACCCGAGCCACTTGAATCGTTTGGACATTAACTCCTCCAGTAGTGATCTTTTTGTCCGTTCAGATTGATTGTCTCGCTGTACCAGGGATCAAACGCACTACTCTCCTCCCTCCGGTACACCTCCCCTTTTGGCTCACGACCGCGCAAAGCCCACGCTTCCGGCCGTGTATCGTTCCGAATTACATTCCCGAGATCTGGGAATTGTCACTCGGGCTGCTACTTAAAACGAACAAACGCGAACGAATGCAACCGCCCTCATATCGGCGAAACCCTCCCCGCGCCGCGCGTCCGCCCTTGAGGGCGCACACGGGTAGTTATAGATGCTTCGCATATTCGCTGTCAAAATCGGCATGCGGACCCAGCCCGTATCGATCTCTGTTTGGGTTGTGTCCATCGGTTCTCGACCATGGTTCGAGGTTGGGCCCCATCGGCCCAGGACTGGTAGTGTCAAGTCGGACCACCACGCCGCGCCGTGGATCAGAGGAGAGACGGATGACGAACATCGAGTCGGAGCCGACCGTGCGCAGTGAGACGGTATTCTCCGGGCGGCTGATCGAGGTTCGCAAGGTAACCGTGCGACTGCCGAACGGCGCGACCACAGAACGAGAAATTGTCGTGCATCCGGAAGTCATCGCGGTGCTGCCGCTGCTCGACGATGGACGGATCGTCCTGGTACGACAATTTCGCAAGGCAACGGAACGAGTGCTGCTCGAAGTACCTGCCGGTGGTGTCGACGACGGCGAAACTCCCGAGGATGCAGTGCGTCGAGAAATGATTGAGGAAACAGGGTACCGGGTCGGATCGGTGAAGCAGTTGAGCAGTTTCTACACCTCACCCGGATTTACTACTGAACTGATGCATCTGTACGAGGCACGAGACCTTCAACCCGGCGACGCGACTGAGGAAACGGATCAAATTGAGGTTGTGCTGATGACGCCCGAGGAGGCACTGCAACGTGTCGAGTCGGATGAGGCGGCCGACGCGAAGACGTTACTGGCACTGAAATACGCAGTCGCGTCCCAGTAATGCCTCGAGCAGCGTTCGCCGGTGTCCGATGCCGGCACGAAGTTGGAACGCGGCTTGCACTACGGATGTTGGCACAACCGTGAAAATCCATATATGAGCCCGAAAGGAACTCCGGCACGAGCGTAACAACCGGATCTTATCCCTTGCCTTCCCCCGTGGTATGGAGACTACCGATCAGTCGCGCTCTGCGGGATTGCCTGCTGGTCGCCCTCTGGGCCCTGAGTCTCCGAATCCTCTTTGCCCTGCTTACGTCGAACACATACGACCCTGATGAGTTTGTCATTCTGGTGCTCAGTCGGGATTGGACCTCCAAAGTCGTTCCGTACCGGGACTTCATGTTCTTTCATCCGCCTGGGATGCTTCTGCTCTTCCGGGCCCTCGGTCCGTTAACTGACTGGTGGTGGCCGTCGGCGCGCGTCTTTGTTCTGCTCGTCGACACAGTGACAGCGGTTATGGTCTGGAAACTCGGGACGCTGCTCTACGGACGGCGGACGGCGGTGGCGGCTGGGCTCCTGTACGGCGCGAGCCCTCTCGCACTCATCTGTGCGGTGCGAATCGAACAGGACCCGATCATCACCGCGCTCGGCGTCGGCGGGCTGCTCCTGCTATTGACCACGCGATCTCACGCCGGGAGCGTGCTCGCAGGTGTCTGTCTCGGGCTGGCAGTGTGCGTCAAATACCCGGCTGCGCTCTTTCTGCCGGTCTATGTACTTGCTGCACCGCGCCGGTCGGTGCTTGCCGGCTTGACTGCAGCGGCGGTGGCGCTGCTGGCACTCATTCCGTTTGTGCCGGAACTCCCCTCGTTCTTTCAACAAACCGTCACGTGGCAGGTTGTGCGTCGGGCGCCGCTCGACGTGATACACCGGCTCGGCCCGGTTGCGGTGTTCTGGCTCCTCTTGAACCCGCTCGCCGTGCTGGCTGTCGTCAAGGGACGCAAACCGCTATGGTTGCTGAGCGGCTTTGCACTCGGTGGCGTATTCCTGTTTGCCTCGCAAGCGTACTACCACTACTTCGTGCCCATGCTCCCGTTTGCTGCTCTGTTGGCCGCGCCCATAGTCGCTCGCTTTATTCGGAAGGGACCGCGCACCACCGCGGCGGTTGCCATCGCCATGGTCATCGGTTGGGCCATCGATATCAACTCGGGAACTGGTCCCATGTCCCTCTTCATTACCGCTTCTCATCTGTCATCAGTTCAAACGACTGCTCGGGCTCTCGACCGGTGGACCACTCCGCATACGCCGATTCTCACCGATCAATTCGAGTACGCGTTTTTGGCGCGCCGAAAACCGGTCAGCGACTACTTCTGGAACATGAGCGGCGTGGTGCCCGCACGTATTCTCGAGAACCGTCTGCCGTCGGGAGGTGCCGTGGTTGTCACCCAGCGCGTGGCACCAACCTATCCCTCGGGTTTTACCCAGTTTCTCGCTGGAAAGAGATACGTCCACATTCAGAGCGGCAATACTCAAATATGGCTGCTCGTCCCCAACCAGCTGGCGGCGGACAATGACGTGTCAAATACCATGCTCTGCACCTCACACACGGGTCGACCAATCTCGCCGATCCTGCTTTCCGCCGGACGTTGTCCGTAATCAATGGCGATGCCGGGCATCCGTGACCCGATGACGGTCACGGAACAAAAAAACCCCATCGCAGCCGTAACCGGGGCCTCTCGGGGGATCGGTCGGGCGGTCGTGCTGGAACTCGCCCGCCATGGATTCCAGGTGTTTGCGTTGGCACGAACGCAGGCCGATCTGAATCAGCTGGAGGACATTGCACGAGCGGAGCGGCTGGACGTCCGTGCCCTGCCGCTCGATGTCACAGACGATGCCTCGCGGAGCGAGGCGGTAGCAGCCATCCTGGCCGCATCCGACGGGTACGGGATCGATGTTCTGGTTAACAATGCAGGGTATGGGCAGTTTGGCCCGCTGGAAGATATTCCAATAGCGAGGTTCCGCTATCAGCTCGAGGTCAATCTGGTGGGTGTGCTGGCCTTCACTCAACCTTTTCTCCCGCTCATGCGTGCCCGGCGACGTGGATGGGTCGTTAATGTGAGTTCGGCCGCCGGACGGACCGCGACCCCATTTATGGGCGCGTACAACGCCTCGAAATTCGGGCTGGAGGGCATGAGCGATGCCCTTCGACTGGAACTCCACCCCTTCAATATTCACGTAGTCCTCATCGCACCGGGACCAATCCGCACGCACTTTGGCGCGGTCGCGGCGACTGTTACGGAGGAACACCCCGACTCTCCGTACCGGGCCTACATGCAGCGGTGGCAGTCCACCAGGCGGAAGAGCAATCTCATGAGTCGCTCACCTGAAACCGTGGCCCGCACCGTCCGTCGGGCCATCGAGGCACCTCGCCCACGCCCTCGATATACAATTACTGTCAGCGCCAGATTGGGGGCGATCGCTCGCCGGCTGGTGCCCGACACAGTCACGGATTGGGTATTACGCCGCGCCATGGGCCTGCCGTGATCGGACAGGTAGTTCGGCAACGGATTGCGTTCACCCGATGACCGCACGTACAATCTTGCGGCTCAATGGGGCCCCACTTCGGGGTCCCAACTCATCTCTCCCGACGAGGATTCCTTGAACATTTTGAGTGGCGATTACCTTTTCAACACGCCGAGCGACGCGCCGTCGGGATTTTTTGGCGTGTTAACCGCGGCATTCGTGGTTCTATTCCTGGGTGCGGCGTTCGTGCACTGGAGGCGTGGAAAAATAGCGCCGAACAATCCGATTCAGCGCCGCTTTATCCGACGAGTGGCCAAGACCTGCATGTGGATCAGTGGGATCGGCATCTTCCTTGCCTTGATGCGGTACATCGCGTTCCCGTATCTTGCCGATCCGTTCTGGCTACTGCTCCTGTTTATCGGGACAATACTCACCGCTGCCTACTTCGTGTACGACTGGAGCGAACGGTATCCCGTGGCAGTGTGGAAACTGCAGCACAATACGCTGGCGCGTCGGTACCGGCCGATGCCCAAGGCACGTCCCGAGCCTCAGCGAGTGCGTCCCAAGCAGCGCGGCAAGCGACGCCGCTGATCGTGCGGGTACTCGTTACAGGTGGTGCGGGCTACATCGGAAGTTTCACGGTAGACGCCCTCCAGGCAGAGGGTCATGACGTTGTTGTGTTCGACAACCTCAGCTACGGCCATCGTGAAGCCGTCTCCTCGGAAATTCTGGTCGGTGACCTGGCAGATGAAGCTCTTCTCCTGAAATTGCTGACGCAGCGATCCTTCGAGGCCGTAATTCACTTCGCCGGTTCGATCGAAGCGGGCCTGTCGATGATTGAGGCGGGACGGTTCTTTGCGAACAACGTTTCCAACACAATCACGCTGCTCAATGTGGCGCAACGTGCCGGCATCCAGCATATCGTCTTCTCCTCGAGCGCCGGGGTGTACGGAAACCCCGAGCGCATGCCGATCAAGGAAACGGATTCGACTGTCCCGATCAACACATACGCCGAGACGAAACTGTTGGCAGAGCGCATTCTCGCCTGGTATGAGCGGGTGTACGGCATGCGCTCCGTCTCACTCCGGTACTTCAACGCGGCGGGGGCTGCGTTGGATGGCTCGAAAGGCCAGGATCATCAACCCGCCACGCACATCCTGAGCGTTGCGATCGAAACGGCGCTGGGGCAACGAGCTGCGTTCCCGCTGTTTGGCGATGATTACAACACTCCCGACGGGACCTGCATCCGTGACTACATCCACGTACTCGATCTCGCGTCGGCACATATCATGGCGCTCAGGTATCTCATTGACGGCGGCGGCAGTGAGACCTTGAACGTGGGTGCGGGGCAGGGTCATAGCAATCGAGCCGTCATTGAGTCGGTGAAGCATGTCAGCGGAATCGACTTTCCGGTCGACGTTCAGCCGCGGCGCCCAGGTGATCCATCGCGACTCATCGCCGATGTCGAAAAGATCGGGCGAGTGCTCGCCTGGCAGGCGCAGCACAGTGATCTGGACACCGTCGTCCGCTCCGCCTGGCAGTGGCAACGCACTCATCCGCACGGCTATGGTTCCTGAGGACCGATTTGCTGCGATGCCCACGCTAACCCAGGTATAATCCCTCTCATGTCGGCTCAAAAGGCGTTCCCCGCGCCTGACCACGAACCTCGTGCGTCATCCACCCTCCACGTCACAACTCCCCGTCGTGGACGCAAGCGCACCGTCCTCCTCCTCCTGATCTTTTTTGTCGCCTCGATTGTGCTGTCGGCTGTCTGCCTGGTGTACAGCCCGACGGTGCTGGAGGCGGTGAGTGCCATGATTCTCAAGCCACAGCCGGGAACAATTCCCTGGAACGGGCGCGACCGAATCACGGTAGTCGCCATGGGGCTGACGCAACGGACGACGGAACCGGCTCGCACCGACACATTGCTGGCGATGGACATCAATCCTGCCACGCACCACATCAACATGCTCTCCGTCCCGCGCGATCTGTGGGTCAACGTACCGGGCTCGAACCAGACCAATGAGAAGCTCGCCGACGCGTACGCCCTTGGCGGCCCAAAGTTAGCCGCATACACCCTGGAGCGGGATCTCGGTATTCCGGTGGATTACACCGTGGCGATGACCTTCCACGGATTTATGCATCTCATCGATGCCATGGGAGGGGTAGATGTGAATGTGCCGCAGGAACTGAAAGATCCCACCTACCCTTGTCTGGTTGGATTCGATTACTGTCCGATCGATATCAAACCCGGATTGCAGCACATGAACGGGGCCACGGCTCTCGAGTTTGTGCGTGAGCGTCATGCCTTTGCGCAGCAGGACCTGGCCCGCGTCAAGGATCAGCAGGCGTTCTCGGATGCGGTGAAGCGCACCCTGATTGCGCCGTCTACCTGGCCGCGATACGCTGCCGTTCTCCGTGCGCTGGAGGGAAGCATGATCACGAACGTGCCGCTGAACGACTTCCCGGAAATGGGAGTGCAGTTTCTCCTGGCGCGCCAGAGCAACGTCAATCACTCGTACATCAACATTCAGAACGGAATGGTAACGCCGGATTGGAGCGCTGACGGGCAATCGATTCTGCGGCCTACGAATTCGACCGTCATTCCGAATCTCGTGCACCAACTCTTCTCCGATCCAACCCTCGCCGCTGAGCATGCGTCCGTCGCGGT
>JANWJD010000001.1 GCA_025449555.1 Chloroflexota bacterium | reverse complement strand
TTATCCGGCAAGGGATGAGCCCTGAAAGGACGGCCCGCGATGGCCGGCGGTTTTCTCCACTCGGTTTGCGTTAGGAGTAGCGGTGGATCGAGAAACTCGCCGTGCTGGATCGGCACCTGCGCGACGGACGCGAGGCGCGAAGCCAGCCGGAACGCGGTTGGTCGCGACCACAGTTCCAGGGCGCTGCGTACCCTGGAGGAGATGCCAGTCCGCTCCACGATCCGCGCCCGCGTTTCCAGAATTTGGCGTGGCAACGGAATATCCACGGGACAAACGGACTGGCAGGCTCCACACGAGACGCATAAACCCTGGGGGCCGATATCGTGCTCGAGCCCGTGGTGAAACGGAGTATTCACCAGGCCGATAGCGCCGCTGTAGATGTACCCGAAGACATGTCCCCCGACCACGCCGTACGAAGGGCACACGCTGGAACAGGCACCGCATCGAATGCAACGCAGAGCATCGGAAAAATCGGCATCCGAGCGCATCTTCATACGCCCGTTATCGAGCAGGACGACATGGAGCTCATGTCCCGGCTGCGAGGGACCGGTGATGAAACTCACATAGGCCGTAGCCGATTGCCCGGTAGCCGATAGACCCAGGAGCTCGAGTTGCTGCATCGCGTCGTCGATCGTGGGCACGACTTTTTCGATCCCTACCACCACGACGTGCACTGCTGGAAGCGACGTGACAAGCTCGGCATTGCCCTCGTTGGTCGCGATCACGATCGTCCCGGTTTCCGCCACGATGGCATTTGCACCGCTGATGCCGATTTGTCCCCGGAAAAATTCCGGACGCAGCGTTTCTCGTGCCACGGCCACCTGTTCGGCTATGTGCTCCCGGCTCACAGTTCGACCCGTGGCGCGACTCAACAGCTCCGCAATCTGGCGTCGATTCTTGTGCAAGGCCGGCCCGGTGATATGTGACGGGCGCTCTCCAGCCAGTTGCACAATCCATTCGCCCAGATCGGTTTCCACCACCGTCATCCCACGCGCCTCGAGGGCGTGATTGAGACCAATCTCTTCGGTCGCCATGGATTTGGACTTGATGATCGCGTTCGCGCCACGCTGTGCAGCCAACTCAGAGATGTAGTCCACGACGTCCCAACCGTTACTAGCCATAAAGGTTACGGCGCCGGTGTCACGGGCCGCGGAGACGAATTGGTTCACATACTCCGGAAGGCCAGAAATCACAGCGTTTTTCATCTTGACGACGCGCGTGCGGTCCACTTCGAAATCGATGTCCGCGACGGCACGATCGCGACGCTCTCGCCAGGTGTGTTGAAACCGTGAGAGGTTGTCCCGCAGGACGGAATCGTTCAGCGCCTTGCGATAACGCTGCTCGAACGGCTCAATCATCTTGCGGCTCCCAAGAGTCGACAACTATGATGTCCAGTTCGGCCGGCCCATGGGCACCAAGCGTCAGCACCTTTTCGATGTCGGAGGTTCGACTCGGCCCCGTAACGAATGTGACATAACCGATGCCGGCAGCGACCAATGAGCGCACCAACTCCGACGCCTCGTTCAGGGCTGAGACGATGCTGCCGGCCGGCAATGCCAACACGTGTCTGGTACAGAGCAGGGCGGAGATCCGATCGTCAGCCAGTCGCTCCGCCACCAACACGGTACCGGTCGAGGCGACGCCCAGGCGTGCCCGACTGACCCAGGTGCTCGGTCGAGCGACCGGGTTGGATGAGGCAGCATATCCCAGTTCTCGCCGCAGTTCGCCGCTGTAGCCGACGTTATTGTCGGAGCAGCTCAGTCCGATCGATGCCAATTGATCGGTGAGGTCTGCAGCGGTTGCCATGATCACCCGCGTGCCGACCGCGACGGCAGCACGCTCGAATTCGATGACGAGCGAGGTCCTAGCCGAGCGCCTCGTCACGCTGGAGCGCATACCTCAGGAGCGCTCGTATCGCTCGTAGGTGACGTGCGTCCATTCGTATGTCACAGAGATCCGCCCAGGAGTCGATTCATGCTGTGTATCAACTGACCTATTGCGCCTGGCACGAGCCGCCAGACGAAGTCCTTCTACCGCCAAAGCGACCCCGGATGCCAGGATCACGCTCGATAGGGTCAGTTCACGCGGCCGCCGGAGCGCGGGAACACGCCGAGCCGGTATCGCGGGCGTCACGCGGGAGCGCACGACCGGGGGATATTCTATCAGAGGTTCCGGGGAACCAACTTCGTCGCCCATGGCCATCCTCAATCGTTTAAGTTGCCAGGTTCTCCAGCCTATCACGGTGTCGGGCGACTTGACAGCGGATTACGACGATTGTTTCTTTTGGCGACCGCGCTGTTCGTGGTTCAAGACACGCTTGCGCAGGCGAAGACTTTCCGGCGTCACTTCCACCAACTCGTCATCCTGAATGAAGTCCAGCGACTGCTCCAGGCTCAGAATCGTGGCCGGAGTCAGCCGCACCAGGATGTCGGAGGTCGAAGCGCGCACATTGGTCTTCTTCTTATCTTTGGACACATTGATCACAATGTCATCCCCGCGCGAATTCAGGCCCACGATCATGCCGCCGTACACGGCTGTGCCGGGCTCGATAAAGGTAGTGCCGCGATCTTGCGCGTTGGAGAGGCCGTAGGACACCGCCTGACCTTCTTCGAGGGCCACCAGCGCGCCCATTCGGTAGCTATTGATTTCGCCCGCCCACGGTCGATACCCCAGCAATAGGCTGTTCATGAGACCGTTGCCACGCGTCGCGGTGAGAAATTCGTTGCGGAAACCGATCAAGCCGCGCGTCGGAATCGTGTATTCCAGTCGAACACGTCCATCGTCCTCGGCGTGCATGTTCGTCATGGCGCCCTGTCGAGCCGCCATCGCTTGCGTGATGAATCCCATATGATCGTCATCCGTGTCGATCACCAAGTGCTCGAACGGCTCCATCGTTTTGCCGTCAATGCTGCGCGTGATGACTTCGGGACGAGACACCTCGAATTCGTAGCCTTCGCGCCTCATGGTTTCGACCAGGATGGCAAGATGCAGTTCCCCGCGACCGGAGACTAGAAAACTGTCGGCGCGACCCGTGTCTTCGACTCGCAGCGCCACGTTGGTCTGCAGCTCGCGATAGAGACGTTCTCGCAATTGACGCGATGACCCCATCTTTCCCTCGCGTCCGCCGAAAGGTGAGGTGTTCACTCCCATCGTCATGCGGACTGTAGGTTCCTCGATCTCGATGGTTGGCAGTGCTTCCGGTTGTTCGGCCGCGGCTACCGTTTCCCCAATGGACGCGTCTTCAATGCCCGTCAATGCGACGATATCTCCTGCGTCGACCAATGGCACACTGGCCCGTTGCAGACCGGAGAACGTGTACACATTGGCGATCTTGGCACTTCGGACCGATCCGTGCCGTCCCAGGACTGCAACGTTGTCGCCTGGCTTGACCGATCCACGAACGATACGACCAATTGCAATACGGCCCTGATACGAGTCGTAGCCGAGGGTAGTGACGAGCATCTGCAGCGGACCGTCTTCGATTTTGGGGGGCGGCACCGTTTCGACAATGGTCTGGAAGAGCGGTTGCAGATCCACCTGCGGATCGTCGACATGGGTCGCAGCCGTCCCTTGCTTGGCAACGGAGTACAGGACCGGGAAGTCGAGTTGGTCAGACTCGGTCGCCAGATCCAGAAACAGATCCTGCGTCTCTTGTAGAACCTGCGGGATGCGCGCATTCGGCCGGTCGATCTTATTGATGACGACGATTGGTTTCAGCCCGATTTCCAGCGCCTTGCGCAGCACGAAACGCGTCTGTGGCATCGGACCCTCCGCCGCATCAACGAGTAAGAGGCAGCCGTCCGCCATATTGAGCACGCGTTCCACCTCGCCACCGAAGTCGGCGTGACCCGGAGTATCCAGAATATTGATCTTGATGTCGTGGTACCGCACGGCCGTGTTCTTGGCGAGAATGGTGATACCCTTCTCGCGCTCAAGGTCATTCGAATCCATAATCAACGTGCCGACATGCTCGTGCTCGTGGAAAATGTTGCTTTGCTTGAGCATTCCATCGACCAATGTGGTCTTGCCGTGATCTACGTGGGCGATGATAGCTACGTTGCGAATATCGTCTCGTTGAGAAGCCAATGTTTCCTCACAAAAAAGCAACCCGCACGACGGGTTGCCGCTTCAATTCCATTACTATCGTATTTGAAGTATAGCAGAAATGGCGGATTTGCGCACTCTTCGGCCCCGTAAAACGCGGTGGGTCGTCGGTCTCCTGCTCCCGAGGCTCGCTCGATATACACTGGCGCAGTTGAAAGGATAAAGTGCTTGCGCAGGTACTCTCTCGTGCTCCGCGCCTTCCTTGCGATTTCGATTTTTCTCCTCATCCCCAGCCACGTTCGTTCGGCCGGCAGCGTCGTGACGAGCGGACCGGCAGATCCGGCCAATCCGGTTCCGGTCCTGTCGGAGCGGCCGAGATATGTCGTGATGCTCGTCCTGGACGGTTCACCTCCCGCGTACTTCAAACTCGCCGATTTCCCGCATATCGCCGCTCTCCAGCGGGAAGGCGTGACCTATGACAGAGCGTGGGACGGCATGCTCGAGACTGAAACACCAACCGGGCATGCCTCGCTGGGCACCGGTACACTCCCACGCCGTCACGGCATTATTTCGTTTAGCTGGATTACGCAGGCGGGTTTGCGAGAGCAGCCCACCAATCCGATTCCGATTCAGCAGGGACAGCTCGAGCAAGTCTTGCGTCGCTCCGGCGTACCATCCATCGCCTCGGAATTAAAGAAGGCCGACCCCACCGCCACCGTGGCAGTGACCAGTGGCCACAAGGACTACGCGGTGGATTCAGTCGGCGGCCCATATGCCGACTATTTGATGTACTACGAAATTCAGAATCAGGTATGGAAACCGGTCGCCATCCCGCGTCACGTTCCGCCTCAGTCGGTTCTGTCACCTCAATACCTGTCGGCTTATGCGCCTCACCTGGGGCCAGGCGATCAGGATTACCTTGCAGTCCAACTGGCACTCTCGTCGTTCCGACAGGTGCACCAACGCGTGACGATCATCAATCTTCCCGAGTTCGACTGGCCACTCGGCCATCTGCTCGGAGGACCCGCGGACAAGTGGTTCGCCTGGAAGCTCATGACCCGACTCGATACCGACATCGGGATGATCGAAGATACGCTCCGTCAAGCTCACGTCCTGAAGCAGACCCTGTTCGTGCTCACGGCCGATCACGGCATGCTGGCTCTGCATCATCGGATTCCCCACGAAATCATCGCTCAGGCGGTGCAGCGGGCTGGCACGTCACTGGATGACTATGATTACCATTCCGGCGGATATTTCTGGCTGAAAGACCGCTCGAAGGCGGCCGCTGTGGCCGCCAACCTGGTTGGCCTGCGCAATCCGTACGTGCGGGCCGTGTACTATCGCGCTCCCGGCTCCCTCCAGTATGTGCGGGCGCCGGGGGGCCGGCCCCTGGCGTCTCCGGCCGTTGAGTCGGCCTACCAATTTCTGCTCGGAACATTGGCCAGCCCGAGCTCTCCGCAAGTAGTCATGTTCCTGGCCGAGAACACGTCCATCGTCGGTCGTAACGAAACAAATTGGCGCGGTGACCATGGAGGCCCGTCCTGGAATGCGGAGCACATTCCGTTGATCCTCTCCGGCCCTGGCGTTCGGCACGGCATCCACTCGTCCTATCCTGCCACCATTTACGACATCGCGCCCACTATTCTGACGTTGCTCCAGGCGCCGACGACTGGGATGGACGGCATGCCACTGTATGACGCATTTACCGCTCCGGATGTGACAGGGGCGGCTGCTCAAGCCGCGCTCGACCCGCAGCGCCAGTCCCTGGTACAGGCGCTACGGCTGCAATCGCATCAGGATGGACCGTGACGTCGGTCGCGAACTCACGAACCGATCGGTATCAGCATGATTGAATCGAGCACGAGTTGTTTGCCGCCCGGTTGTGGTGCCACACCTGAAACAGGCACGGCCGATTCCTCACCTATGCACTCGGGGCACTGCCCGAGACCACGAACCTGGGACGGTACCACAACATCGTCGTCGATCTGAACGTCGATCACGGTCTCATGCTTGCAATCAAAAAGCGTATTCACTCTGGCCAATATTGATCTCCAATGCAGGATCTGGGGGTAGCCCACTGAGTGTACGTGAACGCGTGTAGTCACGATCTGGAGCCGTCGGTCGGTTATGCGAGCATTGGAAGCGTCGACCCACATTCTTGGAGGAGGATCTCTCTATGCGGCTGGTCACATATCTGGACCCGGGCGGATCGCCACACCGGATCGGTGCGATCGAAGGCAGTGAGGTGGTCCGTCTAGGCTTTCCTGGACTGCCTGCAGAAACGCTCTCTATGCGACGACTCATAGAGTTATGGGCGCACCCTTCTGACAGATCGAAGCCGGTTGCCACAGACGAGCGACATGCGTTTACGGACGTCCGACTCCTGGCTCCCATCTCTGATCCTCCAGGGAATGTGATATGTCTCGGGAGAAATTACGCCGAACACGCGGCGGAGTCTGCGCGCACCCGTGGAGAGGAAGTAGCCAGACCCACGTTCTTCACCAAAGCACTGACGTCGATCATCGGTCCGTATGACGACATCCCGTATGATGCCACGCTCACACAGGAGCTGGATTGGGAGGCCGAATTGGCAGTGATTATTGGTCGCGAAGCGAAGAAAGTGTCCCGCGACGAGGCCCTCGAGTTCGTGTTCGGATATACGGTTCTCAACGACATTTCCGCCCGCGACATCCAATTCGGGTACGGAGGCCAGTACTTCTACGGAAAGAGTCTCGATGGAGCATGTCCAATCGGCCCGTGGATCATTACGGCCGACGAAGTGCCTGACCCACAAAACTTGGCGGTGAAATTGCGGGTTGATGGGGTTACCAAACAGGATGATTCCACCCGAAACATGATCTTCGATGTAGCCGAATGCATCGCGACACTGTCGCGAGGCTTGACGCTCCTTCCCGGCCAGATCATCGCGACCGGGACTCCCGTCGGCGTGGGTTTTGCACGCACCCCGCCTGAGTACTTGCAGCCCGGGAATGTGGTCGAGACCGAAATCGAGGGCGTGGGCACGATACGTAACGCAGTCGTAGAAGTTGAGCCGGCTAACTGACCCGCAGCTGTCGGAAGTTTGCTTCGAGCCGGTCTGTTGCGACGAGCGCGTCGCTCCCGAGGAGGGCTCCCGGGATGCTGTCTCCCACCCAATCATGCTCGTTAAACGCGCGTCCGCCATATCCGAGCACACCGGAGTAGTTGGAGTTCAATTGGATGAAGACGTCTCGTAGGCTCTGCGCCGTGTGCGAAGCAGCAGCCGACAAGCACACCGCTTCCGGATTCAGGCGCAGTACATCTGCGATGAAGCTGTCTGCCTCTATGTTTGCCCCACCGTAAATGACGTAGAATCCGCGTCTGCGAAGAAAGAGCGCGAGCACCAAAGCCCCGATGTCGTGAAACTCGCCGGGAGCGCATGCGACCATGATCCGCTCATCGCGCAGCGGCGCCGGACTTATCCGCAGCAACTGCGAAACATGCGATCGAATCAAATTGGAGCTGACGTGCTCGGTGGTCACTGACAATTGACCGGTCGCCCACCGCTCTCCCACCTCGTACAACGCCGGTTGCAATAGGTTAAGCGCAACCTCCTCGACCGTGGCTACGGTCAATCCCTCCCCAATGATTCGACCGATGGCCGCATCGTCCATCCGTGCGATCGCATTCAGCAGTTTTGTGCGGAGTGAGACGAAGTCGAGGGTCGATGGCTCGGGCGTATCCAGGACTTCGTGCTCCAGAACGTGAAGCAGGTTCACCGCTCGACTGATTCCGACCCCCTCTTTCACTCGCTCGCGCAACCACCGCGTCACGGCGATATCGCGATCGGAATACAATCGATACCCTTTAGGGTCACGTTTTGGCTCCGGGACGCCATATCGGCGTTCCCATGAACGCAACGTGATCGATGGAACTCCGGTGGCGGCGGCTACGGCCTGGATGTTGTAGAGCGGCACGTCGGAGCACGTTTTTGCGTTGAATTGCGCGTTACGTGATTCCATTGGGGCCATTGTAGAGAGCTTGGACACAGAATGCACACCCGTGGATCACCCACAAAGTCTCACTTTCCGCTCCATCGAGTGCGCTTCAAGGGGCCGCACGGCCTAACCTGCTCCTGCCAGCTCCAGCGAGCGATCGTTGTAGACGGAAGTCACTTCCTGGTAATACGACGTGGTGAGCCGGCCGATTCGGGCCCACTCGTACGGTCGAATTGACGCTCTGGCCCTCCGTCCCATGCTCCCCAGAGAATCGCTCTCCAGCGCCTCACTCAACTTCCGGGAATACTCCATGGTGTCCCTGGGCCGGGAGAGGAAACCGGTGCACCCGTCCCGCACGGTGGTAGCGATGCCACCGACATCAAATGCGACGACCGGAGTCTCACAGGCCATCGACTCAAGCGCCACCATGCCGAACGACTCGTACGCGGATGGAATCGCGCAAACCGTAGCCGCCGAGTAGTACAACGCGAGTTGTTCCTGCGGTACGTTCGACCGCAATTCCACGATTCGCTGGAGTCCGAGGTCGGCAGCCAGACGTTGATAATGCTGCGCCGAGATGCGGTCCTTTTCGTCGTTTCCCCCGACGACCAGCACGCGCAGACCGTCGAGCTGCGAAGGTGGAAGCAATGAAATGGCGCGCAGGAGGAGATCGAGTCGTTTCATCGGGTCCAGGCGCCCGACAAAGAGGATAACCTTCTCCGCCTCGATTCCCAGTTCGCGGCGACTCGACTGCGTGCAATATGGTCGAAAGATAGTCGGATCCACGCCGGGAGGAATCACGGTAAATGCCTGTGGCGCCCGACCATACAGCCGCATCAACTGCGTTCGCTCGAGCGGAGTCGCGCCTACTATGGCGTCGGAACCGGACAGCACATCCCGTTCTCCATCAACCCGCTGCACCGAGTCGGCTCCCGCGTCATCGCCGGCGTACTGGGATTTCACTTTGGACAGGGTATGGAACATCGAGACGACCGGCGCACCCAACGTTTCGCGGCAGAGTAGACCGACGAGACCGGAGATCCAGTAGTGGCAGTGAAGGATGTCGTACTCGATGCCCTGAGTTCGCGCAAAGCATTCCAGGCCGTGCGCCATCGTCGGGATAAGCCGTGGTAATCGTTCCTTTGGTTCGAGTTGCGGCAGCCCGGCGTTGAGATGGACCAAACGAGTTCGTGGGCCTAACTCGACCACTGCGGGGAGTTGGGTGTCCGTGCGGCGCGTGAACACATCGACGAGTAGCCCGTGTGACGCCAGTTCGTCCGCCAGCCGGCGTACGTAGAGGTTCATTCCGCCGGCATCTGAGCGACCCAGAGGGGCAATCGGCGAACTGTGCAATGAGAGCAGCGCGATGTGTTGCACGATGGGCAGCCTATCCCGCATACCGAACGATGGGGCGGGCAGTCTGAAGCGCGCGATACAGCGCTCCGTACGGTCCAAACGTAAAATCGTTGATTTTCCACCGTCCTGCATAGGTGTCGAATTCGATCAACGCCGACCCGCCCCGCAATGGCCAACCGGTGGCAAGAACAGTGCCGTGGCCATGACTGCCGGACGATTGAAGGGCACAGCGAACGGACGAATGTGCCAGCCAGGTCGCCATCAAACTGGGGTCCCCCGTTTGTCCTTCTCCGTCTCCCAACATGCCGTACCGAAGGCCGCTGTTGTACTGGTAGTACGGAAGATCGCGCGTCACCGACGCCGGGTCTTTGCGGGCAAATGCCGCACAGAGCGAACGCACCACTTGAGCGAAACCTCGGTCCACGGCAACTGAAACCGGGTGCGGGGTTCGTACGATCCGAGTAGGGGATGGGATCCCCGTCGCCCCGCTGCCTGCTGTAGAGCCGGTAGGCGTTGGAGCCGGCGGGGAAGAACTGGGTGAGCACCCAGCAATTGCCAGGGCAAGTAGAGCTGTCGTGAGAAGGTAGCGCACAAACTCTCCGCCTAGTAAGAAACGCAGGCACAGTTGGCCTGCGTTCATTTCCAACAGTTTATCACGAAACTTGTCGCGGCCCGGGATCCACCAGCACACGAAGCGCCGCCTGGTGAACCGTTATCCGACTCGGGCCACCGTCATACAATTCCCCATCGAGGTCGATATGACCCCGCGATTCCGGTGTAAACGTCACATCCGTGCCTTGCATCCAATGGACGTGAGGGCTACGGAGATGAGTGCCGGGATAGAGCTTCCACGCCTGCGAGACCAGTTCGACCCGGGACAGGTCGCCGAGCAGGACCACGTCGAGTTGGCCGTCGCTCATTCGAGCCGGGGGCGCAATCTTCATTCCTCCCCCGAAGCAGGCGCCATTGGCAACTACCAGACTCATCAGTCGACCGTCGTATACCATCGCTCCGTCGACGACCACTCTGCCGATAATGGGATGATCCCTGGCCGCCGCTGCGATGCCGGCCAGAAAGAAGGAGGCCCGTCCCGGCCAGCGAGAACTGAACGCTGCCTCGCGAGCCACGACCGACGCGCCCAGTCCTACTTCGGCGAAATTGACAAACAGGCGGGGGAAAGGCTCGACAAGTGCGCCGAGGTCAAAACGCCTCTCTTCGCCCCGGACAACACGGTTGACAGCGGCCCGTACTCCTCGGCGGATGCGTGCATTGCGCGCGAAGTCCATACCTGTGCCGGCGGGTACAACTCCTACACGGATGTCTGACCGAACCCTCCCCTGCTGCCATAGTGCATTGACGACTTCGTGCAGCGTTCCGTCTCCTCCCACCGCCAGGAGGGTGGTATGTCCCGCGTCCAGCGCATCCCTGGCTCGTGCGGTGCCGTCACCTGGTTCCCGCGTGAACCAGACGTCGGACACGATTCCAACCGATCGCAGGCGAGAGTCAACGGCTTGCCAGGTCCGCAGCGAACGCCCGCTTGCTGCCGCAGGATTGACAATTGCGGCCACATGCTGACGAGCGTCCGTACTGCTTCTCCCCTTTTCCTCTCTGATATACTAGGCCATCTATGCGCGACAATGAGGGGATGGGCCATCTTGGCCAAACGAGAACCAATCGAGCTCTCTAATGAGTCTCGCGACCGGATCGTACGAGTCGTCCGCTCGATGGCGGATGATCGTGTCGAGCGCGGTGTTGAGCTTAACCGCGCCATGCATTGCCACAGTTGCGATCAAGAAAAGGCCGCCGCTGGATCGGCGCTGTATGGTGCTTACCGACTTTGCAACGACTGCTTTTTAGAGTTCACGCTCGCGCTGGCTTCGGGAAACGTCGACACCGTGGCGGAATTTATGACCCGGACACCGGACGGTTCCAGCGCGCTTCCTCCCAGTGACTTGGGCGGCGGACGGGAAAGACAGTCGATCCAACAGCTCAATCCGTTGACTGGTCGTGACAAGCTCATGCCCAGCAATGAACCCTGTTAGTTTCTGGAGTACTCCGGCATGGCACGTGCGAGGACAGACTCGCCCGTCGGTCGTTTCTCCGATTTGCTGCGTCGCCGATCCGGCGCACGAAGTGATTCCGAGTTCCGACGGTTAGAGGACAAATACAAAACCGCGTCCGCCGCGACGCAAGAGTGGCTTTCACTCCTCCGAGAGATGGAACGAAACGGGGATACAAATGAAAGTCGCTACGAGCAATATTTCCACGCGTACCTGCAGGCGAAGCAGCTTGAAAAGCGCACGGATCTCGAGCTGTTCAATCTTCGAGAAGGGCTCACCGGATAGCTCAGTTCGAACATTCCCAGACGGGAGTGAGGTCTTGTCGGCCGGTGTGGTTCACATAAGGGGTCTCAAATGCGCGTTGTAATCATGGGCTGTGGCCGTACCGGCGCACGCCTCGCAACCATGTTGTCGGAGGCGGGCCACGAAGTTACGATCATAGACTGGCAGGTTTCAGCGTTTTCACGTCTACCTGAGGACTTTACAGGCGCTACCTTCGTCGGGAATGCAGTCGATCAGGATGTGTTGCGTTCGGCGGGCATAGAGTCCGCGGATGCCTTCGTGGCAGCGACCAGCGGAGACAACCGGAACATCACGGCGAGTCAGATAGCTCAGCACGCGTTTCACGTACCGCGCGTGATCAGTCGAATCAAGGACCCGAGTCGAGCCGAGATATTCAGCAAGTTAGGGATCTCGGTGGACTGTCGAACGTCCGAGGGAGCGAAGCTCATCCTCGCGATTGAGCGCGGAGAGCACGAAGTCGATAACTCCATCGTATTGCATCAGTACTTCGCATAAATAATGATGCCGGGGATCGATTCGTCGATCCCCGGCAGGTGTTCAGTCGGTTTTACGCTGAGTACGTGCTGGCGGCCTGCGCCAGGCCCATGATCTCATCGAAGGCCATGCCTTCGATGGTTTCGAGGCTCATGAGCTTCTCGGACACTGTGACGAGCTTATCCTTATGTCGGACCAGGATCTC